>CAZUPH010000044.1:0-23220 GCA_964621995.1 uncultured Rubrivivax sp. | reverse complement strand
CACCACCAGGCCTACGCCTACCTGCTGGTGCCCGACGTCGAGGGCCTCACGAAGCAGGCGGCGCAGCGGCTGGAGGCGATCCAGCAGATGGAGGAGCTGGGCAGCGGCTTCTACCTCGCGATGCACGACCTGGAGATCCGCGGCGCCGGCGAGGTGCTGGGCGAGCACCAGAGCGGCAACATGATGGAGGTCGGCTTCCAGCTCTACAACGACATGCTCGCGGCGGCCGTGCGCTCGCTGCGCGCCGGCCGCGAGCCCGACATCCCCGACCTGCTGAACCCGGCCGACGCCACCACCGAGATCAACCTGCACGCGCCGGCGCTGCTGCCCGACGCCTACTGCGGCGACGTGCACGTGCGCCTGGGCCTGTACAAGCGGCTGGCCAGCGCCGAGCGCAGCGAGCAGATCGACGCGCTGCTGGAGGAGATCACCGACCGCTTCGGCCGCCTGCCCGCGCAGGGCCAGACGCTGTTCGACACCCACCGGCTGCGCGTGCTGGCGCGGCCCTACGGCGTGACCAAGATCGACGCCAGCGCGAAGCTGATGAACCTCAGCTTCAGCGAGAAGGCGCCGGTGGACGCGCAGCGCATCGTCGAGCTGGTGCAGAAGAACCGCGCGATCAAGCTCGCCGGCAACCACAAGCTGCGCATCGAGCGCGCGATCGCCAGCCCCGCGGACCGCGCGCACTACCTGCGCGACCTGCTGCGCTCGCTGGGCCAGCCGGCGGCGGTGCGGGCCTGAGAGCACCATGCGCCCCCCCGCATTCACCGCCCTGCCCGCTCGCCGCACCCTGCTGCGCGGCGCCCTCGCGCTGCCCCTGCTGGCGGCGGCCGGCTGCGTGGCCATCCCCTACGGGCCCTACTACCGGCCGGTCGCCGGCCCGGGTGCGCGGCTGCGCCGCGCCTGGTGCCAGGGCCAGGCCGGGCCCGAGACCACGGTCGAGGTCGACGCCGGCGCTGGCGTGCGCCTGCTCGCCAGCGCGCACCGCGAGAGCCTGCGCCGCGACGAACCTGCCCTGCCGCTGCGCGTGCAGCTCACCCTGCCGGCCGGTGCGCCGGCGCGCTTCGTGTCCGGGCGCGCGGCGCTGCGCGAGACCGGCAGCGGCCGTGCGCTGGATGCGCCGCTCGCCGTGCGCGTGACCGCCTCGGCGCGCGTGGCGGCCGATGCACTGGTGGAGCCGCTGCGCCTGCGCCCGGCCGGCGCCGCCGGCCGGCCACGCGACCCGCGGCGCGCGCATGGCCTGCTGCGCGCCGGCTTCTAGGCGCCGGCCGGCTTCGCGCCGGCGGCGATGTCGCTGCAGCTGCCGGCGGTGCAGATCGGCGGCGCGGGCGGCGAGGCGATCGCCACGCCGCCGGTGCTGCTGCGGCGCCCGGGCAGCGACAGGCGGCCCGGCGACTACCGCAGCGAAGCCGAGCAGCAGCACCTGCGCGAGCGCGAGGCCGCCTGCCGCCGCGACACGCCGAAGCTGGCCTGCGAGAACATCGTGCCCTATGGCGAGCGCAGCTTCGCGGTCGAGGCCGGCCCGCTGCATTGGAGCGGACGCTGGTGGCGCTTCGAGACGGCCACGCGCGCCGAACCCCTGCGCGGCGACCTCGAGCTGGCCGTGCAGGACGCGCGCCCCTGGTGGCTGCCCGACGCGGCCGTGCAGCTGACCGATGCCGCCGGCGGCAGCGCCGGCACGCTGCGCCTGCCCTTCCCGGCGCTGGACCTGCTGTTCGAAGACGACATCACGCTGGCCACGCCGCTGCAGGCGGTGGCCGGCGGCGGCGCGCCGCGCCTGCTGCTGGAGGCCGCGCTGCCCGAGGGCCTGCCCGGCTTCGAGCTCGTGCTGCCGCCGCTGGAAGCAGGCGGCGAGCGCGTGGAACTCGCGCCGCTGCGCTTCGAGCGCCGCATGTTCGACGGCGGCGTCGAGCCGCTGAACTGCTGATGGACACCCACGACGAGGTCGAACCCGGGCTCTGGCTGCGCCAGGGCGCTGCGCCGGGGCCGCTGGGCGCGTACCGGCTCGCGGCCTTCGACATGGACTCCACGCTGATCAGCATCGAGTGCATCGACGAGATCGCCGACGCGGTGGGCCGCAAGGCCGAGGTCGCCGCGATCACCGCGGCGGCCATGCGCGGCGAGATCACCGACTTCAAGGACAGCCTGCGCAGGCGCCTGGCCCTGCTGGCCGGCGTGCCGGCGCAGGCGCTGCAGGCGGTGTACGACGAGCGGCTGCGCATCAACCCGGGCGTGCCGGAGTTCATCGACGCCTGCCGCGCCGCCGGCGTGAAGACGCTGCTGGTCAGCGGCGGCTTCACCTTCTTCAGCGAGCGCGTGCAGGCGCGGCTGGGCATGGACTTCGCGCGCGCCAACCTGCTGGAGATCGAGGGCGGCGTGCTGACCGGCCGCCTGCGGCCGCAGGCCTGGGGCGAGATCGTCGACGGCGCCGAGAAGCGCCGGACGATGCTGGAGACCGCGCACCGCCTCGGCGCCGCGCCGGCGCAGTGCATCGCGGTCGGCGATGGCGCCAACGACCTGCCGATGATGGCGGCCGCCGGGCTGTCCATCGCCTTCCACGCCAAGCCGGCCGTGCGCTCCGAGGCCACGGTGGCGGTGGACCGCGGCGGGCTGGACCGCGCGCTGGCGGTCCTCGCACGCTGAACGGCGGCTGCGGCCGCTACGGCCTGGCCTGGTCGCCCCGGGTGTAGTCGCAGACGCCGTTCGGGAAGATCCGGCGCAGCCTGGCCGCCTCGTCGGCGTTGGGGGTCCAGCTGCCGTAGGTGCCGTCGGCCAGCGCCTGGTCCACGCTCTTGAGCGCGCAGCGGTACATCGCGCCGGTGATCGGGGCGCCGGCGACGATGCGGCTGGTGCCGTACAGCGGGAAGGCCGTGGTGCAGGCGCCCGGCGCGTTGCCGTCCAGGATGCCGGCCCACACGCCGGCGCCCGAGCTCATCAGCGCGCCGAAGCGGTCGAAGCAGGCGTCCGCCGCCATCGCCGGCTTGTTCTGGGCGATCGTGCGCTTCGGGTGGGCACGCATGTTCATCAGCCACTCGTCCATCACCGCCAGCGCCTGCAGCGTGTTGCTGGCCTTGGGCGTGAGCGGGATCGTGTCGGTGAACCAGATGACGAGGTTGTCGCTGTGGCCCATGCGGTCGAGCACGCGCTGGCGCACCGCGAAGCTCTGGTGCGCGTTGTGCATGTCGAGCTCGCGCTCCATGTACTGGCGGTGGTCGATCGCCGGCACGTCCAGCCGGCCGGCGAAGACATGGCCGCTGGTGTAGGCCGCGCGCTGCGCGATCGGGTCGCCCACCGAGCGCGGCGCCGGCACGTCGGCCGTGCCCAGGTTCATGTTCTTGCGGCTCCAGGGATCGAAGTAGCCGGGGATCGTCAGCGCCTTGTTGACCTCGTCGGCGCCGGTGCCGAAGAACGGGAAGGTCTCCTGCGTCATGTCGCTCGGGTGCTTCCAGCCGCCGACATGCCAGTTCAGGTGCAGGAACTCCGCGGGCGTGATGCGCCCGGCGCGCAGCGACTGCAGGCCGTACTGCACACCGACGTTGTCCCAGGTCACGCGCGCCGCGCCGCTCGCATCGACGCCGTAGACGTTGCGCAGGTCGTCGTAGTGCGTCCAGCGGATCGCGGCGATGGCGCTCGGCGGGTCGTAGTGCTCGGCGTTCGGCACCTGCCCGTACAGCGGGTTCATCGCCAGCGGCGTGAGGCCACGCCAGGCAGGGATGCACTCGGTGCTGCCGACGGCACTGGCATAACCCAGCGCCAGCTTCAGCTGGCGCAGCGGGTCGTTGACGCGCGAGAACCCCTCCTCGGCGTTGAAGCCGACCAGCCAGCTGCGGTTCTTCGTGACCTGCCACTTCGCATTCGTGCGGTCGGTGGCGTCCATGTAGTGCTCGAGCAGCTCGCAGTCGCCGACATGGATGGTCTGCGTGACCATGTCCGGGTAGCTCTGCACCGGCAGCAGGCCGTCGAGCACCCCCGGGTGGTTCTGCGCGATGATGTACTGCTGGATCGCGCCGCCGCTGCCGCCCAGGCCCACGGTGTAGGTGGGCACGCCGTAGCGCTCGACGAAGCGCTCCTTGGTCATCATCGCGGTCTCGCCGGCGAGGTTCAGGTTGTAGTGCGTGCCGGTGTTGTTGCCGCTGCTGTGCACGATGGCGAAGCCCTGGCCCAGGATGTCCGGGTTCATCGAGCCGCCGTGCACCGTGCCCTGGGTGTGGCCGATCGCCACGCCGCCCTGGAACCAGTACAGCAGCTTGCCGTTCCAGCGGCTGGTGTCGTCCTGCGCGGCGCTGTCCTGGCCAGGCGGCGGCGAGAGCATCGCGATGCTGTAGAGGAAGCGGTTGATCGAGCCGATCTCGCGGCGCACGATGAAGTCCACGGTGCGGCCGTCCGGCAGCGTGGTCGTGCTCATGTCGGCCGGGCGCTCGCCGCTGGCCGGGTACGGCAGGTAGGCGCCGGCGGTGTTGCGGTACTGGTAGGCGACGAAGGTGTCGATGCTGCAGTCGCGGCTGTAGCCGACGACGTTGCCCTGCGCGTCGCGCACCCGGTAGCCCGGCGGCGTGGCGCTGTCCACCAGCGGCTGGCGGCCGACCGCGCCCTGGATCGTCGTGCAGACGAAGGGCTGCTGCTGCGGGCCGCTGAACATCGGGCCGGTGATCGGGTGGTTGGTCAGCACCAGGCGGTCGGTGACGCCCAGCCCGTTGCCGCGGCGGTGGCGCAGCTCCAGCGTATTCGTGCCCACCACGAGGCCGGCGACCACGCCCTCCAGGCCGGTGGCCGTGGGCTGCATCGCGGGCGTGATGCGCTGGCCGTTGAGCCACAGCTCGAGCTGGTCGCGCAGGCCCGGCGGTGCCAGCACGGCGATGCGCGCATCGCCGCCGGAGACGTGTTCGGGGCGGCTGCTGAGCAGGCGCAGGCGCACCTTGCTCTGGTCGGCGGCGGGGGTGCCGGTGGCGTCGGCGACGGCGCGGCCCTGGGCCTGCTCGCCGGGAGCCGCGGGGTCCGCGGCGCGCTGGCCGCCGCCGCAGGCGGCCAGCAGGGCGGCACCGGCGGTGGCCGCGAAGACGGCGCGCACGGCGCCCGGTAGGCGGGAACGCATGGATCGGGTCTCCTCCAGGCCGTCGGCGGCCTGTCTTGTCGGTATGCCGGGCCACGAGCCCGGAGCCGCCGGCGTGCCCGCGCCCGGCCGCGATGCGGCTGCGCAGTTCACTCCGGCCCGACCGACCCTAGGGGCGGCGCGCCGGCCGCACCAGCGGGATTCCCCGGGTGCGCGACCGTTCAGCGTAGGCTGTCGAAGACCAGCTCGACGCGGTGCCTGCGCTCCGCGGGCAGCGGCTCGTAGCGCCACTGCATCAGCGCATCGGCGATGCTGCGCTGCAGCGCCCGTGGCGACGGGGGCAGCACCTGCACCTCGGCCACGCTGCCATCGGCACGGATCGTCAGCTCCGCCAGCACCGTGCCGATGCGGCCGACCTGGTCGAGCACACGCTGCGGGAAGTCCGGCGGCGTCATCGACAGCAGCTTGGGCTGCACGAGCAGCGCCGCCATCTCCGGCGAAGGCAGCGGCCCCGGCGTCATGTTCAGCGGCAGCGCCGCCTGCTGCGCGACCTCGGCCTTCAGCGCGGGCGCGCTGGCGGCCAGCGGCTGCGCCAGTGCGGCGTCGGCGGCCAGCGTCACGAGGGCCGGCTGCGGGGCGGGTTCGGGCGCCGGCTCGGGCGCCGCGGGCGCGGACTCGACGCCGCGCAGCGGCGTCGCGGCGGTCGCGAGGCTGGTCGGCACCGGGGCGTCGGTGCGGGCGGCGGTGCGCCGCAGCGATGACGCGTCCGCGACCTCGGCCGCCGGTTCGGCTTCGCCTTTGCGGCGCACGCGGCTGGCCTCGAGGATCATGCGCAGCGGGTTGTTGGCCAGCCGCTGTGCGCGCTCCATCGAGGCCGCGGCCTCGGCCGCTTCGGGCTTCGCGGCCTCCGGCTTCGCAGGCGTCTGGCTCCAGGCGGGGAGCGACAGCGCCAGGGCGGAGCAGCCGGTCAGTACCACAGAGCGGATTCGGAAGAGTGTTCTCATGGCCTCGTCTCCATGGTGCAGGGACCGCGGTGGCGGGTTACGAGCCGGCCGGACGATGGCAGTCGGTCGCCGCATCGCCGGAACCATCGGGAGCCGATTCTTGCGCGCCGCCAGCGGGCCCATGCGGCAAACAGCGCGGCTGCGCGGGCGCAATTCGCGCTCCTTGCAAACCTTGCAGCCGCTCACAAGTGCGTGCCGCGGCCTCGGCGCAGGCCCTTCGGATGCAGCCGCATCAGCGCAGGTGACGTGCCAGAAAGCGTTCGAGGCGGCCGGCGAAGTCCAGCCAGGTCTCGGCACGTACCCAGCCATGTCCCTCGTTTTCGTAGACGACGTACTCGACCTCGTGGCGGCTGGACCGCAAGGCCGATCGCAGCCGACGGCCATGATCGATCGGCACGATGCCGTCCAGGCCGCCGAAGGCCAGCAACACGGGCACGTCCAGGCGGTGCGCGTTCTCGACGATCGAGATCGACCTCAGCATCTCGCTGTCGTTCCAGCGGTCGCCGATCGTGCGTGGCAGCACATGGCTGCGCATCTCGGCCGGAAGCACGCTGCGCCAGCTGGAGCGGTACAGCAGCCGCGGTTCCGTCACCGCCACCCAGGCCGCCGAACAGCGCCACAGCCCCGGATGCCGCAGCGGACCCATCAGCGCCGCGTAGCCTCCGTAGCTGCCACCGGCCAGACAGGCCTGGCCGCGCAGCGCGATGCCCTCGGCCACGGCCCACTGGAGCGCGTCGGCGAGATCGTCCTGCATCGCCTGCCCCCACTGCTTCCAGCCCGCGTGTTCGTGGTCGGCGCCGTAGCCGGTGCTGCCGCGGAACTCCGGCTCGATCACGACATAGCCCCGGGTGGCCAGGAACTGCGCCACCGGCTCCCACTCCCATTCGGCACCGCGCATCCAGGGACCGCCATGCACCAGCACGACCGCCGGCCGCGGCCGGGCGGTGGTCTGCTCGAGTGCCGTGACCCAGACCGGGATCCCGCGCCCGTCTCGGGCACGCACGCGCTGGAAGCTGCGCACGGCCATCTTCGCCGGGTCGACCAGCGGCCGGCGCCGCGACAGCGGCCGCAGCTCGCCGCTTGCGCCGCCCAGCAACCAGTATTCGCCGGGCTCCCGGTCCGACCACGAGGTCACCAGCACCACGGCGTCGGCCTGCAGGCAGCGCACGCAGCTCAGCCGGTTGATGCGGCCCGGAAGGCGCCCGTCGACCTGCGCCTGCCACTCCTTCATTCGTGGGTGGTACCAGACCGTGACCTCGGCGTCGGTGACGGTACGCACGCCGAGCAGTTCGCCGGTGTCCTCGTCGATGACGAATCGCGGCTGCACGTCGAAGCCCGGTGTGCTGATCAGCGCATCGGCTTCGGGGACGGCGCCGGCGCGGTCGAAGCGCGCCAGAACCTGCGCCCGATCGGCGCCCGCCGGGCGCGTCACATAGAGCCGCCCCTCCCTGTCCACGAAGCGTGGTGTCCACGGCGGGTCCAGCGGATCGTGGTCCGCCAGTGCCGTCCACGGTGGCCCCTCGCCTTCACCCGGGCGGCGGAGATGGTGAACGACGCGGCCGCGCCGGTAGGTGGTGACCAGTTCGGGCCGACCGGCCGGGTCCATCAGCCAGCCGCGCACATTGGGCGGGACCTCCAGCGCCGGAGACTTCCAGCCCTTGTCGGCCTCGCTCCAGAACTGCACGGCCACCGACGACGGCTCGAACATGTGGTCCAGGCGCAGCGTCTGCGTCACGGCCCGTCGCGGCGAGCCCGCCGTCACGCCGGCAAGCCCGGGATGCCAGCCGGCCACCGCGAGCCCGCTGCCGTCCGCGCCGACCACATGCAGCGGGGCCAGTCTCCGCGCGCGGTTCTCGTCGGGGTCTCCCTCGGCGATCTCCAGCATCAGCCGCTCGCCGTCCAGCCACACGAAGCGCACGACATGGGCCGCGGTGAAGCGCGCAACCTGGCGGGCGCGGAGCCTCTCGCCGAGTTCGTAGACGCTGAGCGCGGCCGTCTGGCCCGGTTCGCGGGTGATCGCGGCGAGTCTCCGGCCGTCCGGACTCAGCGCGGGCGACTCCATCTCCGGGCCGTCGAAGAACCAGTTCGGCGGGGGCGCCTGCGCGAGCGCCGTGCCTGCGACGAAGACGCCCAAACCGAGGACTGCACGGCGCGCTGCCGCCAGCGCCCGTGCCGCCCGACGGCCCTTGCCTGCCCGCATCGTGCTTCGCTCCCCTGCCGCGCAGGAGCGATTCTGCATGCAGGCAGGTCGCGGGTTACTTGAAGCCGACGCGGTCCAGCATCTGCTGCACCAGCGCGGTGTTGGCGCCGACCTTGGCGATCGGCACCGTCTCGGCCTTGAAGCGGCCCAGGCTCACGAGGGCCGGGTTCTCGGTCGGCGCGCTGGCCACCACGGGGTATTCGTTGTTGCCGTCGGCGAAGTAGCGCTGCGCCTGGTCGCCCGCCAGGTATTCGAGGAAGCGCACCGCGGCGTCGCGGTTCTTCGCGTGGCGGGCCACCGCGGCACCGGCGATGTTGACGTGCGTGCCCCAGCTCGCCTGGTTGGGGAAGACGACACCGGTGCGCTCGACGACGGCCCGGTCCTCGGGCTTGTTCGAGCGCATCAGTCGCGCGTAGTAGTAGCTGTTGCTGATCGCCACGGCGCATTCGCCGGAAGCGACGGCGCGGATCTGGTCGGTGTCGCCGCCCTTGGGCGCCCGCGCCATGTTGGCCACTACGCCCTGCAGCCACTGCTCGGTGGCCAGCGGCCCCAGGTGCTCCATCAGCGAGCCGAACAGGCTCAGGTTGTAGGGGTGCGAGCCGCTGCGCGTGCAGACCAGGCCCTTGAGGGCGGGCGCGGCCAGCTTCTCGTAGCTGTCGACGTCGGCGGCCTTCAGCCGGCTCTTGTCGTACACGATGACGCGGGCGCGCGTGGACATGCCGAACCACTGCGCCCCCTGCGGGCCCTCGCCGCCGCGCAGCTGCCCCGGGATGCGCTGCTCCAGCACGGCGGACTTGACCGGCTGGAACAGGCCGTCCTGCTCCGCGCGCCACAGCCGCGCCGCGTCGACGAGCAGGATCACGTCGGCCGGGCTGGCGCTGCCCTCGGCCTTCAGCCGCGCCAGCAGGCCGGCGTCGTCGGCCTCGACGCGGTTGATGCGGATGCCGGTGGCCTGCGTGAAGTCCGAATAGAGCTTCTCGTCGGTCTGGTAGTGGCGCGCCGAGTACAGGTTCAGCACCTGCTGCTGGGCCTGCGCCCAGGGGGCGACGGTGGCGACGGCGGCCAGGACGAGCAGCGCGCGGCGGAAGGGTCGGATCATGGCAGTGCGGGGTTGGGTGGTCAGGACTCGTTCATGGTAACGCAATCGCGAATCATTGTCATTTGCAACACCTTGAGCTGGGTCAATGTCGCCGCGCCCGCCGCCGCGCCGGACGCAGCGGCGCCGCTCAGCCGGCGATCTGCGCCCAGGCGCGCTCCAGCCGCTTCACGCTCACAGGCTGCGGCGTGCGCAGCTCCTGCGCGAAGAGGCTCACGCGCAACTCCTCCAGCAGCCAGCGGAACTCGTCCAGGCGCGCATGGCCGGCGCCCTTGAGCTCGGCGCGGCGGCGCTGCCAGCGCTGCTCCAGCGGGCGCAGCTCGGCCAGGCGCGCGGCGTCGCGCTCGGGGTCGGCGCGCCACTTGTCCAGCCGCAGCTGCACGCCCTTCAGGTACCGCGGCAGGTGCTGCAGCGCGGACCAGGGCGTCTCGGCGAGAAAACGCCTGCCGACCAGCCGCTGCAGCTGCGCCGAGATGTCCTCGGCCAGCTCGCGCGGCGCGCGGCTGTCCTTGAGCTTGCGCTGCGCCGCGGCCCATTCGTCCAGCACCACCGCGGCCTGGCGCGCGACCTCCTGCGCGATCAGGTTCAGCCGCGCGCGGCCCTGCTCGACGCGGGCCTTGAACGAGGCCTCGTCGGAGGGCAGCGGGTCCGCCAGGAAGGCGCGCTCGAGCGCCACGTCGACGATCTGCGCCCGCAGCTCCTCCAGCGTGCCCAGCGCCAGGTACAGCCCGGCGATGCGCGTCAGGTCCGGGAGGTTCTTCTCGAGATACTTCAGCGGCTCGCGAAGCTGCAGCGCGACCAGCCGGCGCAGCCCGGCGCGGTGCCTCGCGGCGGCGACCTCGGGCTCGTCGAAGACCTCGATCTCGACGTGGCCCCCATGGTCGACGACGGCCGGGAAGCCCACCAGCACCTGCCCGGCCTGGCGGATCTCCAGCAGCTCCGGCAGCTCGCCGAAGGTCCAGGCGGTGTGACGTCGGGGCGGCTCGGGCGCAGCGGCCGCAGTCGCCGGCGAAGGGGCCTTCGCCACCCGGGCGACCACCCCGCGCGCGGATGCGGCGGCATCGGCGGCCGCCGCCGCCGGTGCCGGCGCCACGGCGGCCGGCCGCTTCAGTGCCGCCAGGGCCTGGAAGGCCGTGCGCGCCAGGCCGCCGAGCTCGGCCTTCAGCCCCGCCACGTCGCGGCCCATGGCCAGCTGCCGGCCCTGCTCGTCGACGACGCGCAGGTTCATGAACAGGTGCGGCAGCAGCTGCTCGAGCTTGAAGTCGTTGCGCTGCACGGCGAGCTGCGTGCGTTCGCGCACCGCCGCGAGCAGCCGGTCGAGCAGGCTGCCCTCGCCGAAGGGTGCCGTGGCGCAGAACTCGGCGGCGTACTCCGGCAGCGGCACCAGGCGCGAGCGCGGCCGCTGGTGCAGCGTCTTGCTCAGGGCCTGCACCTTGGCCGGCAGCAGCCCGGGCACCAGCCACTCGCAGCGCGCCTCGCTGACCTGGTTCAGCGCGTAGACCGGCACCGTCACCGTCAGGCCGTCGCGCGCATTGCCGGGTTCGTGCAGGTACTCGGCGCGGCAGTCGATGCCGCCCAGGCGGATCGTCTTCGGGTAGGCTGCGGTGGTGATGCCGGCGGCCTCGTGGCGCATCAGCTCCTCGCGCGTGAGCTGCAGCAGGGCCGGCTGCTGGCGCACCGCGTCGCGGAACCAGCGCTCCAGCGTGGCGCCGCTGCACACCTCGGCCGGCAGCTGCTGGTCGTAGAAGGCGTGGATCAGCTCGTCCTCCACCAGCACGTCCTGGCGGCGCGCCTTGTGCTCCAGCGCCTGCACCTCGCGCACGAGCCGGCGGTTGTGCGCCAGGAAGGGCAGCCGCGAGTCGAACGTGTCCTCGTGCAGGTGCGCGACCAGCGCCTCGCGGATGAAGATCTCGCGCGCCGCGGCCGGGTCCACGCTCGCATAGTTGACGCGCCGGTTGTTGTAGATCACCAGGCCATGGAGCGTCGCGCGCTCCAGCGCCACCACCTCGGCGGCCTTCTTCTCCCAGTGCGGCTCCAGCAGCTGCTTCTTCAACAGGTGGCCGGCCAGCGGCGGCAGCCACTGCGGCTCGATCGCCGCGATGCCGCGGCCGAACAGCCGCGTCGTCTCCACCAGTTCGGCCGCGACGATCCAGCGCCCGGGCTTCTTCGACAGGTGCGCGCCCGGGTGGCGCCAGAAGCGGATGCCGCGCGCGCCGAGGTACCACTCGTCGTCCTCGGCCTTGCAGCCGATGTTGCCCAGCAGCCCGGCCAGCATCGAGCAGTGCACCTGCTCGTAGGTGGCCGGCGCGGCATTGAGACGCCAGCCATGCTCGGCCACCACCGTGAGCAGCTGCGAGTGGATGTCGCGCCACTCGCGCACGCGGCGCGGGTTGACGAACTGCTCGCGCAGGCGCTGCTCCTGCTGGCGGTTGCTGAGCTTGTGCTGGTCGACCCGGCCCTGCGCCTCGTCGGCATGGCCGTGCACGCCGCGCCCGGCCTCGATCCAGCGCCACAGCTTCAGCGTGCCCATGAACTCGCTCTTCTCGTCGTCGAAGAGCCTGTGCTTCTCGTCGGCCGCCTGCTGCGCCTCCAGCGGGCGGTCGCGCACGTCCTGGCCCGACAGCGCGGCGGCGATGACCAGCACCTCGGCCAGCGCCTGGCGCTGGCGCGCCTCCAGGATCATGCGGCCGATGCGCGGGTCCAGCGGCAGCCGCGCCAGCTCCTGGCCGATGGGCGTGAGCTCGCCCGCCTCGTCCACCGCGCCCAGCTCGGCCAGCAGCGCGTAGCCGTCGGCGATGGCCTTGCCGGGCGGACGTTCGAGGAAGGGGAAGTCCTCGATCGCGCCCAGCTTCAGCGACTTCATGCGCAGGATCACGCCGGCCAGGCTGCTGCGCAGGATCTCGGGGTCGGTGTAGCGCGGCCGCGCGCCGTGCTCGTCCTCGCCGTACAGCCGGATGCAGATGCCGCCCGCCACGCGCCCGCAGCGCCCGGCACGCTGGCTGGCCGCGGCCTGGCTGATGGGCTCCACCTGCAGCTGCTCGACCTTGTTGCGGTAGCTGTAGCGCTTCACGCGCGCCAGGCCGCTGTCGACGACGTAGCGGATGCCGGGCACCGTGAGCGAGGTCTCCGCGACATTGGTCGCCAGCACGATGCGCCGGCCATTGCCGGGCACGAAGACGCGGTCCTGCTCGGACTGCGACAGGCGCGCGAAGAGCGGCAGGATCTCCGGCACCGGCCCGCGCGGCGGCCCGCCGCGCTGCGTGCTCGCCAGATGCTTGCGCAGGTGGTCGGCAGTCTCGCGGATCTCGCGCTCGCCGGGCAGGAAGATCAGGATGTCGCCGGGGCCGCCGCGCCAGAGTTCGTCCACAGCGTCGGCGATCGCGTCCTCCAGGTCCGCGCCCTTGCGGTCTTCCCAGGGCCGCCAGCGCTGCTCTACCGGATAGAGCCGCCCGCTGACCTGGATCACCGGCGCCATGCCCGCCGGCGACGCGAATTGATTCGCGAAGCGCTCGGCGTCGATCGTCGCCGAGGTCACGATCAGCTTCAGGTCGGGCCGCCGCGGCAGCAGCTGGCGCAGGTAGCCGAGCAGGAAGTCGATGTTGAGGCTGCGCTCGTGCGCCTCGTCGATGATCAGCGTGTCGTAGGCCCGCAGCAGCGGGTCGGTCTGCGTCTCGGCCAGCAGGATGCCGTCGGTCATCAGCTTGACCGAGGCGCCGGGCTGCAGCCGGTCCTGGAAGCGCACCTTGTAGCCGACCACCTCGCCCAGCGGCGAGTCCAGCTCCTCGGCGATGCGCCGGGCGACGCTGGAGGCGGCGATGCGCCGCGGCTGCGTGTGGCCGATCAGCCCGCGCCCGCCGGCGCCCAGGCCGCGACCGAGCTCCAGGCAGATCTTCGGCAGCTGCGTCGTCTTGCCCGAGCCGGTCTCGCCGCAGACGATGACGACCTGGTGCTCGCGGATCGCGCGCGCGATCTCCTCGCGCCGCGCACTGACGGGCAGCGATTCGGGATAGCGGATCGGCGGAACGGGGTGGGCCGGGCCGGACGGCGCGCGCGTCGTCGGGCGCGGGCCGGCCGGCCGTGCCGCACGGCCCTGGGCAGGCGCATTCACGGGGCGCGGATTATGGCCGCGCCCGCGCCGCTCAGGCGCTGGCGTACCTGATGACGCTCAGCACCGCGCCCTGCGGGTCCTGCAGCACCGCCATGCGGCCGACGCCGGGCACGTCCATCGGCGGCATCACGGTCCTGCCGCCCAGCGACTCGGCCTTGGCGAGGGTGGCGTCCACGTCGTCCACCGTGACGTAGCAGCCCCAGGCCGGTGGCATGGCCGGGGCATCGGGCGGCATGCCCATGATGCCGGCCACGCCGGTCTCGCCGACGTTCGCGACGAGGTAGGGGCCGGTGCCCATGTCCATGTCCTTCACCGTCCAGCCGAACAGCGCGCCGTAGAACTTCGCGGCGGCGGCGGGGTCGCTGGTCATCAGCTCGCTCCAGCTGAAGGCACCTGGGGTCTTGTAGACGTCCATCGAGGGGCTCCCACGCCGCGCACCGCGGCGGCGGACCGCGATGCTGCGGCACAATCCGCAGACCTGTCGACCCCCACGATGAGCCTCGTCTTCCCGCACACCTTCGTCCCGTGGTTCCGCGCCGTGGCGCCGTACATCCACGCCTACCGCGGCAAGACCTTCGTCGTCGGACTGGCCGGCGAGGCCATCGCTGCGGGCAAGCTGGACAACTTCGTGCAGGACCTCGCGATCCTGCACGCCATGGGCGTGCGGCTGGTGCTGGTGCACGGCTTCCGGCCGCAGGTCAACGAGCAGCTCGCGGCCAAGGGCCATGTCTCGAGGTACCACAAGGGCGTGCGCATCACCGACGACGTGGCGCTGGACGCGGCGCAGGAGGCCGCCGGGCAGCTGCGCTTCCAGATCGAGGCCGCCTTCAGCCAGGGCCTGCCGAACACGCCGATGGCCAACAGCACGGTGCGCGTGGTCTCGGGCAACTTCCTGACCGCGCGCCCGCTGGGCATCGTGGACGGCATCGACTTCATGCGCAGCGGCGTCGTGCGCCGCGTCGACCAGGCGGCGATACGCCGTGCCATCGACATCGGCGCGCTGGTGCTGCTCAGCCCCTTCGGCTTCTCGCCCACCGGCGAGGCCTTCAACCTGACGATGGAGGATGTGGCCACCGCCACCGCCATCGCGCTGCAGGCCGACAAGCTGGTCTTCCTGACCGAGATCCCGGGCATCCGCGAGGCGGCCGACGACCCCGACAGCACGATCGACACCGAGCTCTCGCTCGCCGAGGCCAAGCGCCTGCTCGCCGCGCTGCCGCCGCCCACGCTGCCCACCGAGCCGGCCTTCTACCTGCAGCACTGCGTCAAGGCCTGCGAGGGCGGCGTCGAGCGCAGCCACATCCTGCCCTACTCGACCGACGGCGCGCTGCTGCTGGAGGTGTTCACGCACGACGGCGTGGGCACCATGGTCGTCGACGAGAAGCTCGAGAGCCTGCGCGAGGCCGGGCCGGACGACGTGGGCGGCATCCTGCAGCTGATCGAACCCTTCGAGCGCGACGGCACACTGGTGCGCCGCGAGCGCAGCGAGATCGAGCGCGACGTGGCCAACTACACGGTGATCGAGCACGACGGCATCATCTTCGGCTGCGTCGCGCTGTACCCCTACCCCGAGGCGCGCACCGGCGAGATGGCGGCGCTGACCGTGAGCCCGCTGTCGCAGGGCCAGGGCGACGGCGAGCGGCTGCTCAAGCGCGTGGAGCAGCGCGCCAAGCAGCAGCGGCTGGACAGCATCTTCGTGCTGACCACGCGCACGATGCACTGGTTCATCAAGCGCGGCTTCCAGCAGGTCGACCCCGACTGGCTGCCCGAGGCGCGCAAGCGCAAGTACAACTGGGACCGGCGCTCGCAGGTGCTGGTCAAGAAGATCACCTGATCCCTGGAGAACCACTCATGACCCGCATGGTGCAGTGCGTCTACCTGAAGAAGGAAGCCGAGGGCCTGCGCTTCCCGCCCTACCCCGGCGAGCTCGGCAAGCGCATCTACGACAATGTCAGCGCCGAGGCCTTCGAGGTCTGGAAGAAGCACCAGACGATGCTGGTCAACGAGAACCGGCTCAACCTGGCCGACGCCCGCGCCCGCCAGTACCTCGCCCGCCAGATGGAGCAGTTCTTCTTTGGCGGCGGCGCCGACAAACCGGCGGGCTACGTCCCGCCGGCGGCCTGAGCGGCAGCGAAGGCCGGATGAACGCGGGGTGCACTCATGAACGCGCAGCGTTCGTGACGTGCACACCAACAGTTCTTCTTTGGCGGCGGCGCCGACAAGCCGGCGGCCTACGTCCCGCCCGCCGCCTCAGCACCGAGCACCGGAACGCGGGGTGACCGGCCGGGACGCCAGGGCGGGCACGTCGCTATAGTCGGACGGCCATCGAGAACAACGACAACGACGAGGAGAAGACCCGATGTCCGAACCGACGCTGAGCGAGCTGCTCGCGCAGAAGGCCGCGCTGGAGCAGCAGATCGTCGAGCTGCAGCGCACGCAGCGCGCCGAGGCGATCGCGCAGATACGCTCTCTGATGAGCGAATACGGCCTGACGCTGTCCGACATCGGCGCGCGCTCGCCGGCGGCGCAGCAGGCCGCGGCCAAGGCCGACCGCCCCGGCGCGTCGAAGGTCGCCCCCAAATACCGCGACCCGGCCACCGGCCAGACCTGGTCCGGCCGCGGGCTGCAACCGCGCTGGCTGCGCGAGGCCCTGGCCGCCGGGCGCTCGCTGGCGGACTTCGCCATCGGCGACGCGGCGTGACGCGGCTGCGGCACCGCCGCGGGAACGGACCGTGAACGCTGGCCCCGGGCCGGGCCCCTGGCGCGAGCTGCTGGCCGCACCGGGCGGCCTGTCCTCGCTGCTGCTGCGCGTGGGCGCGGTCGGCGTGGCGGCGCTGGTCCTGTCCTACCTGGGCAGCTTCAGCGTGGCGCTGGCACCCTGGAGTGCGCTCGCCCTGCCGGCGGGCCTGGCGGTGGCCGCCATCTGGCACTGGGGGCGGGCCGTGCTGGCCGGTGTCGTGGCGGGCGTCTTCGTCGCGCTGCCGGGCATCGGGCTGCCCGTGCTGCCGGCCGCGGGCTGGGCGCTGCTCGTCGGCGCGTCGGCGCTGGCGGCGCAGGTCGCGCTGCAGCGGCTGGCCTTCGATGCCCGGCTGGAGCGCCCGGTGGACGTCGTGCTGCTGGCCGGCGCGGTGGTCTTCGCGGCGGCGCTGCCGCTGGCGCTGCTGCTCGCGCTGTGGGTCGCGGCGACGACGCTGACGCCGCCGCTGGTTGCGGCGCTGGTCGGCTGGGCCACGCTGTCGCTGGGCATGCTGCTGACCGCCGTGGCGGTGCTCGCCTTCGACCGCGACATGCTGCATGCGCTGCAGCCCGGGACCCCCTGGCAGGGCAACGTGGTCGGCGCACTGGCCGTCGCGACGACCTGGGGCCTGCTCGCGCTGGCGCCGCAGCTGCGCTCGCCGCTGGGGGCGCTGGCGCTGTTCCTGCCGCATGTGGTGGCGGTCGCCTTGGTGCTGCGCGGTCACCTGGCGATGGCCGCCACCGGCCTGCTGGTCGCCGCGCTGCTGGCCGCCGCCGAGGCCCGCACCGGCTTGTCGCTGTGGACGGTGGGCGGCAACGTGCAGGCGGCGCTGGCGGCCTGGCTGGGTTCGGCGCTGGCGCTGCTGCTGCTGGGCCACGCCGCCACCGTGGACTGGCGCGGCCGCTCGCAACGCTGGGAATGGGCGCTGGACGGCTCGCGGCTGGGCGTCGCGGACTGGCACCTGCAGCGCGACGAGAGCTTCGTCTCCGCGGCCTGGCGCACCCTGGCCGGCGGCGACGGATCGGCCCGCCGCTGGACGCCCGCGCGCTGGCAGGGCCAGGTGCACGCCGACGACGCGCCGGCGCTGGCCGCCGCGATCGCCTCGCTCAGCAGCGGCGAGGCCGGCCGCCGCCAGCTCGAGCTGCGCATGCCGCAGGCCGGCGACTGGCGCTGGATGGAGGCCACGCTGCTGGTCATCGAGCGCGACGGCGCCGGCCAGCCGGTGCGCCTGCTGGCCACGCTGGCCGACGTGCACGAACGCCGCGAGGCGATGGAACGCCAGCGCATGTCCGCCAGCCTCTTCCAGCACCTGCACGAGGGCCTGCTGATCACCGACGCCGACCTGCGCGCGCTGGACGTCAACCCGGCGTACACCGAGATCCTCGGCGTGCCGCGCGAGGAGCTGCTCGGCACCGTGCCCTCGCTGCTGCGCCCCACGCCGGCCGACCCGGTGGCGCGGCAGCAGCGCGCCGCGATGTGGGCCAGCCTGCGCGACGGCGGCAGCTGGCGCGGCGAGCTGCTCGAGCGCCGGCGCAACGGCGAGGCCTGCACGCTGTCGGCGACGATCTCCGCGGTGCGCGGCCCGGCCGGCGACCTGCGCTACCACGTGCTCGTCATCAGCGACATCAGCGAGCAGCGCGCGCAGCGCGAGCAGCTCGAGCGCCAGGCCCACTACGACGAGCTGACGAGGCTGCCCAACCGCGCGCGGCTGTCGCAGCTGCTCGACGACGCGATGCGCGCCGCCGACCGCGACGGCTACCTGCTGGTGGTGTGCTACCTGGACCTGGACCGCTTCAAGCCGGTCAACGACAAGTTCGGCCACGCCGCCGGCGACCGCCTGCTGGCCGAGCTGGCCGGCCGCCTGAAGAGCGCGCTGCGCAGCCGCGAGCAGTGGGCCGACGCCGCCGCGCGCCTGGGCGGCGACGAATTCGTGCTGCTGCTGCGGGCCGGCACGCTGGAGGAGGCGCGGCTGGCCGTGGAGCGCGTGCTGCGCGTGGTCGCCCAGCCCTACGCGATCGACCCCGCCGAGGACGCGGTGCAGGTCACCGCCAGCATGGGCGCCACGGTGTACCCGATAGACCGCAGCGACGCCGACACGCTGCTGCGCCACGCCGACCACGCGATGTACGGCGCCAAGCAGGCCGGGCGCAACGGCTACCTGTTCTTCGACCCCGAGCACCGCCGCCGCACCGAGGAACGCGTGATGGCCATCGGCCGCGTGCAGGAGGCGCTGGACCAGCAGGAATTCGTGCTGCACTACCAGCCCAAGGTGGACATGCGCGCCGGCCGCGTGCTGGGCTTCGAGGCGCTGCTGCGCTGGGAGCACCCGCAGCAGGGGCTGATCGCGCCGCTGCAGTTCCTGCCGCTGATCGAGAATACCGGGCTGTCCTCGCGCGTCGGCGACTGGGTGCTGGCGCAGGCGCTGGAGCACCTGTCGCAGTGGCGCCGCCACGGCCTGGACATCGCGGTCAGCGTCAACATCTCGGCGCGCCACCTTCAGGAGCCGGACTTCGCGCTGCGCCTGTCGGAGCTGCTGGCGCGCCACGCCGACCCGCTGGCGCCGTACCTCGAGCTCGAGATGCTGGAGACCGCGGCGCATGCCGACATCGAGGCCACCTCGGCGCTGCTGGCGCGCTGCCGCGGCATCGGCGTGCGCTTCGCGCTCGACGACTTCGGCACCGGCTACTCGACGCTGACCTACCTGAAGCGGCTGCCGGTGGACGTGCTGAAGATCGACCGCAGCTTCATCCACCACATGCTCGACGACGCGCAGGACCGCGCCATCGTCGAGGGCGTGATCGGGCTGGCGCGCACCTTCGGCTGCACCGTGGTGGCCGAAGGCGTCGAGAGCCCGGCGCAGGCGCGCACGCTGCTGGACCTGGGCTGCGACATCGGCCAGGGCACCGGCATCGTCGCGCCCATGCCGGCCGACCTGGTGGCCGCCTGGGTGCGCGACTACCGCGGCATGTTCGCGCTGGCGCCCGCAGGCGCCGACGGCTCGGGCACTAGACTGGTGAGGTGATCCCCGCCGGCTTCCTGCAGGACCTGCTCTCGCGCGTCGACATCGTCGACGTCGTCGGCCGCCACGTCGAGCTCAAGCGCGGCGGCGCCAACCTGATGGGGCTGTGCCCCTTCCACGCCGAGAAGTCGCCCAGCTTCTCGGTCAGCCCGGCCAAGCAGTTCTACTACTGCTTCGGCTGCGGGGCCAGCGGCGACGCGATCCGCTTCCTGACCGAGCACCTGGGGCTGAGCTTCGTCGAGGCGGTGCGCGAGCTGGCCCAGGGCGTCGGCCTGGAGGTGCCCGAGGAGCAGGTCAGCGACCAGGAGCGCCAGCGCCGCGACACGCTGCGCCAGCGCCGCACGAGCATCACCCAGGTGCTGGAACGCGCGGCGGCCTTCTACCGCGCGCAGCTCAAGGCCGCGCCGCGCGCGGTGGACTACCTCAAGCGGCGCGGCCTGACCGGCGAGATCGCGGCGCGCTACGGCCTGGGCTACGCGCCGCCGGGCTGGCGCACGCTGGCCGGCGTCTTCCCGGCCTACGACGACCCGGTGCTCGAGGAGGCCGGCCTGGTTCGGCAGAAGACCGCCGAGGACGACGCCGCGCCGGCGGACGTGGAACGCGGCCGCTACGACTGGTTCCGCGACCGCGTGATGTTTCCGATCCGCGGCGTCTCGGGCGAGGTCATCGGCTTCGGCGGCCGCGTGCTGGACGACGCCAAGCCCAAGTACATCAACTCGCCGGAGACGCCGGTCTTCAGCAAGGGGCGCGAGCTCTACGGCCTGTACGAGGCCCGCCAGGCGCTGCGCGACCGCGGCGCGGCGCTGGTCGTCGAGGGCTACATGGACGTCGTCGCGCTGGCACAGCTGGGCTTCCCGAATGCGGTGGCCACACTCGGCACCGCGTGCACCGAGGACCACGTGCGCAAGCTGTTCCGCCACACCGACACGGTGGTCTTCAGCTTCGACGGCGACGCCGCCGGCCGCCGCGCCGCGGCGCGCGCGCTGGAGGCCGCGCTGCCGCATGCCGGCGACCTGCGCCAGGTGCGCTTCCTGTTCCTGCCGCCCGAGCACGACCCCGACAGCTACGTGCGCGAGCACGGCGCCGCGGCCTTCGCGCAACAGCTCGCGCAGGCCTTGCCGCTGTCGCGCCAGCTCGTCGAGCAGGCGGCCGAGGGCTGCGACCTCGCCGGGGCCGAGGGCCGGGCGCGCTTCCTGGCCCATGCGCGGCCGCTGTGGACCGCGCTGCCGGACGGTGCACTCAAGCGCCAGTTGCTGCCCGAGCTGGCGCGCCGCGCCACCATGGAGCCGGCCGACCTGGCCTCGCTGTGGGGTGGCGCCGCGGGCGCGGGCCCGGCGCCCGCTTTGCAGGCGACCGGCTCGCGGCCGGCGGCGGCACCGGTCTTCACCCGCCCGGCCCCGCGCGGGCCCGCGCGCCGCGCCCCGGCCGCACCGGCCGACCTGGCGCTGCGCCTGCTGCTGCGCCACAGCGACTGGTGGGACCGCCTGTCCACCGACGACCAGCAGCTGCTGCACGACCTGGGCGGCGCCCACGGCGAGGCGGTGGCCTGGCTGGAGCGCCAGCTGGTCGAGCACGGCCCGCTGCCCTGGGCCGCGCTGGCCGAGGCGCTGGCCGCCGACGAGCAGACCGCGGCGCTGCAGGCCGACGTCGCCCGCTGGATGGCCGGCGCCGCGCCCGACGAGGAACACGAGGTCGCCGACCTGAAGCGCGTGCTGGCGCGCCTGGCGCTGCAGCAGCTGGAGGACGAGTCCGCGCTGCTGGCCGCCGACGCCGCTTCCGACGCCGACGCGCGCACGCGGCTGCGCGGCGTGCTGGACCGCATCCGCGAGCTGAAGTCCGCGCTGGCCGGCGGCGGCTGAAGCACGGCGGCCGCGCGCCCGGCCGGCCCGGGGTCGTTCGCGAAAAGCGGGCGCGGCGCTATAATTGAAGGTTTGTTGCAGCGGCAAGAGTGACGACAGCACCTCCGGGCCCCGACCACCCTCGACAAGGGTTCATGCAAGGTCAAACCCCACCCGCCAGGGCTGTATCTCCCCCACGTCCACGCGAGCTTGCCCGCCCGACAGGCGCCTGTGCGCGCGACCGCCGTCGCGGTGTGGCTTCGGCCCGCCCGGTGGCGCCGTGCGCGCTGGTGCGGTGCCGGCCGTTCGCGGCCGCCGCCGCACCGGCCGGCACCGCCGGGTTCTCCATCGCCGCCGTCCCGCCGACGGAACGCACCGCAGCCAGCCCCCGAGGAAGCGCATGACCGCCAAGAAGACCGCCGCCGAGCCCGCCAAGTCCGCC
The DNA here is from genome assembly GCA_964621995.1 of uncultured Rubrivivax sp. Lineage (GTDB taxonomy): Bacteria > Pseudomonadota > Gammaproteobacteria > Burkholderiales > Burkholderiaceae_C > Rubrivivax. The sequence goes on along the minus strand of CAZUPH010000044.1, from coordinate 1,726 downwards.
AAGCCCGCCGCGAAGGCCGGCAAGGACGCCAAGGCCGACACCAAGCCCGCGGCGACGGCCGCCAAGGGTGCGGCCAAGCCCGCGGCCGCGCCGAAGGCGGCCGCGAAGCCGGCCGCCAAGGCCGCCGAGAAGGCGCCCGAGAAGGCCGCGGCCAAGCCCGCCGCGAAGGCGCCGGCGGCCAAGCCCGCGAAGCTCGAGCCCAAGGTCGAAGCCAAGGCCACGGCGAAGGCGCCCGCCAAGCCTGCGGCCAAGGCACCCGCCAAACCCGCGGCCAAGGGCGGCAAGAAGCTGCCCGAGCCGGCGAAGAAGGCCGCCGCGGTCGAGGACGAGGACCTCGCCGACGTCGAGGCCGACTTCGAGGCCGACGCCGAGGTGGACACCGAGGTCGAGGTCGAGGCGGAGGGCGAGAAGGCCGAGAAGGCCAAGCCGCTGCGCATGAAGGTCAGCCGCGCCAAGGAGCGCGCGCTGATGCGCGAGTTCGGCCTCGACGAGACCCTGCTCACCGAGGAGGAGGTCGCCAAGCGCCGCCAGGAGCTCAAGACGCTCATCAAGATGGGCAAGACGCGGGGCTTCCTGACGCACCAGGAGATCAACGACCACCTGCCCGAGAAGCTGGTCAACGAGGAGATCCTCGAGGCCATCGTGTCGATGCTCAACGACATGGGCATCGCGGTCTACGAGCAGGCGCCCGACGCCGCGCAGCTGCTGATCACCGGCAGCAACACCGCCACCGCCACCGACGAGGAGGCCGAGGAGGCCGCAGAGGCCGCGCTGTCCACCGTGGACAGCGAATTCGGCCGCACCACCGACCCGGTGCGCATGTACATGCGCGAGATGGGCACGGTCGAGCTGCTCACGCGCGAGGGCGAGATCGAGATCGCCAAGCGCATCGAGGGCGGGCTGCAGGCCATGATGCTGGCCATCAGCGCGAGCCCGACGACGATCGCCGAGATCCTGACCTACGCCGACAAGATCGCCGCCGGCGAGATGCAGATCAGCGAGGTCGTCGACGGTTTCGTCAGCGACGACGAGGCCGACGACTACGTCGCCGAGGAGGACTTCGACGAGTTCGACGAGGAGGACGACGACGACGGCCAGGGCGGCTCCAAGGCGCTGACCAAGAAGCTCGAGGAGCTGAAGAACGCGGCGCTGGAGAAGTTCGACGCGCTGCGCACGCACTTCGAGAAGATGCGCCGCGCCTACGAGAAGGACGGCTACAAGTCGCCCTCGTACAACAAGGCCCAGCACGCCATCAGCGACGACCTGATGACGATCCGCTTCACGGTCAAGACCATCGAGCGGCTGTGCAACATCCTGCGCAGCCAGGTCGACGACGTGCGCCGCTACGAGCGAGAGATCCGCAAGATCGTCGTCGACAAGTGCGGCATGCCGCAGGACCACTTCATCCGCACCTTCCCGGCCAACGTGCTGAACCTGAAGTGGGCCGAGAAGGAGGTCGCCGCCGGCAAGGCCTACAGCCCGATCCTTGCGCGCAACCTGCCCGCGGTACAGGAACTGCAGCAGAAGCTGATCGACCTGCAGAGCCGCGCCGTGGTGCCGCTGGACGACCTCAAGCTCATCAACAAGCGCATGAACGAGGGCGAGAAGGCCAGCCGCGACGCGAAGAAGGAGATGATCGAGGCCAACCTGCGCCTCGTGATCTCGATCGCGAAGAAGTACACCAACCGCGGCCTGCAGTTCCTCGACCTGATCCAGGAAGGCAACA
>CAZUPH010000043.1:22227-23341 GCA_964621995.1 uncultured Rubrivivax sp. | reverse complement strand
ACGCGCAGGGCGCGGCACGCCTCGCGATCCCGGCGCTGCCGGCGCTGGATGGTCCGTCGGAGCTGCAGGCCGAGCTCAGCTTCAGCGACCCCGCGGGCGAGGTGCAGACGGTGTCGCAGCGCCTGCCGCTGTGGCCGGCCGAGGTGGTCGCCGCGCTGCGCGTGCCCGACTGGACGGCGGCACGCGGCGAGGCTGCGGTCAGCGCCGCCGTGCTCTCCACCGAGGGGCGGCCGCTCGCCGGGCGCGAGGTGGAGCTGCGTGGCCGCGCGCACCAGACGCTGTCGACGCGGCGGCGCATCGTCGGCGGCTTCTACGCCTACGACAACCGGCGCGAGACGCGCGAGCTCGGCGTGCTGTGCCGCGGCCGCACCGACGCGCAGGGCCGGCTGCATTGCACGGTGAAGCTGGACGCCACCGGGCAGGTCGAGCTGGTCGCGCGTGCGCACGACGACGCCGGCCGCGCCAGCCAGGCCGCGGCCACGCTGTGGGCCGTCGGCGAGGGCGAGGGCTGGTTCGCGCAGGGCGACGACGACCGCATCGACCTGCTGCCCGAGCAGCGCGAGCTGGCGCCCGGGCAGACCGCGCGGCTGCAGGTGCGCATGCCCTTCCGCCAGGCCACCGCGCTGGTCAGCGTGGAGCGCGAAGGCGTGCTCGACACGCGCATCGTCATGCTGACCGGTCGCGAGCCGGTGATCGAGCTCCCGGTGCCGAAGGCCGCCGCGGGCGACGCGCGCTCCTGGGCGCCCAACGTCTACGTCAGCGTGCTCGTGCTGCGCGGCCGCCTGCGCGAGGCGCCGTGGTGGTCGATCTTCACCTGGGGCTGGCGCGACCCGGCGGACTGGTGGCGCGCCTTCCGCCACGAGGCCGCGGACTGGCGCGCGCCCACGGCCCTGGCCGACCTGGGCAAGCCGACCTTCCGGCTCGGCGTGGCGCAGCTCGTCGTCGGCCGCGACGAGCACCGGCTGGCCGTGACGGTGACGCCCGCCAAGGCGCAGGCCGCGCCGCGCGAGACCGTGCGCACCACCGTGCAGGTGCTGCACCAGGGTCGCCCGCTGGCCGGCGCCGAACTGGCCTTCGCGGCCGTGGACGAAGGCCTGCTCGCGCTGGCGCTCAA
>CAZUPH010000043.1:0-22217 GCA_964621995.1 uncultured Rubrivivax sp. | reverse complement strand
CGAGTCGTGGAACCTGCTCGAAGGGCTGTGGCGCACGCGGCCCTGGGGCGTGGAGACGGCCACCGCGCAGGGCGAGGTCATCGGCCGGCGCCACTACGGCCGCAAGGCGCTGCCGCCGGGCGGCGGCGGCGGGCGCAACCCGACGCGCGAACTCTTCGACACCCTGCTGCTGTGGCGCGGCACCGTGGCGCTGGACGCGCAGGGCCGCGCCACCATCGACGTGCCGATGAACGATTCGCTGACGAGCTTCCGCCTCGTCGCCGTCGCCGACGACGGCGGGCAGCGCTTCGGCCAGGGCAGCGCCGTCGTGCGCGTCACGCAGGACCTGCAGATGCTGCCGGGCCTGGCGCCACTGGCGCGCGAGGGCGACCGCTTCGAGGCCGGCTTCACGCTGCGCAATGCCACCCAGCGCGCGATGACGGTGCGCGCCGCGCTGGCCGCGCGTGCGGACGGCGCGCCGCTGGTCTTCGAGCCGAGGACCGTGCCGCTGGCCGCCGGCGCGGCGCTGGAACTGCGCTGGCCGGTCGAGGTGCCGGCCGGCGTGTCGCGCATCGAGTGGGAGGCCGCGGCCGACGAGACTGGCGCGGCCGCCGGCGCGACCGCGGCGCGCGACCGCGTGCGCGTGGTGCAGGCCGTGCTGCCGGCGGTGCCGGTGCGCGTGACGCAGTCCTGGCTGCAGCCGCTGGAAGGTGCGGTCTCGCTGCCGGTCGCGCCGCCGGCTGGCGCGGTGCCGGGCAGCGGCGGCATCGTCGTCGGCCTGCAGCCGCGCCTGTCCGGCGCGCTGCCGGGCCTGCGGCGCTGGTTCGAGCGCTACCCGTACACCTGCCTGGAGCAGAAGGTCGCGCGCGCGATCGCGCTCGACGACACCGCGGCGTGGACGGCGCTGCGCGACGAGGTCACGGGCTACCTGGACAGCGACGGCCTGGCCGACTATTTCCCGCCCGACGCCGCGCGCCCCGCGCGCGGCAGCGACCGCCTCACCGCGCACCTGCTCGCGGTGGCGCAGGCGGCCGGGCGCGACTGGCCGGCGCCGGCGCTCGAGGCCATGCTCGGCGGCCTCGCGGCCTTCGTCGAGGGCCGCATCGAGCGCCGCTACGCGGCGCCGCGTGCCGACCGGGACGTGCGCAAGCTGGCGGCGCTGGCCGCGCTGGCGCGCCACGGCCGCGCCGGCGTGCGCGCCTGGAATGCGATCCCGTTCACGCCGGCGGTCTGGCCGAGCTCGGCGCTGCTGGACGCCTGGACGGTGCTCGAGGCGCTGCCCGCGGCACCGCAGCGCGCGGCGCGGCTGGCCGAGCTGCAGCGGCTGCTGCGCACCCGGCTGCAGGCCGACGGGCAGGCGCTCAGCTTCGGCACCGAAGCCGCCGACGACTGGTGGTGGCTCATGGACGGCGCCGACTCGAACGCGGTGCGCCTGCTGCTGGCCGCCGTCGATGCGCCGGCCTGGCGCGACGAGGTGCCGGGGCTGGTGGCCGGGGCGCTTGCGCGCCAGCGCGGCGGCGCCTGGTCCACGACGACGGCCAATGTCTGGGGCGTGCTCGCGCTGCAGCGCTTCGGCGCGGTCTTCGAGTCGCAGCCGGTGGCGGGGCGCACCACGCTGCGCCTGGCGGCGGCCGAGTCGGACCTGGACTGGAGCGCGGCGCCCGAGGGCGGCACGCAGACGCTGCCCTGGCCGCCGTCCTCCACGGCGGCACCGCCGGCCGCGCTGGAGCTGCGCCACGCCGGCAGCGGCCGGCCCTGGCTCTCGGTGCAGACCCAGGCCGCGGTGCCGCTGACCGAGCCGCTGGCCGCCGGCTACCGCATCGGGCGCAGCGTGCAGGTGCTCGAGCGCGCGGCCGCGGGGGTGCTGACGCGCGGCGACATCCTGCGCGTGCGGCTCGAGGTGGAGGCGCTGGCCGACCGCTCCTGGGTCGTGCTCAGCGACCCGCTGCCCGCCGGCGCCACGGTGCTGGGCAGCGGCCTCGCGCGCGACGCGGCGATCGCCACGCGCGGCGAGGCCGCCGTGGGCTGGACGCCGACCTACATCGAGCGCGATGCCGAGGCCTGGCGCGGTTACTGGGAGTGGCTGCCGCGCGGGCGCCATGTCGTCGAGTACACGCTGCGCCTGAATGCCGCCGGCCGCTTCGGCCTGCCGCCGACGCGCGTGGAGGCGATGTATGCGCCGGGCAGCCACGGCGAGGCGCCCAATGCCGCGGTGGAGGTGCGGCCGTGAAGGCCCCGCTGCGCATCGCCTGCGCGGCGCTGCTGCTCGCGGGCACCGCACAGGCCACGCCGCTGCCCGCCTTCGAGGCCGTGCGCGCCGCGCACCGGCCCTCGGACCTGCCGCTGCTGGACCGCCACGGCATGCCGCTGCACTGGCTGCGCGTGGACGAGACGGTGCGCCGCGGGCCCTGGGTCGCCGTCGAGGACATCGCGCCAGCGCTGCGCGACGCGCTGGTGCTCGGCGAGGACCGCCGCTTCTGGCAGCACGCCGGCGTGGACTGGCGCGCGCTGGCCGCCAGCGCCTGGGCCAATGCCTGGAACGAGCGCACGCGCGGCGCGAGCACGCTGACGATGCAGCTCGCCGGGCTGCTGGACGAGGACCTGGCGCGCCCCGCGGGCGGGCGCAGCGTGGGCCAGAAGCTGGGCCAGGTGCTGCGCGCGCGCGAGCTGGAGGCGCGCTGGAGCAAGCGGCAGGTCCTGGAGGCCTACCTCAACCGGGTGCCGCTGCGCGGCGAGCTCGTCGGCGTGGCGGCGGCCGCGCAGCAGCTGTTCGGCAAGCAGGCCAGCGGGCTGGACCGCGTCGAGGGCGCGATCCTGGCCGCGATGGTGCGTGCGCCGAATGCCGCGCCGCCGCAGCTAGAGCGCCGCGCCTGCGAGCTGCTGCAGGCGCAGGCGCTGGACTGCGGCGCGGTCGGCATCAGCGTCGCGCAGGCGCTGGCGCGGCGGCCCGGGCCGGCGCTCGGCGAGGCGCTGGCGCCGCACCTGGCGCGGCGGCTGGCGCGCGAGGCCGGCATGGACGGCGGCAACGAGGCCCCGCTCACCGCGCTGCCGAGCACGCTGGACGCCGCAACCCAGCGCCGGGCGCTGGCCGCGCTGCGCCGCCAGCTGGCGGAACTGCGCGGCCGCGGCGCCGACGACGGCGCGGTGCTGGTGCTGGACAACGCCAGCGGCGAGGTGCGCGCCTGGGTCGGCTCCTCGGGGCCGCTGTCGGCCGCGGCGGCGGTGGACGCGGTGACCGCGCGCCGCCAGCCGGGGTCGGCGCTCAAGCCCTTCGTCTATGCGCAGGCGCTGCAGCAGCGGCTGATCACGCCGGCCAGCATGCTGGACGACGCGCCGCTGGCGCTGGCCGCGGGCCCCGCGCTGTACCGGCCGCAGAACTACGACCAGGCCTTCCGCGGCGCGGTCAGCGCACGCGTCGCACTGGGCTCCAGCCTCAACGTGCCGGCGGTGCAGGTGGCGGCGATGCTGGGGCCGGACGCGGTCTTCGATGCACTCAACCGCGCCGGCCTCGCGCTGCGCGAGAGCGGCGGCTTCCACGGCCACGCGCTGGCGCTGGGCAGCGCCGAGGTCACGCTGCTGGACCTGGCCAACGCCTACCGCATGCTGGCGCAGGGCGGCATGCTCACGCCGGCGCGCTGGCGCCCGGCCGCGCCCGGCGCGCGCGTGGTGCCGGGCGTGCGGGTCTTCGACGCCGCGGTCGCCTTCCAGGTGAGCGACATGCTGGCCGACCCGGCGGCGCGCGCGCTCACCTTCGGCTTCGACAGTCCGCTGGTCACGCGCGGCTGGGCGGCGGTGAAGACCGGGACCAGCAAGGACCTGCGCGACAACTGGTGCGTCGGCTTCTCCGACCGCTACACGGTGGCGGTGTGGGTCGGCCATGCCGGCGGCGAGCCGATGCGCGGTGTCAGCGGCACCCAGGGCGCGGCGCCGGTGTGGCGCGAGCTGATGCTGGCGCTGCACGCCGAGCACCCGTCGCGCGCGCCGGCACCGCCGCGCGGCCTGCAGCGCACCGCCGGCGAGTGGTTCCTGGCCGGCACGGCGCCGGTGGCGGCGGCCTCGGCAGGCGGGGCGGCCGGCGGCGCGGCCGCGCGCGTGGCGCCCTTCGGCATCGGCTCGCCGCGCGACGGCACCGTGCTGCTGCTGGACCCGGACATCCCGCCGGCCGCGCAGCGCATGGTGTTCGAGGGGGCACCCGGGCGCTGGCTGCTCGACGGCCGCGAGCTCGGCCGCGGCACGCGCGTGAGCTGGCTGCCGCGGCCGGGGCGCTACGTGCTGGAGCGCCGGCCGCTGCGCGGCGGCGCCCTCGGCGAGGGCGTGGACCGCGTGGAATTCGAGGTGCGCGCGGCGCTGCCGCGCCAGGCTCAGCCCGGCACCGGGTCGCCGAACAGCCGCTCCACCGCGGCGTCGATCACCACGCCGCACAGGCTGTAGAGCACCGAGCCGATCAGCGCCGCGCCGAAGCCGGCGACGTGGAAGCCGTCCATCAGCGAGGCCGCGGCCCAGAACATCAGCGCGTTGATGACGAAGAGGAACAGGCCCAGCGTGAGCAGCGTCACCGGCAGCGTCAGCACCACCAGCAGCGGCCGCACCAGCGTGTTCAGCAGCCCGATCACGAAGGCCGCGAGCATCGCGTAGCCGAAGCTGTCCACGCTGACCCCGCCGTAGAGGTGGGCCACCAGCAGCAGTGCCGCGGAGAGCAGCATCCAGCGAACGATCGTCTTCATGCAGGCAGCATACCGTGGCGAGAACGCGTCTTCCACCGCGCTCCACCTATGAAAAACGCTTCTCTCCGCATGACGCTTTGATTACCATCGGCATTGCCCGGACGAGTGTGCAGACTGACCGTCGACGAACGGCAGCGCGGCGACCGGCTTCCCTCATCAACTGATGGAGAACATCCACATGGCAACTGCGAAGAAGGCTCCCGCCAAGAAGGCGGCAGCGAAGAAGGCGCCGGCGAAGAAGGCGGCCCCGGCGAAGAAGGCCGCCCCGGCGAAGAAGGCCGCGGCCAAGACCGCCGCGAAGAAGGCCGCACCCGCCAAGAAGGCGGCGCCGGCCAAGAAGGCCGCCGCGAAGAAGGCCCCGGCGAAGAAGCGCACCCCCAGCGCCGCGTTCATGAAGGCGATGACGCCGAGCGCGGCGCTGGCGGCGATCATCGGCGACAAGCCGCTGCCGCGCACCGAGGTGACGAAGAAGGTCTGGGACTACATCAAGAAGAACAAGCTCCAGGACCAGGCCAAGAAGACGATGATCAACGCCGACGCCAAGCTCAAGGAGATCTTCGGCAAGGCGCAGGCCTCGATGTTCGAGATGACCAAGATGATCAGCGCCCACCTCAAGTGAGGTGGGTGCCGGGCGCGCGGCGCCCGGCGTCAGCTGCCCCGGGCCGGCCTTGCCGGCCCGTTTTCCTTTCCGGTCCGCCGCGTGGCGCCGGATCGTCGGCGGCCTGAGCCGGCCCCGTCGCTCACGACTCCGGCGGGGCTTGAGGCAGGCGCAGCGTGAAGACCGAGCCCTCGCCGGGCACGCTGTGCACCGCGATGTGGCCGCGCATGGCCTCGGCGAGCTGGCGTGCCAGCACCAGGCCCAGGCCGGTGCCGCCGACCGGGCCGCGCTGCGCGCCCAGGCGCTCGAAGGGCTGGAACAGGCGGGCGAGCTGCTGCTCGTCCATGCCGATGCCGCTGTCGGCCACCGACAGCTCGATGCCCCCGTCCGCCGCGCGCGCCGTCAGCCGCACCCAGCCGCCGCGGCGGTTGTACTTGATCGCGTTGGACAGCAGGTTGGCGACGACCTGGCGCAGGCGGCGGCGGTCGGCCCGCACCGCCAGCGCGGCCCCCGGCGGCAGTTCGTCGACGATCACGACGCCGGCATCGCGCGCGGCAGGGGCCAGCATCGCGCAGGCCTCGTCGACCGGCGGGCGCAGCGGCACGGCCTCGAACGTCATCGGCTGCTGGCCGGTCTGCACGCTGGACAGGTCCAGCACGTCGTCGACCAGCGCCAGCAGGTGCTGCCCGCTGGCCAGCACCTGGCGCAGGTGGCCGCGCTGTCGCTCGCTCAGCCCGCGCGGCGCGCCGGGCGAGGCGGACGAGCCGGGCGCCGCTCCGGCCGCCGGGGCCTCCTCGGCGGCCTCCATCTGCAGCAGCTGCGCGAAGCCCAGGATGGCATTCAGCGGCGTGCGCAGTTCGTGGCTGACGCGCGAGAGGAAGGCGGTCGTCGCGCGGCTGGCGCTCTCGGCGCGGTCGCGCGCCCGGCGCAGCGCCTCGGCCTCGCGGCGCTCGGTGACGTCGGTGTGGGTGCCGATGATGCGCAGCGGCCGGCCCTGGGCGTCGCGCTCGATGACCATGCCGCGCGACAGCACCCACTTCCAGCGTCCGTCCCTGCAGCGCACGCGGTGCTCGTTGACATAGCTCGCCGCCCGCCCGGCCAGGTGGTCGGCACGGGCCTGCAGCATCGCCGGCACGTCGTCGGGGTGGGTGAGGCCATCGAGGGACCCGCCCAGCCGTTCGAGCTCGGCGGGGTCCAGCCCGTACATCTGCAGCGCGCGCGCCGAGTAGTGCTCCTCGCCGGTGTCCAGGTCCACGGACCAGACGCCGTCGCCGGTGCTCTCCAGCGCCAGCCTCCAGCGCTGCTCGCTGGCGCGCAGCTGGGCCTCGGCCTGCTTGCGCGCGCTGATGTCCAGCATCACGCCCACGCGAACGCGCACGCGCTCGTCGCCGGCGCCTATGGCCGGCGACGAGGCCTGCTGGATCCACTTCTCGCGCCCGTCGGCGAGCACGACGCGGTACTCGGTGAGCAGCGGCAGCCCGTCGCGGTTGCTCGCCTCGACCTCGGCGCGAACGCGCTCGCGGTCCTCGGGGTGCCGGAAGCGGCCGATGAGTCCGAAGTCGCGCACCGCGTCCGCCGGCTCCACGCCCAGCAGCGCGCGCACGCCCTCGCTGACGAAGTCGATCTCGCGCCGCCCGTCGGCATGCAGGTGCAGCCGGTACAGCGCGCCCGGCACGTGCTTGGCGATCAGCCGCAGGTTCTCCTCGCTGGCGCGCAGGGCCTCGCGCCCCTGCACCTGCCCGGTGACCTCCTCGACCGTGCCTTCGTAGCAGCGCACGCGGCCGGCCTCGTCGCGCACCACGTAGGCGTTCTCGCTGACCCAGATGCGCTCGCCGGTGCGGTGGCGGCGGACCTCGGAGACGAAGCCGCGCAGCTCGCCGTCGCGTTCCATCGCCGCCATGAACTGCGCGCGCCGGCCGGGCTGCACGTACCACTCGGTGGCGATGTCCTGCAGCCGCGCGACCAGCTCGGCCGGGCTGTCGTAGCCGTTCAGGCGCGCCAGCGACGGGTTCACGCGCAGCGGGCGGCCGTCCGGCGCGGAGCGGTAGGCGCCTATCGGCAGCCGCTCGAACAGCCGGGAGAAGTCGTCGGCCTGTCCGCTGCGCTCGGCCATCTGGGCGACTGCGTGCCGGGCGCTCAGTCCAGCGTCACCTCGGTGCGCACGGTGCCGGCGCGGTCGGCGGTGGCGGTCAGCGCGAGCGCGGTGCCGCGCGGGCCGCGCACGACCCACTCGACGACGGCGCGGTCGCCGGTGACCTCGCGGCTGGGCAGGAAGGCCTGCAGCGAGCTCTTGGGGGCGTGGCCCTCCAGGTGCGCGCCGACCACGCGCTCCTGCCCGGTGACGAGCTGCACGCCCGGCGGCAGGTGGATCTGGAAGACGGTGCCGCGCGCCGTCTTGCGCTCCAGCGCGCGCTTGCTGACGTAGCTGGGCAGGTAGCCGGCATTGGCCACCGCGAAGCGCACGCGCCAGGTGTCCTGGCCCAGTGCGCGCACCTCGGCGCGCAGCGGCTCCAGCCTGGGCAGGCTCAGCGCCAGCTGCATCAGCCAGGTCGGAAAGCGCGCCGCCTCGCGCTCGCGGAGCTGCGGCGGCGGGTTGCGCCAGTAGTTCATGCGGTCCCAGCCGCCGAGCTCGACCATGCCCAGCTGCGGGTGGCGGTACGGGTACCAGTCCACGTGCGCGCGGCCGCCGCACTGCTCGTCGCTCCACTTCAGCAGCTTGAGGTCGTCCTCGACCGGGTGGTCGCGGTACCACTCGATCCACTGGTAGTCGGTGATGCCGGCCTCCTTGTTCGGGGCCCAGATCTCCACCGTCCAGAACAGCGCGCCCAGGTGCTCGTAGATCCAGTCCTGGGTGCCGGTGATGACCTGCTTGGGGTGGTACTTGAACTCGTGATAGATGCTGATCGCCGGGTAGCCGGTGAGCTTCGCCCCCAGGTCCGACAGCCGCTTGTACATCCACAGGTCCTCGGGCGTCATGTCGTCGTCGGACTGCGTGCCCATGGGCCTGAGGATGACGCCGCTGTGCGTGTGGAAGCTGACCGCGGCGCCAATGTTCGGGTGCTTCACGATGAAGTCCACCATCGCCCGCACCTCGGGCTCGCTGGTCGGGTACGGGCCGGCGCCGGTCTGCTCGAACTCCTGGCGCCAATAGGCCGGGAAGTTGCGGTTGAGGTCCAGGCCCTCGCGGTCCGGGTTGGCGGTGATCCGGATGCCGTCGAAATTCCTCAGCGTGCCCTCGGGCACGATGCGGAAGTATTCGCCGCCGAACTCGCCGGGCTCGCGCGGCACCATCAGCCGCGGGTCGGCGGCGCACTTCTTGTACGGGCCGTGCGGGTCGGGGATGCGCATGCTCAGCACGCGGCCGTCGCCGTCCACGTCCTCCACCGTCAGGCCCTCGACCGGCTCCTCGTCCCAGGGGTAGGGCCGCGTCGAGCTGCGGATGTGGCGCGGCCGGTCGGCGAGCGCCAGCTCGGCGCCGTCGGGGTTCAGCCGCGGCACGATGTAGACCGTGCGCGTGTCCAGCAGCTGGCGCGCCTGCGCGTCGCCGGCCTGGTAGTCGGCCACCAGCTTGTGCAGCCAGTACAGGCAGGCGGTGCAGGCGGTCAGCTCGGCGGCGTGGATGTTGCCGTCGATCCAGAAGGCCGGCTTGTCGGCATCCGGCCCGGTGTCCTGGTTGGTCAGCGTGACCAGCCAGATGTCGCGTCCTTCCCAGCTCCGGCCGATCGACCGCACCTGCACCAGCCGCGGCGCGGCGGCGGCATAGTCGTGCAGCAGCCGGGTCAGTTCGGGGTGGCGGTAGAACTGGTCGAAGCGCGGGACGGGGATCGCGGACATGGACGGCGCACGGGCGTGGCTGAAGGCATCGATGCTACCCGCGTGCCGCCCGCCGCCCGGGGGGGACCTGCCCCGAGCGCGAGCTGCATCACTGGCCCTTGAACAGCCCCTGGAAGTGGCGCGACACCGGCAGCCGGTCGGCGCGGCCGCGCAGCGTGAGGTGCATCTGGCCCTCGTCCACGCGCACCGCGGCGGCGACGTGGCGGTGGTTGACGATCACGCTGCGGTGCACCTGCCAGAACTGCTGCGGGTCCAGCTGCGCCAGCAGCTCCTTGAGCGGCGTGCGGATCAGCGCCTCGCCCTCGGCATGCACGACGCGGGTGTAGCGCGCATCGGCCTCGAAATAGATCACGTCCTCGACGCGGATCAGCCGCACTTCGCGCCCCACCGCCGCCTGCAGCACCACCGGCGTGCCGCGCCGCGCCGCCGCGGCCTCGCCGGCCAGGCGCGCCAGCAGCGCCTGCAGCGCGTCGGCCTGCGCCGGGTCGGCCGCGGCCGCGGCGCGCGCGCGCAGGCGCTGCACGGCCTGCGCGAGCCGTTCGCGGTCCACCGGCTTGAGCAGGTAGTCCACCGCGCCGGCCTCGAAGGCAGCCAGCGCGTGGTCGCCGAAGGCGCTGACGAAGACCACCTGCGCGCGCGCGCCGATGCGCTGGGCGACCTCGATGCCGCTCAGCCCCGGCATGCGGATGTCCAGGAAGGCGCAGGCCGGCTCGTATTCCAGGAAGGCGTCCCAGGCATCGACGCCGTTGGCCGCCGCGGCGACGATGCGCAGCTCCGGCCAGGCCGCCTGCAATGCGGCGCGCAGCTGCTCGCGCGGGGCCTCCTCGTCGTCGGCGATCAGGGCGGTCGGGGGCGGGGTGTTCATCGGGGGGTCTCCGGCAGGTGCAGCGTGGCGATGCAGCCGCCGTCGGCGCCGGTGCCGAGCTGCAGCCGCGCCGCGGGGCCCAGCGTCAGCGCCAGGCGCTCGCGCGCATTGGCCAGGCCCACGCCCTCGGCGCTGTCCGGCGCCGGCCCGGGGCCGTCGTCGGCGACCTCGATGCACACGCCGGCGGCCTCGCGCCGCGCCGCAATGCGCACGCGGCCGCCGGCCAGCCGCGGCTCGACCCCGTGCTCGACGGCATTCTCGGCCAGCGTCAGCAGCAGGCCGGGCGGCAGCAGCGTGCCGTGCAGCGCCGGCGCCACGTCCACCTCGAAGGCCAGCCGCGCGCCCAGCCGGGCCTGCATGACCTGCAGGTAGCGCGTGGTCGCCTCCAGCTCGTCGGCCAGCGGGTGCAGCGCACGCGTGAACATCGGCAGCGTCGCGCGCAGGTAGCCGGTCAGCGCCTGCAGCAGCGTCGCCGCGCGCGGGTCCTGCGTCTGCACCCAGTGCTGCACCGAGGCCAGCGTGTTGAACAGGAAATGCGGCTCGAGCTGCGCGCTGGCCAGGCGCTGCGCCATCTCGACCGACTTCGCGCGTTCGTCGAGTTCGCGCAGCCGCATCTCGATGTAGTGGTGGCGGTGCACGATGACGAACCACAGCCCCAGCGTGCCCATCAGCATCAGCATCCACAGCGCCAGCGCGGCGGGCTTGTCCAGCGCCAGGCCGCCGGCGCGGCCGAGCCCCAGCAGCAGGCCGGCCGCCAGCGGCACCAGCCAGTACAGCGTGCGCGCGACGCGGCTGCTGGGGTCGTTCCAGGCCTGCCAGCCGGCCCCCAGCAGGACCACCGAGCCGCCCAGCAGCGGCAGCGGATACCACCAGGGCACGCCGTCGCCGCGCCCGAAGACCAGCGCGAAGACGGCGACGGCCAGCAGGTTCAGCGTGACGGTGGCGGTCAGCGTCGGGTTCGGCGCGCGCGGCACCGCGCGCTGCAGTTCCTCGGCCGTGAAGCGCCGGCGCGGGAACAGCATGAAGACGACGCGCCAGTCGACGGCGCGCCAGTCGAACCAGCGCGGCGCCGGGGCGGCCGGAGCAGGGGAGGCGGTCATGCCGGCAGTCTAGGGGCCGGCGTGGCGCCCGGACGCGGACGGTGCACGAAGTGCCGGGCGGGGCGCGTGGACGGCGCGTCCGGCGGGTGGCTGGCGGATGACCGGCGGATGAACGGCGGCAGGGCGGCCGGCGCCGCCCGGTTCAGCGCGTCTGCGTCGCCGTCGTGATGGTGACGTTGGGCACCGGCAGGCAGTCGGTGCTGGTCGGGCCGAAGAAGTTGGGCCAGGCGCTGCACGGCGCGGCCTGCGCGGCGGTGACGACGTCGGTGCCCGCTGTGATCGTGCCGAAGACGGCATAACCCGGCTGGGTCTGCGTGCCGTTGAGGAACAGGTTGTCGGCCAGGTTGATGAAGAACTGGCTGGTCGCCGAATTGAGCTGGTTCGTGCGCGCCATCGCCACCGTCCAGCGCGTATTCGAGAGCCCGTTCAGGTCTTCGAGCGTGATCGGCGGATCGGTCGGCTTCAGCACCGGCAGCATCGGCGCGACGTTCAGCGGCCCGGCGTAGCCGCCGCCCTGCAGCACGAAGTTCGGCGCGTGGCGGTGGAAGACCGTGCCGTTGTAGAAGCCGGCGTTGACGTAGGCGAGGAAGTTCATCACCGTGATCGGCGACGCCGTCGGGTTCAGCGTGATCACGATGTTGCCGGCGACGCCGGCGCCGTTGGCCAGCGCCATCGTGACCTGCGGCACCGCCACCGTGAACGGCACGCTGCGCAGCAGCGCGTTGTCCGGGCCGCGGAAGACGACCTCCTGCGCGCCCACGCCCGAGGCCTGGCACTGGTAGTAGGCCGTCGTCGCGCTGCTGGCGAAGGGCGGCGTGGTGCTGCGCACGAAGTTGCGGCAGCCGGCCGAGCTGACATTCAGCGTCTGGTCGAGGTTGGTGCCGTTGAGCGTGATGGTCAGCGTCTGGCTGTAGCGCACGTCGCTGGCGGTGGCGCCGCTCACGGTGGGCGGGGGGAGGCCGGCGTCGCCGCCGCCGCCGCCGCAGGCGGCGAGCAGCAGCGCGGCCGCGGCGGCGGCGAGGGGTAGGCGCAGGACACGGGTCATCGGGGTCTCCCTGGGGATCATTCGAACATCAGCTTGGCGATGCCGCGCCAGCTGAACAGGCGGCCGGGGTTCTGCTTCTCCTCGAGCACCAGCGACAGACGCTCGAGGATGCGCGGGCTTCTGCGCGCGCGCCAGATGACGAGGTCGGTCAGCCAGGGCCGGTGGTTGATGTGGCTGGCGGTCTCGTAGAGGTCGAACTTGGGCTTCAGTTCCCGCAGCGACGTTTCGTAACGCGCGGCGATGGCGGCGTCGTCCACGCCCGCGGCGTAGCGGCCGCCCTCGAGCAGCGCGTCGCCGGCGAGCAGGCCGGTCTCCATCGCCTTGCCGATGCCCTCGCCGCTGAAGGCGTAGGTGCTGCCGGCGGCCTCGCCGCTGACCAGCAGCCCGGGGCGCGACCAGCGTGCACCCAGCAGCGAGCAGCGCAGCGGCGCGCCTTCCAGGCGGCCCTGCAGCGTGCCGCCGTCCATCAGCTCGCGCGCCGGCGCATGGATGGCGCAGAAGTCGTCGAACATGCGCTTGAGGTTGATGTCCTGCATGCGGCCGCGGCCGTCGTCCTGCGTGACGTGGCTGCCGGTGAGCCCGGCGCCGATGTTGAACAGGCCGCCGGGCGCCGGGAAGATCCAGCCGTAGCCGCCCTTGAGCCGCGGGTGCCAGACCAGCTGCAGCTGCGTGATGCGGCCGACCAGGCCCTCGTGCTTCACGTAGCCGCGCAGCGCGATGCCGCTGGGCGTTCGGCGCTCGCACATGCCGGCGGCGATCAGCGCGGCCGGCACCGCGCCGGTCGCCAGGACCACCCAGCGCGCGGCCACCGCGTGCTCGGCGCCGCCCGCCTTCAGCGTGGCGCCGTCCTCCAGCGGCGCGACGAAGCGCACCGGGGTGACCAGCCGCGCGCCGGCACGCTGCGCGGCGCGCACGAGCACATGGTCGAGTTGCCGCCGCGGCAGCACCGACAGCGTGCCGGGCACGTCGACATGGCCGCCGCGGGGCCCGACGCAGCGCACGTGGCGCACCGGCTGCGCCAGCGCCGCGACCTCGTCGTACAAGCCCAGGCGGCGCAGCGCCGCGTGGGCGTCGGGGATCAGGCCGTCGCCGCAGACCTTGTCGCGCGGGAAGTCGTGCTGGTCCACGAGCAGCACGTCGCAGCGCGCGGGCAGCGCGGGCGTCGCAGGGCTCGGGGCGGCTTCGTTCATCGGCGGGCGGCGGCAGCGCACCCGCAGGGCGCGCGAAGGGGCGGATTGTAGGCAGCGCACCGCGCCGGCCCGCCGCGGCGCTTGACCCGTCTCAAGCCGGGCCGGCGCCGGCGAGCGCATGATGGGACCGGAGCACAAGGAGACGATGCCGATGGGCCAGCACCTCACCGCCGGGCAGCGCGCGCTGCTGGAAGCCGAACTGCAGCAGCGCCAGGCGTCCCTGTCGCGGCAGCTGGCCGAGCACCTGCGCGGGCAGACCCGCGTGGAGCGTGCCGCCGAGCGGCTGGCGCAGGACGCCGACGACGCGCCGCAGCGTGCGCCCGAGCTCGCGATCACCGCCGCGCTGACCGACCGCGAGCAGCGCGAGCTGGACGCCGTGGCCGCCGCGCTGCAGCGCCTGGCCGACGGCCGCTACGGGCTGTGCGCCGATTGCGGCGCCGAGATCCCCTTCGACCGCCTGAAGGCCGAGCCCTGGGCGCTGCGCTGCGTGGAGTGCGAGAGCGCCCGCGAACGCACCGCGCGGCGTGGCTGAGGCGTCCGAGGCGGCGCAAGCCGCCCGCCGATTTCCCCATCCCCCGAGGACGAGACGATGACGATGTTCCATGCCGTGGTCCTGATCGACCACCACCGGGCGCAGGTGCTGCAGTTCGACGCCGAGCACGTGCAGGCCGCCAAGGTCAAGGCGCACACCCACCACACCCGCCAGCACCACAGCCAGGTGCGCAGCGAGCACGAATTCTTCGGCCAGGTCTGCGACGCGCTGGAGGGCATCCCCGAGGTGCTGGTCACCGGCGGCAAGACGGCGCAGGCCGACTTCCGGCACTACGTGGACAAGCACCGCCCGCACACCGCGCCGCGCATCGTCGGCTGGGAAACGGTGGACCACCCCAGCGAGGCGCAGCTCGTGGCGCTGGCGCGCCAGTACTTCCTGAAGTACGACCGCATGGCCGGCGTGCCGACGCCGACCTGAGCCGGCGCTGCCCGGACCCTGCGGCGCCCGGCGCTCAGCGCGCCGCGGCCTTCTTCTTCAGCCGCCAAGCGTGCAGCAGCGGCTCGGTGTAGCCGGCGGGCTGCTCCAGGCCCTTGAACACCAGGTCCAGCGCGGCGCGGTAGGCGAAGCTGGTGTCCCAGTTGCCGGCCATCGGCTCGTACAGCGGGTCGCCGGCATTCTGGCCGTCGACCACCGCGGCCATGCGGCGGAAGGTCTCGTGCACCTGCTGCTCGCCGACCACGCCGTGCAGCAGCCAGTTGGCGATGTGCTGGCTGCTGATGCGCAGCGTGGCCCGGTCCTCCATCAGCCCGACGCCGTTGATGTCCGGCACCTTGGAGCAGCCGACGCCCTGGTCGATCCAGCGCACCACGTAGCCCAGGATGCCCTGCACGTTGTTGTCCAGCTCCTGCTGGCGCTGCTCGGCGGTCCAGTCGGCGCGCGCCACGACCGGCACCGTCAGCAGCCCGGCCAGCAGCGCCTCGCGCTCGGCGCGGGCGTCGATGCCTTCCATCGCTTCCTGCACCGCCGCCACGTCCACCTGGTGGTAGTGCAGCGCGTGCAGCGTGGCCGCGGTCGGGCTCGGCACCCAGGCGGTGTTGGCGCCGGCCTGCGGGTGCGCCACCTTCTGCTGCAGCATCGCGGCCATCAGGTCGGGCATCGCCCACATGCCCTTGCCGATCTGGGCGCGCCCGCGCAGCCCGCAGGCCAGGCCGACGAGCACGTTGTTGCGCTCGTAGGCCTGGATCCACTCGCTCGTCTTCATGTCGCCCTTGCGGCGCATCGGGCCGGCGTGCATCGCGGTGTGCATCTCGTCGCCGGTGCGGTCCAGGAAGCCGGTGTTGATGAAGGCCACGCGGCTGGCCGCCGCGGCGATGCAGGCCTGCAGGTTGACGCTGGTGCGCCGCTCCTCGTCCATGATGCCGAGCTTGACCGTGCTGTCGGGCAGCCCGAGCAGCTGCTCGACGCGGCCGAACAGCTCGGCCGCGAACGCCACCTCGGCCGGGCCGTGCATCTTGGGCTTGACGATGTAGACGCTGCCGCTGCGGCTGTTGCGGATGCCCTCGGGACGCGTGCCGCTGCGCAGGTCGTGCAGCGCGATCGCGGTCGTGACCACCGCGTCGAGGATGCCTTCCGGGATCTCGCGGCCCTCGGCGCCCCACAGCACCGCCGGGTTCGTCATCAGGTGGCCGACATTGCGCAGGAACATCAGGCTGCGCCCGTGCAGCACGAG
Organism: uncultured Rubrivivax sp.; assembly: GCA_964621995.1. GTDB lineage: Bacteria > Pseudomonadota > Gammaproteobacteria > Burkholderiales > Burkholderiaceae_C > Rubrivivax. The sequence continues at coordinate 6,660 of CAZUPH010000043.1, read as the reverse complement.
CTCGCCGCGGCCGTCCGGCCCGGTCGGGGTCTTGTAGCGGCGGTCCGGGTTGAGGCCGCGCGTGAAGGTCTTGCCGCCCTTGCTGACCGGCTCGGTCAGCGTGCCCTTCAGGATGCCCAGCCAGTTGCGGTAGCCGAGCACCTTGTCCTCGGCGTCGACCGCGGCGACCGAGTCCTCGAGGTCGAGGATGGTCGACAGCGCCGCTTCCAGCACCAGGTCGGCCACGCCGGCGGCGTCGGCCCGGCCGATGGCCGTGCTGCGGTCGATGCGGATGTCCACGTGCAGGCCGTGGTGGCGCAGCAGCACCGACGACGGCGCCGCGGCCTCGCCCTGGTAGCCGACGAAGGCGGCAGGGTCCATCAGCCCGACGACCTGGCCTCCCTTCAGCGTGACCGCCAGACGGCCGGCATCGACGCGGTACAGCGTGGCGTCGGCATGGCGGCCCTCGGCCAGCGGCGCGGCGCGGTCCAGGAAGTCGCGCGCGAAGGCGATCACGCGCGCACCGCGCACCGGGTTGTAGGCGCCGGCACGGCCGGCGCCGCCGTCCTCGGGGATCGCGTCGGTGCCGTACAGCGCGTCGTACAGCGAGCCCCAGCGGGCGTTGGCGGCGTTCAGCGCGTAGCGCGCGTTGAGGATGGGCACCACCAGCTGCGGGCCGGCCTGCAGCGCCAGCTCGGCGTCCACGTTCGTGGTCGTCGCGCGCGCACCCACGGGCACCGGCTGCAGGTAGCCGACGCGCTCGAGGAAGGCGCGGTAGGCCGCGGGGTCGGCGATCGGACCCGGGTGCGCGCGGTGCCAGTCGTCCAGCGCCGCCTGCAGGCGGTCGCGTTCGGCCAGCAGCGCGGCATTCTTCGGTGCCAGCTCGCGCACGATGGCGTCGAAGCCGGCCCAGAAGCGGTCGCGCTCGACGCCGGTGCCGGGCAGCACCTCGTCGTCGATGAAGCGGGCCAGGCGGTCGTCGACCTGCAGGCTGTGGATGGGGGTGCGCATGGCGGCCTCCGGAAGGTCGGGATGGAAGGCGGGCGGGGGCGCAGCGTCAGCCGGCCGCCGGGAAGAAGTCCAGCACCTCGCGCAGGCTGCGGCCGCTGCGCGCGGGCGCGGTGTCCAGCTGCTCGGGCGGCGCGCCGGCGCGGTTGACCCACAGCGTGGTGTAGCCGGCCCAGGTGGCGCCGACGGCGTCCCAGCCGTTGCTGCTGACGAACAGGATCTCGCGCGCCGGCAGGCCCAGCGCCTGCGGGCCCAGCGCGTAGGTCGCCGGGTCGGTCTTGTAGCGCCGCGTCGCGTCGACGCTGAGCAGCGGGTCCAGCAGCGGCGCGAAGCCGGCGTGGCGCACGACGGCCTCGAGCATCGCCGGGTCGCCGTTGGACAGCACGCCGCAGCGCACGCCGCGCGCACGCAGCGCCTGCAGCACCTCGAGGTTCTCGGGGTAGGGTGCCAGGTGGTCGTACTGCGCCATCAGACGCTGCTCGGCGCTGGCGTCCAGCGGCAGCGCGAGCTTCGCCGCGGCCCAGCGCAGCGCGGCGCGCGTGAGCGCCGAGAACGGCCGGTAGTGCTGCGGCCCGGCCATCGAGACGATGCGCGTGTAGTCGATCTGCTTCTCGCGCCAGGCCGCGGCCAGCCGTTCGCCCTGGCCGGGAAACAGTTCCTCGGCGCGCAGCGACACGCTCAGCACGTCGAACAACGTGCCGTAGGCGTCGAACAGCACGGCGCGCACTGGTCCCATGTCCGCACTCTATTCGCTATCCTGGAAAGCATTAAGTGCCGCCGGCGCGATGGATTTGTGCGTTGGCCACGCATAATCTCTGCCATGGACCGGCTCAAGCAGATCGAGTCGTTCGTCGCGGTTGCGACCAAGGGCAGCCTGACGGCCGCCGCGCATGCCGAGGGCGTGGCGCCGGCGGTCATCGGCCGGCGCATCGACGCGCTGGAGAGCCGGCTGGGCGTGAAGCTGCTGGTGCGCACGACGCGGCGTATCACGCTCACGCACGAGGGCAGCGCCTTCCTGGAGGACTGCCAGCGCCTGCTGGCCGACCTGGCCAGCGCCGAGGCCAGCGTCAGCGAGGGCGGCGTCAAGGCCAGCGGCCACCTGCGCATCACCGCGCCGGCCGGCTTCGGACGCCGGCACGTGGCGCCGCTGGTGCCCGACTTCGTGGCCGCGCACCCGGAGGTGAGCGTCTCGCTGAACCTCTCGGACCGCGTGGTGGACATCGTCAACGAGGGTTTCGACTGCGCGGTGCGCGTCGGCGACCTGCCGGACTCCAGCCTGGTCAGCGTGCGCCTGGCCGACAACCGCCGGCTGTGCGTGGCGGCCCCCGCCTACCTGCAGCGCGCGGGCACGCCGGCCACGCCGGCGGAACTGATGCGCCACCAGTGCCTGACACTGAGCTCGGACGCCAGCCAGACCCGGGGCTGGGCCTTCGTGGTGGACGGTGCGGTCACCCACCTGCGCCCGGGCGGGCGGCTGGACTGCAGCGACGGCCAGGTGCTGCACGACTGGTGCCTGCGCGGGCTGGGCATCGCCTGGCGCAGCACCTGGGAGGTGCAGGCCGACGTCGCCGCCGGCCGGCTGCAGGTGCTGCTGCAGGACCACGCGGCGCCGCCCAACGGCATCTACGCCATCTTCCCGCATGCCAAGCACCTGCCGCTGCGCGTGCGGCTGTGGATCGACTACCTGAAGCAGCGCTACGGCGACCCGGCATACTGGGCGCTGCCGGGCTGAACCACCGGCGCTGCCGGCCCGGCGGTCAGCCGGGGTTCTTCAGGCACTGGCTCATGTGGGCCTTGCGCTCGTCGCCCTTCTTGTCGCCGGCCTCGGCGTTGCAGTGCTTCATGCGCTCCTGCTGCGTCATCCTGGGCTTGTTGCTCAGGCACTGGCTCATGAAGGCCTTGCGCTCGTCGCCCTTCTTGTCGGCGGCCTGCTTGTTGCACTCGGCCATGCGCGTCTGCCGCGGGTTGTCGGCGGCCAGCGCGGGGCCGGCGGCGAAGGCCAGCGCGAGGGCGGTGGCGATGACGGTGCGGTGCATGGGCGGTCTCCTGAGATGTGCCTGTGGCGGCGGGGCGCCGGTCGCGATTGCAGCAGGCGCCGCGCGCGCCGGCAAGCCCATAACGCGCCGGGCCCCCCCGGCGCCGACCGCTACAGGATGCGCCGCGGGTGGTGCAGCGCCTCGTGCGCCGCGTGCAGCCGCCGCACGAGCACGCCGATGAAGGCCTTGTCGAACAGGTGGCGCGTGGGCAGCGAGAGCTGCTCCATCGTCTCGGGCGTGAAGGACACCGTGGTCGCCGGCTGCGCGACGAGCACGTCGACACTGTGCACGCGCAGGTCCTCGCTGGGCGCCAGGTAGGCCATCTCGCCGACCGAGGTGCCTGCACCCAGCGTGGCCACCGGCTTGCCGTCGCGGTAGACCTCCACCTGCCCGGCGGTGACGATGTGGAAGTGGTTGCCGCGCTCGCCGCGGCGGAACAGCGCGGCACCGTAGGCATGGCGCTGCCACTTGGCGCGGCGCACCACCTCCCAGAGCTCGACGTCGCCGAAGTCGGCGAAGAACTCCAGCCCGCGCAGCAGCGTGAAGCGCTCGGAGTCCATCACCTCCTGCATCGCGCCGGCCGGCGCGGCCTGCGCGCCCAGCGCCGAAAGCTCCCTCGCGAAGGCGTCCCAGTCGGCCGGCCGGGCGCTGCGGTCCTTGGACAGGCCGCGCTCGATCAGCGACTGCAGCGCCGGCGGCACGCCGTCGCGCAGCAGCGCCAGCGCCGGCGGCGTGGCGTTGTAGATCTGGTGCATGATGGCCTGCTGCTGCACCGCGTCGAAGGGCGGGCGCCCGGCGATCAGGTGGTACAGCACGGCGCTGAGCGAGTAGATGTCGGCACGGCAGTCCAGCGTGTCGCCGTCCAGCTGCTCCGGCGACATGTAGGCCAGCGAGCCGACGCGGTAGATCTGCGTGTGCTCCGCGCCCTGGTTGAAGACGCTGCCGAAGTCGGTGACCTTGACCTCGGTCACGCGCTCGCCGTCCAGCGTGACCAGCAGGTTGGCCGGCTTGACGTCGCGGTGGATCAGGCCCTGGCGCCAGCAGTAGCCCAGCGCCATCGCGCACTTGAAGCCGATCTCGACGATCTGCGCCAGCGGCAGCAGCGCGTCGGCGCGGCAGAAGCGCCGCAGCGTCACGCCGTTCACGTACTCCATCACCAGGTACGGCGCCTCGTCCTCGGCCACGGCGTCGTAGATCTGGACCACGTTGGGGTGCTGCAGCCGGCCGGCCAGCGCCGCCTCGGCGGCGAAGAAGCGGCGCTGGTAGTGGCTCTCGCGCGAGTCCGGCAGCAGCCCCGGGCGCACGCGCTTGATCGCCACGTCGCGGTCGTGGAAGGGGTCGCGGGCGAGATAGACCTCGGCGGTGGCGCCCTCGCCGATCTTGCGCTCGACGAGATACTTGCCGATCTGCTGCGGCAGCGGCGAGCTCGTGAGCGGCGGTTCGGTGCGCTGTTGCGTCGTCGTCTTGGGCATGGGCGGGGACGGGTGCCGCCGGCGCGGCCCCCGCGCGTATGTTGCAGCGCCGCGGCGCGCGCGGTACGCCGAACAGGCGGGCAAAACGCACGCTCCAGCGCGCGCCGGGGCGCGCTTCGCCCTGTCGCGGCCCGACCACGGGGCCCCCCGTAGAATTTGCCGATGATCCAAGCCAAGCAGGAGCTGCTCACGGCGCTGCAGGCGGCGCTGTCGGCGCTGGCCGGCGAGCAGGCGCCCGCCGCGGCCTTCGAGTCGCCCAGGCAGGCGGCGCACGGTGACCTGGCCGTCACCGCGGCGATGGGGCTGGCGCGCACGCTGAAGAGGAATCCGCGCGAGCTGGCCACGCAGCTGCTGGCGCTGCTGCAGGCGCAGCCGGCGGTGCAGCGCTGGGTGGCGGCGCTGGAGATCGCCGGCCCCGGCTTCATCAACCTGCGCCTGGCCGACGCCGCGCGCCAGGCCGTCGTGGGCGAGGTGCTGGCGGCGGCGGAATGCTTCGGCCGCGCCGGCAAGCGCGGCGAGCGCGTGATGGTCGAGTTCGTCAGCGCCAACCCCACCGGCCCGCTGCACGTGGGCCACGGCCGCAATGCCGCGCTGGGCGACTGCATCGCCAACCTGCTGGCCACGCAGGGCTGGGAGGTGCACCGCGAGTTCTATTACAACGACGCCGGCGTGCAGATCCAGACCCTGGCCGTCTCCACGCAGGCGCGGCTGAAGGGGCTGAAGCCCGGCGACGCCGGCTGGCCCCAGCAGGCCTACAACGGCGAGTACATCGCCGACATCGCGGCCGACTTCGCGGCGAAGAAGACGGTCACCGCCGACGACCGCAGCTACACCGCCAGCGGCGACCCGGACGACCTGGACGGCATCGGGCAGTTCGCGGTGGCCTACCTGCGCCACGAGCAGGACCTGGACCTGCGCGCCTTCGGCGTGCGCTTCGACCACTATTACCTGGAGAGCAGCCTGTACACCGACGGGCGCGTCGAGGACACCGTGCGCCGCCTGGTCGCCAGCGGCCACACCTACGAGGACGGCGGCGCGCTGTGGCTGCGCACCACCGCCTGGGGCGACGACAAGGACCGCGTGATGCGCAAGTCCGACGGCAGCTACACCTACTTCGTGCCGGACGTGGCCTATCACGTGGCGAAGTTCGAGCGCGGCTACACGAAGGTCATCAACGTGCAGGGCACCGACCACCACGGCACGATGGCGCGCGTGCGCGCCGGGCTGCAGGCGCTGGGCCTGGGCATCCCGGCGGGCTACCCCGACTATGCGCTGTACAAGATGATCACCGTGGAGCGCGGCGGCCAGGAGGTCAAGATCTCCAAGCGCGCCGGCAGCTACGTCACGCTGCGCGACCTCATCGAGTGGACCAGCCGCGACGCGGTGCGTTTCTTCCTCGCCAGCCGCAAGGCGGACACCGAGTTCGTCTTCGACGTCGACCTGGCACTCAAGCGCAACGACGAGAACCCCGTCTTCTACGTGCAGTATGCGCATGCGCGCATCTGCTCGGTGCTGGCGCAGTACGCCACGCGGCCGGACGCCGCCGCGCCCGCGGGGGCCGACCTGTCGCGCCTGGTCGCGCCGGCCGAGGCCGCGCTGATGCGCAAGCTGGCGGACTACCCCGAGATGCTCGCGCGCGCCGCCGCCGAGCTGGCGCCGCACGACGTGGCCTTCTACGCCCGCGAGCTGGCGGCGTTGTTCCACGGCTACTACGCCGCCGAGCGCTTCCTGGTGGACGACCCGGCGCTGGCGCGCGCGCGCACCGCGCTTCTGGCGGCCACCGCGCAGGTGCTGCGCAATGCGCTGGCCGTGCTGGGCGTCGCTGCCCCCGAGTCCATGCAGCGCGAGGCCGCCGCGGCCGCGGCCGAGACCCCGGAGGTGGCGTCGTGAGCAAGCGCGGCAGTTCGCAGCGCGGCGGCTTCGTCGTCGGCCTGGTCGCCGGGCTGCTGCTCGGCCTGGCGCTGGCGCTGGGCGTGGCGCTGTACGTCACGAAGGCCCCGGTGCCCTTCATCAACAAGGTGCCGCAGCGCACGGCCGAGCAGGACAACGCCGAGGCCGAGCGCAACCGCAACTGGGACCCCAACGCGCCGCTGGCCGGGCGCGTGCGCCCGGCGCCGGCGGCCTCGGCGCCGGACGCCGCGGGAGCGCCCGGCGCGGCGGGCACC
>CAZUPH010000042.1:0-23786 GCA_964621995.1 uncultured Rubrivivax sp. | reverse complement strand
TCTCGGTCGGCTACGGCAGCTTCCCGCTGCCGCCGGCGCAGGTGCCGCTGTCGCTGCAGCGTGCGCTGGACCTCGTGGACCTGGCGCTGTATGCGGCCAAGAACCAGGGCCGCAACCGGGCCGTGGGCGTGCTCGCCACCACGGCCGGCGACAGCGCCGCGCTGCGCGGGGCGCAGGCCGACTTCGAGCACGCGCGGCACGACGGGCGCTTCACGCTGCAGCACCTCGCCGGGCCGCAGCCGACCGCGGCGGCTGCGCCGGCGGCACCCGCCGGCGTCGGGCCCGCGACCGGGCCGTCGCCCGAGAGCTGGGCCGAGACGCGGCCGGCGCACGAGCTGCCGGCCTGAACGGCGGCGGGCGCGACGCGGCACCCCGGCGCCGGCGCCGCCCCCGAGCGCCCCCTCGCCGCCCCGACAATCCGCGCCATGTTTCCACGACTTCATCGGCGCCCGACCTGGGCGTTGGGCCCGCTGCTGGCTGCCGCCAGTGCCTTCGCCCAGACCCCTCCCCCCAGCCCGCCACCGGCACCGGCACCGGCACCGGCGCCCTCACCTGCACCTGCACCCGCCCCGGCGCCCGCGGCCGGCGAACGGGTCGAGATCACCGGCGGTCGCGACGGCGACACCGAGCAGCGCCGCCGGTCCACCGCGGCGAAGATCGTCATCGGCCGCGAGGAGATCGACAAGTTCGGCGACGCCACCGTCGGCGAGGTGCTGCGCCGGCTGCCCGGCGTGACGACGCCGGGTGCGCCCGGCCGCGGCGGCGCGCCGCGGCTGCGCGGGCTGGGCGGCGGCTTCACGCAGCTGCTGATCGACGGCCAGCGCATCCCGCCGGGCTTCAGCCTGGAGAGCCTGACGCCCGAGCAGGTGGAGCGCATCGAGATCCTGCGCGCGCCGACCGCCGAGACCGGCGCACGCGCGATCGCCGGCACCATCAACATCGTCACGCGCGAAGGCTTCCGTCGCCGGCTCAACGACCTGCGCATCGGCGTCGGCGTCGAGAACGGCCGCTTCTCGCCCAGCCTGAGCTGGTCGCACAACGACAGCGCGGGCGCCTTGACCTACACCGTCTCGGCCTCGGCCTTCCGCAGCCGGCGCGAGGACGAGAACCGCACCGACACCACGGTGCAGGACCTGGACGGCGGTGCGCTGCTCGATGACCGCACCGCCACGTCCACGACCCGCGGCGAGCGCCAGGGCCTGAACCTGACGACGCGACTGCAGTGGCGGCTGGGCACCGCGGGCGACCTGCTGATGCTGATGCCCTCGGTCTTCCACGCCGAGAGCCACAGCGACGTCGCCTTCGCGCTGGAGCGCCGCATACCGTCCGGCAGGCCGCCGTTCTACGACGAGGGCACCAGCGTCGTCGACGGCCGCTTCACGACCGGCCGCCTGGGCCTGCAGTACCGCCAGCGCGTGGGCGACTGGCGGCTGGAGGCCAACGGCAGCGCCGGCGCCTGGCGTGCGCGCAACAGCACGCTGCGCCAGGAGTTCTCCAGCACGCAGCAGCCGCGCGTGCTGGACGACCGCGGCAGCACGCGCGAGCGCTCGGCCAACCTCACGCTCAAGGGTTCGCGCCTCGTCGGCGGCGAGGGCCGCGAGCACAGCCTGGTGACCGGCGCCGAGATCGAGACCGTGCGCCGCGACGAGGTCCGCGTGTCGCTCGAGAACGATCGACCGACGACGGTGGGCTTCGGCGACAACCTCTCGGCCAGCGTGCTGCGCCTGGCCGGCTACGTGCAGGACGAGTGGTCACTCTCGCCGCAATGGGCGCTGCATGCCGGGCTGCGCTGGGAGGGCATCACGACGCAGGGCGACGACGCGCAGGGCGAGCGCCCGCGCAACCGCAGCAGCGTCTGGACGCCGCTGGTGCACGCGGTGTACAAGCCCGACCCGAAGAGCCGCGACCAGGTGCGCGTGAGCCTGACGCGCAGCTACCGCAGCCCGGGCATCGCCTCGCTGATCGCGCGGCCGGGCATCAACCGCGACGTGCCGACGAACCAGCCGAACTCCCCGACCACGCCCGACAGCGCCGGCAACCCCGGCCTGCAGCCCGAGCTGGCGAGCGGGCTGGATGTCGCGATCGAGCGCTACCTGGAAGGCGGCGGCGTGCTCAGCGCGAGCGTCTTCCACCGCCGCATCGGCAACCTGATCCGCGGCGTGACGACGCTGGAGACCGTGGACTGGAGCAACGGCCCGCGCTACGTGAGGCGGCCGCAGAATATCGGCGACGCGACGACGCAGGGCATCGAGCTGGAGGCCAAGTTCCGCCTCGACCAGCTCGTCGCCGCGGCGCCGCGCGTGGAACTGCGCAGCAACCTGAGCCTGTACCGCTCGCGCGTGGACGGTGTACCCGGACCGGACAACCGGCTGGAACAGCAGGCCAAGGCCAGCGCCAACCTGGGCGCGGACTACCGCTGGCGCGGCACGCCGCTCACGCTGGGCGGCAACCTCAACTGGGTGCCGGGCTACACCACGCGCACCGAGGCCGGCCGCACGGTGACCGAGGACCGCAAGCAGGTCTGGGACGCGTACGCGCTGTGGACCTTCAACCCCGGCGTGGCGCTGCGCCTGCTGGGCAACAACCTGGACCCGCGCGGGCACGGCACGACCACCGTGGTGGACACGCCGGTGGCCGCCACGACCGAGCGCACGACGGTGGCCGGCAGCAGCCCGAGCTTCACGAACTGGCAGCTGCGGCTGGAGCTCAAGCTGTAGCAGCGTGGGCGCGCTGCGCTAGGGATGCCCCGGCTGCGGCGCGCGGCCGGCGGCCGGCACACTCGGCGCATCGACCACGATGCTGCCGGAGACACGCCATGCCCCAGACCACCCGCCGCCGCCTGCTGCTCGGCGCCGCCGCCCTGCCGCTGGGCACGCTGCCCTTCGCCACCCGCGCCCAGGGCGCGTGGCCGACGAAGCCGGTGCGCATCGTCGTGCCCTTCGCCGCCGGCGGCACCACCGACATCCTGGCGCGCGCGCTGGCGCCGGAATTCCAGCGCGCCTTCGGCCAGTCCTTCGTCATCGACAACAAGCCCGGCGCCGGCGGCAATACCGGCGCTACCGACGTGGCCAAGTCGGCGCCCGACGGCTACACGCTGCTGATGGGCACCGTCGGCACGCACGCGATCAACGCCGCGCTGTACCCGCGCATGCCCTTCGACCACGTCAAGGACTTCGCGCCGGTCTCGCTGGTCGCCGGCGTGCCCAACGTGCTGGTGATGAACGCCGACTCGGCGAAGCGCTACGGCGTGGAGACGGTGCCCGACCTCGTCAAGGCGCTGAAGGCCAACCCCGGGCGGCTGAACATGGCGAGCTCGGGCAACGGCACCTCGATCCACCTCGCCGGCGAGCTGTTCAAGAGCATGACCGGCACCTTCATGGTCCACATCCCGTACCGCGGCTCGGGCCCGGCGCTGATCGACCTGATGGGCGGCACGATGGACCTGATGTTCGACAACCTGCCCAGCGCGATGCCGCACATCCGCAGCGGCCGGCTCAAGGCGCTGGCGGTGACGAGCGCGCAGCGCTCGGCCTCGATCCCCGAGCTGCCGACGGTGGCCGAGGCCGGCGGCAAGGTGCTCGAGGGCTACGAGGCCAGCTCCTGGTTCGGGCTGCTGGCGCCGGCCGGCACGCCGGCGGACATCGTCTCGCGCGTGCAGCAGGAGACGGCCAAGGCGCTGGCCCTGCCGGCGATGCGCGAGCGGCTGCTGGCGCTGGGCGCCATCCCCAGCGGCAACACGCCAGCCGAGTTCGCGGCCTTCATCGCCGCGGAGACGGCGAAGTGGGCGCGCGTCGTGAAGGCCTCGGGGGCGAAGGTGGACTGATGCCGGGTCGCCTCGACCGTACAGAGGTCCGTTCGGGCTGAGCCTGTCGTGGCCCCGGGGACCACGGGCGCTTCGACAGGCTCAGCGCGAACGGTGGTCTTCAGGCCAGGGCGCGGATTTCCGCATCGGACGTCCGGCTCAGCCTCGAAGGCCGCGCTCGTGCAGGCATGCGCTCGCCCCCTCGCTGGCGACCGGACCTGCGCCGGCCGGTCCGGTCGTCCCGCTCAGGCCTCGCGCGAGAAGACGCCCTTCACCCGCGCCAGCAGCGGCGTGACCATCGGCACGGTCAGCATCGTGCTGGCCACCGCCATCAGCAGCAGCGCGGTGAAGGTCGCGCTGGTGATCACGCCCTTGTCCAGCAGCACGTTGGCGAAGATGATCATGATCAGCGCCTTGGTCTGCAGCAGCCAGCCGATCAGGCTGGCCTCGCCCGGCGCCCAGCCCAGCACGCGCCCGGCCAGGTGAACGCCGGCCAGCTTGCCGGCCACCGAGGCCAGCAGCAGCCAGCCGGCGGCGACGAAGACCGCCACGCCGCCGAGGTCCCACTGCGTGCGCAGCCCGGTGCTCAGGAAGAACACCGGCATGATGACCAGCAGCAGGTGGTGGCGCAGCGTGTCCAGCTGGTGGCGGTCGAACCAGTCGGCGTCCATCACCGCGCCGGCCAGGAAGGCGCCCACCATGTAGTGCAGCCCGGCCCAGTCGGCGCCCAGCCCGATGGCGGCCAGCCAGACCAGGCCCAGGAACCAGCGGTCGCGCTCGGGCAGGCGCCGCATCAGGCGCCGGAACAGCAGCGTGGCCACCGCGAAGGCGAGCAGGAAGGCAAGCTGGCGGCCCACGCGTGTCCAGTCCATCAGGATCAGCGCCAGCACGCCCCAGATCGCGATGTCGTCCAGGCTCGCGTAGCGCAGGATGCGCTGGCCCAGCGGCCGGCGCAGGATGTCCAGCTTCTCCATGAACAGGATCAGGATCGGCAGCGCGGTGACCGCGCAGGCCATGCCGATGCCCAGCACGAACTGCCAGGGCCGGCCCTGCGCGCCGATCCATCCCGCCGTGGGCAGCAGGGCCAGCGCCGCGACGCAGCCGAAGGCCAGCGGCACGCCCAGCGCCAGCCCGGCGGTGATGCTGCTCTCGCGCCGGTGGCGCCAGGCCTGGCCGAGGTCCAGCTCGATGCCGGCGATCCACACGAACAGCATCACCGCCCACCAGGCGATGCCGTTCAGGCTCTGGATCACCTCGGGCGTGAAGACGAAGGCGTAGTAGTCCGGAAAGGCCGCGCCCAGCACGCCGGGGCCGAGCAGGATGCCGGCGACGATCTGCACCACGACCAGCGGCGCGAAGTACTCGGTGCGCGCCAGCCGCCACACCAGGTAGGGCACCGTGGTGATGATCAGCATCGCGATCAGGAAACGCTCGGTCGTGTTCATGCGGTGGCGGCACGCGCCCGGCGCCCGGGCGGCGCGCGATTCTCACCGAAGGAGCGCCGGCGCGTGCCGGCGGCCGGGGAGCCGGCCCCCGCAGGCCGCTAGACCGCGGCGGCCGCGGCCAGGTGCTCGTCCCTGCGCGCCGCGAAGGCCGGCAGCTCGGCCGCGGGCATCGGGCGGCTCATGTGGTAGCCCTGCGCCTCGTCGCAGTGCAGCGCGGCCAGCTGCTGCAGGATGGCCTCGCTCTCCACGCCCTCGGCCACCACCGTGAGGCCCAGGTTGTGCGCGAGGTCGATCGTCGAGCGCACGATCTTCGCGTCCTGCTCGTCGGTCTCCATCGCCATCACGAAGCTCCGGTCGATCTTCAGCTCGTCCACCGGCAGCCGCTTCAGGTAGGCCAGGCTCGAGTAGCCGGTGCCGAAGTCGTCGATCGAGAGCTTGAAGCCGGCGGCGTGCAGCTGGTTCAGCGTGGCCAGCGCGTGGCCCGGGTCGTCGAGAATCGCGCTCTCGGTGATTTCCAGGCAGAAGGCGCAGGCCGGCACGCCGTGCCGCCTGAGCAGCACGTCCAGCTTGGCCGGCAGGTCCTGGTCCAGCAGGTCGCGCGTGGACAGGTTGACCGACACCCGCTCCAGGCCCAGCGCGCGCAGCGTGTCCCACTGCCGCGCAGTGGCCTCGAACATCCACAGCGTGAGCTGGCGCACGAAGCCGGTCTGCTCGGCGAAGGGGATGAACTGCATCGGCGGCACCATGCCGCGCTCCGGGTGCTGCCAGCGCACCAGCGCCTCGGCGGCGACGATGCGGCCGCTGGCCAGCGCCACCTTGGGCTGCAGGAACAGGCGCAGCTCGCCCTGCTCCAGCGCGCGGCGCAGCTCGGACAGCAGCGACAGCGTCTCGGCGCTGCCGGCGTCGATGGCCGGGTCGTAGACCAGCGCCGAGGTGGTCTTGCGCTTGGCGGTGTACATCGCCACCTCGGCGCGGCTGATCAGCGCGTCGGCGTCGGCGGCATGGTCGGGCCAGCAGGCCACGCCGAAGCCGGCCGCCAGATCCACCGTATGGTCGTCCAGCGTCAGCGGCTCCTGGAAGACCTCGGCGATGCGCTCGGCCACCGCCAGCGCCTGCGCCGCGGTGCTGCCGGGCAGCAGCAGCGCGAACTCGTCGCCGGACAGCCGCGCGACGAGGTCGCCCTCGCGCACCACGTGGCCGGCCAGGCGCGTGGCCACCGCCTTCAGCAGCCGGTCGCCGAAGGCGTAGCCCAGCACGTCGTTGACGTGCTTGAAGCGGTCCAGGTCCAGCATCACCACGGCCACCGGGCGGCCGCCGTGCGCGGACTCGGCGATCGCGCTGCGCACCGCGTCGCGGAAGCGCGCCCGGTTGGGCAGCCCGGTCAGGCGGTCCCAGTAGGCGAGCTGCCGGATCTCGCTCTCGTGCGCGGCGATGCTCACGCGCATGTGGTCGAAGGCCTTCGCGAGGTCGCCGATCTCGTCCTCGCGCACCACGTGCTCCAGCGGCTCGTCGTAGTGGCCGCGGCCCAGGCGCTCGCTGGCGCCGGCCAGCGCGCGCAGCGGCGTCGTGACGCGGCGCGCGGTGACGACGCTGGCACTGCCGGCCAGCAGCAGGCCGCCGAGCGTGATCGCGGCCAGCGTGGCCTGCAACTCGCGGTAGGGCGCCACCGCGTCGTCGATCGAGCGCAGCAGCAGCGCCTGCAGCACCGGCGCGCCGTCGGCATCGGCCAGCAGCGTGACGCCATGTGCCAGGTGCGGCGCGCCGCCGAGCACGAGTTCGCTGCCGCCGTCGGGCCCTGCGAGCGCGGCGGCATCCGCGGCCGCAAGCGTGGACAGCACGACGCGGCACCCGCCGTCGGCGTCGGCGACCAGCAGCGCGACCTCCAGCCCGGTGATGCGCCGCATGTCCTGCAGCAGCGTGTCGCCGAGCGCGAAGCCCATCACGACGCGTCCCTTGAGGTCGGGCGCGCCCATCGGCACCACCACCATCTGGTGCGGCAGGCCGTCCACCAGCGCGAGCACGTTGCCGTCGGCGGCCGCAGGCAGCGTGGGCAGCTGGCGCAAGGCGTCCAGCGTGTGCTCGCCGCTGCCCTCGCCCAGCGCCAGCGGCCGTCCGGCGGGCGTGAGCATCGCGCTGACGCTGGCGCCGACACGGCCGCCATGGTTGGCCAGCGCCGAGGCCAGCGTGCCGGTGTCGCCGGCCAGCACCGCGGTGCGGAAGCCCCAGTCGGCGGCCAGCACGCGCGCGGCCAGCGTCAGCTTCTCGGCGCGCTGCTCGAGCAGCCGGCGCCAGACCTGCTCGCCGAAGGCCAGGTTCTCGGCCAGCAGCGCCCGCGCGTTGTGGTCGATGCTGTAGCGCACCGCGGCGAAGCCCAGCAGCTGCACCAGCAGCAGCAGGCCGAGGAAGACGACGACGATGCGCGTGGACAGCCGGCGCGGCGACCAGCCGGGCAGCCGGTCCAGCAGCCGGACCAGCGCGGGGCGGCCGCCGCTCATGTGGCCTGCGCCGCGGCCAGCGGCAGCTGCACGGTGAGCGCCGTGCCCGTGGCCGGCACGACCAGCGCCTGGTCCAGCGCCGGCGCGCCGGGCGGCAGCGCCGGGTGCCAGGTGCGCAGCCGGTAGCTGCCGGGCGGCACGTCGGCCAGCCGCACCTGCCCCGCCGCGGCGCTGAGGCCATGGTGCGGGGTCTCGACGACCACCACCCAGGCGATCATCGCGTCGTGGATGTTGCAGCCCAGCACCGCGATGCCCGGGCGGTCGAACAGCACCGGGTTGGCCGGCGTGCCGATGTAGAGCTTGAGCTCGAAGGTCTTGGCCGGCGAGAACGAATAGACGTGGTGGCGCACGGTGTCGCGGTTCGGAAACCGCACCTCGCTGCCGAGCGGCACCACCGTCACGCGCTGCGTGAAGCGGCGCTCGGCCTGCTCGATCTCGACGCCGCGCGACGGCCGCACGGCGGCGCGTGCCGCGGTCGACTCGAGGAAGACCACCGCGTCGGCCAGCGGCCGGCCGTCGCTGGACAGCACGTTCACCGTGACCTCGGCCGCCATGGCGCCGGCCGCGGCCAGGCCCAGCAGCGCGGCCGTGAACCAGTTCACGGCAGGGCCGGGCAGGGACGGGACCATCGCGGGCGCACGCATCGGCCTTGTATCGGCGCGCGGCGCGCCGGGTTGAGCCCGCGCCGCGGCGGGCCGGTGCGCCCTGTGCGGATCAGCGCAGCGCCGCGGCGGCGCGCCTCGGGCGCCGGCCGGCCGCCGGCGGCCGCCAGGGCAGGACCGGCGGCTGCTCGGCCGCGGCGATCACGCCGCCGCCCAGACAGACCTCGCCGTCGTAGAGCACCGCGCTCTGGCCGGGCGTGACGGCCCATTGCGGCGCATCGAACTGCAGCGTGAACCCTTCATCGGCCGCTTCGCAGCGGCAGGGCGCATCGGCCTGCCGGTAGCGTGTCTTCGCGCCCAGCACCGCGCCGGCGGCCGGCGGCGCGCCGGCGATCCAGCTCGCGTCCTCCGCGCGCAGCCAGCGCGAGAGCAGCCAGGGGTGCTCGTGCCCCTGCACCACGTGCAGCACGTTGGCCGCCAGGTCCTTGTGCGCCACGTACCAGGGGGCGTGCGTGCCGCCGCCCTCGGCGACGCCGCCGATGCCCAGGCCCTGGCGCTGGCCCAGCGTGTAGAAGCTCAGGCCGACGTGGCGGCCGAGCTCGCGCCCGCGCTCGTCGACGATGGGCCCGGGCTCGTGGCTCAGCCAGCGGTTGAGGAATTCGCGGAACGGGCGCTCGCCGATGAAGCAGATGCCGGTGGAGTCCTTCTTGCGCGC
This sequence comes from uncultured Rubrivivax sp., assembly GCA_964621995.1. Taxonomy (GTDB): domain Bacteria; phylum Pseudomonadota; class Gammaproteobacteria; order Burkholderiales; family Burkholderiaceae_C; genus Rubrivivax. The sequence continues at coordinate 14,727 of CAZUPH010000042.1, read as the reverse complement.
ATTCGGCAGCCCGATCTCGGCGGCGATGCGGCGCACCTCGGACTTGCTCAGCCCGCCGACCGGAAAGCGCGTGCGCGCGAGCTGCGCCTGGTTCAGCCGGTGCAGGAAGTAGCTCTGGTCCTTGGCCGCGTCCAGGCCCTTGAGCAGCTGGAAGCGGCCATCGGTGGTGCGGCGCACGCGGGCATAGTGGCCGGTGGCGATGGTCTCGGCGCCCAGGCGCAGCGCGTGGTCGAGGAAGGCCTTGAACTTGATCTCGGCGTTGCACAGCACGTCGGGGTTCGGCGTGCGGCCGGCGCGGTATTCGCGCAGGAACTCGGCGAAGACGCGGTCGCGGTACTCGGCGGCGAAGTTGACATGCTCGAGCTCGATGCCGATGACGTCGGCCACCGCGGCGGCGTCGACGAAGTCGGCGTTGCTCGAGCAGTATTCGTCGTCGTCGTCGGCCTCCCAGTTCTTCATGAAGATGCCGACGACCTCGAAGCCCTGCTGCTTGAGCAGCCAGGCGCTGACCGCGGAGTCCACCCCGCCGCTCAGGCCGACCACGACGCGCTGCTGTGCCATGGCCGGATTATCCCGGCCGGACCGGCTCAGCCGGACCCCGGGGGTCGGCGTCAGCAGGCCAGCTGCTGCGAGCGCGAGCGGATCAGCTCGCGCGCGCGGCCCACCGCATAGCGCAGCGCCTCGTCGGGCGTGGGCCAGCGGTAGCCGCAGGCCAGGCTGTCGTCGCGGTAGGCCTCGCGCCGCTGGCCGGGCGCGGCGGCGGTCTCGCGATCGACCACCAGCGCGGCCGTCCAGCCGGCGCCGCGCGGGGCCTCCAGCGCGCCGGCGAAGATGCGGTAGTCGCCTTCGCGGGTTTCGTGGAATCGCATCGTTGCTGCCTCGCATCCGGGCTCGGTGGGCATCCCGGCGGGGCGCGATGGTGGTCGCTGCGGCGCGGCGGCGCATCCCTCGCCGGAGGGAGGCCCGTCCTTTGGGGGACGCGGCGGCGCCGCGGCGCGGTCGCGTGGGATGATGCCCGCGCGGCTGGAGGAGGCCGCCTGCGATGACCCACGACAGCCCGCCGCCCGCCTACCTGCGCCAGCCCACCTTGCAGGGCGACACCGTGGTCTTCGTCAGCGACGACGACCTGTGGCGCGCGTCCACCACGGGCGGCACGGCGACGCGGCTGAGCGCCGGGCTGTCGGAGCCGGCCACGCCGGCGCTGTCGGCCGACGGCCGCTGGCTGGCCTGGGCCGGGCGCGACGAGCAGCATGCCGAGGTCTGGCTGATGCCCACCGCCGGCGGCCCGGCGCGCCGTCTCACCTGGCTGGGCAGCGAGGGCGCGGTGCGCGGCTTCCTGCCCGACGGCCGCGTGCTCTTCTGCAGCAACCACGGCCAGCCCTTCCTGCGCAACCTGCACGCCTGGGCGGTGTCGCCCGAAGGCGGCCTGCCCGAGCGGCTGCCGCTGGGCCAGGTCAACCACCTGGCCTTCGGCCCGGGCGGCGCGCGCGTGATCGGCCGCAACACCGCCGACCCGGCGCGCTGGAAGCGCTACCGCGGCGGCACGGCCGGGCAGCTGTGGGTGGACGCCGACGGCAGCGGCGCCTTCCGCCGCCTGCCGCTGCCGGGCAACCCGACGAGCCCGATGTGGCTGGGCGAGCGCCTGTGGTTCCTGGGCGACCACGAAGGCACCGGCAACCTGTATTCCTGCGCGCCCGACGGCAGCGACCTGCGCCGCCACACCGACCACGACAGCTTCTACGCCCGCCACGCCAGCAGCGACGGCAGGCGCATCGTCTACCAGTGCGGCGCCGAGCTGTGGCTGTTCGACCCCGCCGGCGGCCGCAGCCAGCGGCTGGAGATCGTGGTGCCGAGCGCACGCACGCAGGCCGCGCGCCGCTTCGTGGCGGCCGAACAGCACCTGCACGGCGTGCAGCTGCACCCGCAGGGCCACAGCCTGGCGTTGGAGGTGCGCGGCCAGCTGCACACGATGGCGCTGTGGGAGGGCGCCGTGCAGCGCCACGGCCCGCCGCCGTCGCAGCCGGCGCGGCTGCGCCTGGGCCAGTGGCTGGCCGACGGCAGCACGCTGGTGGCTGCCGGCGACGCCTCCGGCGAGGACCGCGTGCTGGTCCTCGAAGGCGGTCCGGGCGTACGCGCCGCGCGCGAGCTGCCCTGGGACATCGGCCGTGTCACCGCGCTGCGCGCCGCACCGGCCGGCACGCGGGTGGCGCTGGCCAACCACCGCAACGAACTGTGGGTGGGCGACGTGGCCAGCGGCACCCTGGTGCTGGCCGACCGCAGCGACTACGGCCGCATCGAAGGCCCGGTGTGGTCGCCCTGCGGCGGCTGGCTGGCCTACACCTGCCCGAACAGCGAGCGCCACAGCGCGATCAAGCTGCACGAGCTGGCCGGCGGCCGCAGCCTGCTGGCCACGCAGCCCGAGTTCCGCGACTATGCGCCGGCCTTCGACCCCACCGGGCGCTGGCTGCTGTTCCTGTCGCTGCGCACCTTCGACCCGGTGTACGACGCGGTGCAGTTCGAACTGAGCTTCCCGCGCGCCGCGCGGCCCTACCTGATCGCGCTGCAGGCCGACGCGCCGCCGCCCTTCGAGCCGGCACCACGCGGCATGGGCGAAGCACGGGACGGCGAAGGCCGGACGGCGGGCGAAGCGAAGCCGGCCAGGCTGCCGCCGATCGAGCCCGAGGGGCTGGCGCGCCGCGTCGCCGCCTTCCCGGTGCCCGAGGGGCGCTACGGCCAGATCGCCGGCGCGGCCGACGGCAAGGTGCTGTGGACGGCGCTGGCCATCGCCGGTGCGCATGGCCGCGGCGGCCACAAGGACGCGCCCGGCCGCGTCGAGGTCTTCGACTTCGCCACGGGCGAGCTGCGCACGCTGGCCGAGCCGGCGGACAGCTTCGTGCTCGCCGCCGACGGCCGCACGCTGCTCGTGCGCCACGGCACCCGGCTGCGCGTGCTGGACGCCACGAAGCCGCCCGACGACAAGCCCGCGCCGGCGCCGGACAAGCCCTCGCGCAAGAGCGGCGTGCTGGACCTCGGCCGCGTGCGCGTGGCCGTGGAGCCGCGCGCCGAATGGGCGCAGATGCTGCGCGAGCTGTGGCGGCTGCAGCGCGACCAGTTCTGGGCCGAGGACATGTCCGGCGTGGCCTGGGATGCGATGTACGAGCGCTACGCGCCGCTGCTGCCGCGCGTGGCCACGCGCGGCGAGCTCTCGGACCTGGTCTGGGAGCTGCAGGGCGAGCTCGGCACCTCGCATGCCTACGAGATCGGCGGCGACCACCGCAAGCCGCCGGCCGTGCCGCTGCGCTGGGACGGCGAGGGCTGGCTCGTCGAGCGCACCGTGCAGGGCGACCCCTGGGACGCCGGCGCGGACTCGCCGCTCAATGCCGTCGGCGTGCTGGTGCGGCCGGGCGAACGCATCGTCGCGGTCAACGGGCAGGCCCTGGACGAGCGCACGCCGCCGCAGGCGCTGCTGGTGCACCAGGCCGGCGTGAAGGTCGCGCTGACGCTGCGTGGCGGCGACGGTGACGGAGACGGCGGCACCAGCACGCGCGAGGTGCTGGTCGGCACGCTCGCCGACGAGACCCCGGCGCGCTACCGCGAGTGGGTCGAGCGCAACCGCGCCTGGGTGCACGAGGCCGGCGGCGGCCGCGTCGGCTACCTGCACCTGCCGGACATGATGTCCGCGGGCTTCGCCGAGTTCCACCGCTATTTCAGCGCCGAATGCGACCGCGAGGCGCTGGTCGTGGACGTGCGCTACAACCGCGGCGGCCACGTCAGCCAGCTGCTGCTGGAGAAGGTGGCGCGCCGGCGCATCGCCTGGACCGTCACGCGCTGGGGGCGGCCGAGCTGCTACCCCGACGAATCGCCGGCCGGCCCGGTGGTGGCGCTGACCAACGAGCATGCCGGCAGCGACGGAGACATCTTCAGCCACGGCTTCAAGCTGATGAAGATCGGCCGCCTGGTCGGCCGCCGCACCTGGGGCGGCGTGGTCGGCATCTGGCCGCGCCACCACCTGATCGACGGCAGCGAGACGACGCAGCCCGAATATGCCTTCTGGTTCAAGGACGTCGGCTTCGCGGTGGAGAACCACGGCACCGAGCCCGACCTGGACGTGGACAACGCGCCGCAGGACGACGCCTTCAACGCGCCGGAACGCGACCGCCAGCTCGCCGCCGCGCTGGCCGAGGCGCTGGCGGCGGTGCAGCGCGAGGGGGTCTACCGTCCGGAGTTCGGGCCGCGGCCGCGGCTGGGCTGACCGCGCGCGCGGCGCTGTCGGCGATCCGCGCGCCGGCGCGCCGCCACGAGGCCGCTCGTCGGCCACCGCCGCAGCGGCTGCCCTACAGCGGCCGCTCGCTCGCCCTCGCCAGGTAGAACCATTCGTGCCCCGGCAGCGCCGAGTGGTCGGGGAAGACGATGTAGCCGGCGCGCGGCGCGCGCACTTCGCTGCCGTCTGCGCGCACGGCGATCAGCTCGCCTTCGGCCAGGGCGTCGAAGCTGCGCCATTCCGCGACGAAACGGTCGCCCTCGGCGTGGCGGTCCACCACCTCGGCCAGCGTCAGGCACTCGAAGGGGCCGGCCGGCGGCGCCAGCGGCAGCTCGGCCAGCCCCAGCAGCGCCAGCGTCTGGCGGATCGCGGTGTAGGCCACCTGCGGCCCGGCCGGGTCGTCGTGCTGGCCGCACTCCAGCGTCACGCCGTAGCCGCCCTGGCTGCGCATCCACTCGGTGGTGCCGACGCCGTAGCTCGGGTCCTCGTGCACCGCGCCCGGTGTCAGGCCACGGGCGCGACGGCGCGCCACGCCGTCGGCATAGGCGGCCATCCAGCCGTCCACCACGCGCTGCACGCCCACGTGCGCGGCCAGCCGCGCCTCGGCCGCGGCGTGCGCGAAGGGCTCCAGCGCGCCGCGGTTGTCCGCCGGGCCGCGCATCACGAAGGGCCGGCCCGGGCTGCGGAAGCTGTGCAGGTCCAGCAGCACCTCGTGCTCGGCGAGCAGCGGGCACAGCACGTTCGCGATGCGGTCCTCGTTGTCCTGTGGCGTGGCGGTGGGCTGCAGGCGGCGGTTGAGGTTGCGATCGCCCATGCGCCGACCGTTCACGTAGGCCAGCGGGTTGCACACCGGCACGAAGCTGACGCTGCCGCGCACGATGTCGATCTCGCCGCGCTCGATCTCGGCCAGCACGCGCTCGATGCCGCGCGTGCCGGCGGTCTCGTTGCCGTGCACCGCGCCGGTGACGACGAGCCGCGGCCCCGGCGCCAGGCCGGCGTAGCGGTGCACGCGCAGGTGCTTCGTCGGGACGGCCGCGGCGTTCATTCGTCGCCCTCGCAGAGCATGCGGTAGGCGGTGGCGTAGCGCTCGTGCACGCCGAGGATCACCTCGTCGGGCAGGTCCAGCGCCGCCTGCTCGGCGCCGCCGGTGACGCCGGTGGACGCCAGCCAGTCGCGCAGCGGCTGCTTGTCCAGCGCGACGATGCGCCCGGCGTGCAGGTCCTCGGCGAGCCAGAAGCGCGACGAGTCCGGCGTCAGCGCCTCGTCCATCAGCGTCAGCCGGCCGGCCTCGTCGAGCCCGAACTCGAACTTGGTGTCGGCGATCACGAGGCCGCGGCCCAGCGCATAGGCCGCCGCCTCGCGGTACAGGCGGATCGCGGTGTCGCGCACCTCGGCGGCCCGCGCCGCGCCGAGGATCTGCTCGAGCCGCGCGAAGGAGATGTTCTCGTCGTGGTCGCCGACCGCGGCCTTGGTCGCCGGCGTGAAGATGGGCTCCGGCAGCGGCGTGCTCATCTGCAGGCCGCTCGGCAGCGGGATGCCGCAGACGGTGCCCTGCTGCCGGTACTCCTTCCAGCCCGAGCCGGCCACGTAGCCGCGCACCACCGCCTCGCAGGGCAGGGGCTCGAGCTTCTTCACCAGCATCGCGCGGCCGGCCACCTGCGCCACCTCGTCGGGCGCGACCACGCTCTCGGGCGCGTCGCCGCTCAGGTGGTTCGGCACCACGCCCTGCAGGCGGTCGAACCAGAACAGCGCCATCTGCGTGAGCAAGCGGCCCTTGCCGGGCACCGGTGCCTTCATCACCACGTCGAAGGCGCTGAGGCGGTCGCTGGCCACCATCAGCAGGCGGTCGTTGCCGACGGCGTAGAGGTCGCGCACCTTGCCGCGCGCCAGCAGCGGCAGCGAGTGCAGCGTGGTCTCGCGGACGGCGGGGCCGAGGGCTTGCAGGGCGGGGGAGGTCATGACGGCGACGGCGGGCAGGACGGAACCCGCATTGTCACGCCGCCGCCACGATGCGCTCGACGGCCGCCCCCAGCGCCGGCAGCCGCCAGGTGGTGGCGCAGCGCTCGTGCGGCGCGTAGCGCCGGCCCAGCGTCGTCAGCACCGCGACGAGGTAGTGCAGCCCGCCGGTCTTCACGATGCCGGCGTCGGACGCATAGTTGTCGGTGGTGCCGGTCTTGTGCGCGTAGGCCGGCGCGTCGGGACCGCCGGCCACCCAGCCGGGCAGGCCGCGCAGCGCGCCGCTGGACAGGATCTCGTCCTGCTGCTGGCGCTGCAGCACGCCGCGCAACTGCGCGCGCGTGGCCGGTTGCAGCAGCGGGGTGCCAGGGGGCAGCCAGGGTGCGGGCGGCGCGTCCGCGTCCAGCAGCCACAGCAGCCGCACGGTGTCCCAGGCCGTCATGTGGATGCGGCCGACGCCGGCGCCGTCCTTGTTGCGCCAGCCGCCGGCCGGCGTGGTGTGCAGCAGGCGCAGCGTGGGCAGTGCCAGCGCCTGCAGCCGGGCATTCAGCGCGTCGATCATCTGCACCCGGTGCAGCAGCGCCACGCATTCGTCGGTGGCCTCGTTGCTGCTGACGGTGATCATCGGCTCCAGCAGGGATTGCACCTCCGGCCAGGCGCAGCGCCCGGCATCGACGGCCAGGCCCACGCCCACCGCCACCATCAGCTTCAGCAGCGAGGCCGGGTAGGGCGCGACGAAGCGAAGCCCGGGCGGCTCCAGCGGCCCCCACAGCGGCGTGAAGCGCGCGCGCGACCAGTCGGCACCAGGCGCCCACAGCGGTGACCCGAGCGCCGAAGCCGGCCCCTCTTCGCGCTGGTCGGCGTCGAAGCGGATGTTGCGCACGGGCCCGGCGTCGGCGGCGATGCGGGCGACGACGCCGTTCGGGTGCTCGCGCGAGAACAGCACGTTGGCCCAGCGCGGCGCGCGGCCGGGCGCGAAGGCGGCCACGGCGAGGTCGATCGACGGCATCAGCGCGAGCGGTCGGCCCGCCTGCCAGCCGTCGGCCGTGGCCGGAAAGTCCTGCAGCTGCACGGCGCGCAGCAGCGCCGCCGCCAGGGCGTCGTGCCCGTTCACCTGCGTCCCTCGATCGGCAGCACCATGGAAAAGACCCCGCACGCCTTCACGCACGGGGCCCGAGCGGCGTGGCGGTCGCGCAGCGTCAGAAGTCGTAGCGCATCGACACCGACACCGTGCGGCCGCGCGGGTCGGCCACGCGCGGGTCCCAGCCTGCGCCGACCACGTTGTCCACGTTGTGGTGCGTGAACGGCGGCTCCTTGTCGAACAGGTTGATGATGCCGCCGGTGAGGGTGAGGCCCTTGAAGCCGCTGTAGGTGGTGAACAGGCTGAAGGTCGTGTAGCTCTCGACCTTGCGCGGCGGCGGCGGGTTGTTGGTGTACGGCGAGCGGTCCTCGTCGTCGTAGCTGGACTGGAAGCTGAACGAGCCGGTGGTGTTCCAGGCGCCGGCCTTGAAGCCGACGCTGCCGGACACGCGCCAAGGCAGGTACAGCGTGGTGTTGCTCCACTTGCCGACGAACTGCTGCAGCGGCGCGGTCTCGATCAGCCGCTCCTTGTGGCTGATCATCTTGGTCGCGGTCAGCCCCGCGCTCAGGCGGCCGCCGGCCAGGCCGGTGCCGTACGAGATGCCCAGGTCCAGGCCCTTGGTCTCGCTTTCCGCGGCGTTCACCCAGCCGGCCTGGACATAGTCCACCACGCCTGTCGCCGGATCGCGGATGAAGTTGGCCGAGAACAGCGGGTAGTTCGTGATCATGAAGGTCGGCGACAGGCTGCGGATGCGGTCCTTCAGCGCGACCTGCCAGTAGTCCGCGGACATCTGCAGCCCGGGCAGCGGCTCGAAGGCCACGCCCAGCGAAGCCTGCTCGGACTTCTCGGGCTTGAGCGTCGGGTTGCCGCCGGTGCGGTAGGGCAGGCTCAGGCGCGCGCACTGCGTGGCGTCGATCGGGTTGTTCGGGTCCGCGCACAGCACCGGGTCCCGAAACTGACCCGTCAGCGCCAGCGTCACGGTGCCCAGGTTCAGCTGCTGCGGCGTCGGCGCCCGGAAGCCGGTATTGACCGAGCCGCGCATCAGGAAGCTCGGCGAGGGCTGGAACTTGAACGCGACCTTCGGGTTGGTGGTGCCGCCGACCTGCTGGTACTCGTCGTGGCGCACCTGCAGCTGCAGCTGCAGCGCCTTGGTCACCGGCACCAGCAGCTCGGCATAGACCGCGCTGATGTCGCGCGAGCTGTCGGGTGCGGCGGCGTTGCCCGGGCAGCCCATCACCGCGTTGGCGGCATTCGCGCCGGTGGAGGTCATGCCGGCCACGCAGGCGAAGCCCTGGGTGCCCGAGAACTCGTAGGACTCCTGGCGCACGTCCAGGCCGACCGCGAAGTCCAGCGGGCCGGCGGGCATCTTCAGCAGTTCGCCGCTGATCGAGGCATCCACCTGCAGCACGCTGGTCTCGCCGCCGAAGACGCGCCCACGCGCCTTCGTGGACTCGATCAGCGCCTTGGCCTCGGGCGTCTGCTGCTGCCCGGGCATCAGGAAGGGGTTGATGATGCCGCTGGCCAGCGCCTGCGCCAGCCGGGTGGCATAGGCGTAGCCGTCGATCAGGTTGGCATAGCCCTCGGCCTTGCCGTAGGAGATGCCGGTGCGGTAGCTGTAGCGGCCGATCTCGCCGTCCACGCCGGCGGCGATGCGCTGGTTCTTGGACACGTTCTCGATAGTGCGGTAGCCCCAGTCGGCCATGCGCAGCCGGTAGCGGATCGGCAGGTTGGGGTTGAAGTTGTTGGCCCCGTGCTGCGTCATGTCCAGGTAGTGCGGGCCGCCCACCGGGTAGTCGGTGGCCGGCGCGACGGCCCCGGCCGCGTTGGTCGTGAACTGGTAGGGCGTGAACTCGGCCTTGATCTTGGTCTCGGAGCCCAGGAGCTCGACGAAGCCGATGTGGGCCTGCCCGAGCTTGAAGGTCGCGCGCGCCAGCAGGTTCACCGCCTCCTTCGGCGGGCGCAGCATGAACTGGCGGCCGTAGTCGGTGGCGCAGCGGTAGCGGCTGTTGGCGTTGGTGTAGCCGAAGCGGTCCCAGAGCTGGATGTTGGGCGCCATCGGCACGCTGAACGGCAGCGCGTCGCACCGGCCCTGAAGGGCGAGCAGGTTCAGGTTCGTGTAGACCGTCGTGTCGGTGTTGCCGACCGTGGTGCCGGTGTTGGCCAGCGCGGTGCCTGCGGCGCCGACGATGTTGGCGTGCGGCGCGCTGGTGGTGTCCGGCGACAGGTTGCGCGCGGGCTGGAAGCCGTTGGCCCAGTCGCGCTCGATGCCGCGCAGGATGTCGTTCTTGTCGACCGTCAGGCTGGCCATCAGGTTGAAGCCCTGGGTCTCCATGTCGCCGGTGCCGGCGGTGACGAAGGCGCGCCGCGTGGTGCCGCCGCTGGATTCGAGCGGCTGCGAGAAGTTGCCGCCGATCGACACGCCCTGGTAGGCCGTGGTCAGGATGAAGTTGATGACGCCGCCGATCGCGTCGGTGCCATAGATCGCGCTGGCGCCGTCCTTCAGCACCTCCACGCGGGCCACCGCGGCCATCGGGATGGCGTTGAGGTCCACCGCGCCGCCGCTCATGCCGTGGGTGGAGATGCGCCGGCCGTTGAGCAGCACCAGCGTGCCGGTCGGCCCCAGGCCGCGCAGGTTGGCGAAGGAGCCGCCGCCGGTCAGGCGGTCCTGCTCGGCGCCGAAGACGTTGTTGCGCGAGACCGCGTTGTCCAGGTGCGCGGCGCTGGCACCCAGGTTGTTGAGCAGTTCCTCGGCGGTGGTGATGCCCTGCTGGCGGATCTCCTCGGCGGAGATCACCTGCAGCGGCAGCGCGCCTTCGTCGGCCAGGCGCTTGATGCTGCTGCCGGTGATCAGCACGCGCTCCTGCGCGAACAAGGTGCCGGCCAGTCCTGCCGCGGCGAGCGCGGCAACCAGGGTCTTCAGCTTCATCGAGGCGGTCCTCCGGGGGAAAGTGGTGCTGCAGTTGCCCAGGCGCACCGCCATCCCCGGCGCAGCCTGCGTCAGTTTTCAAGTGTTGCCGCGCAGCATCGCGGCTCCCATCGGGGAATACCAATGTCTGCGGGTTGGGCGCCCATAACCGCAGGCGATGGCGCCCGCCGCGGGCTTGCGCGCGGGCTGTGTGAACATCGCCGGCATGCCGCCCGCCGATCGCGCCGCCCGTCCCGCCGCACCGCCGCCCCGCCCCTGGCGCTGGGTGCCCACGCTGTACTTCGCCGAGGCGCTGCCCTACGTGGTCGTGATGTCGATCGCGGTGGTGATGTACAAGAACCTGGGCGTCTCCAACACCGAGATCGCGCTGTACACGAGCTGGCTGTACCTGCCCTGGGTGATCAAGCCGCTGTGGAGCCCGCTGGTGGATCTGCTGGGCGCCAAGCGGCGCTGGGTGCTGGGCATGCAGGTCCTGGTGGGCGCGCTGCTGGCGATGGTGGCGCTGGCACTGCCGGCGCCCAAGTTCCTGCAGCTCACGCTGGCCGTGCTGTGGCTGATGGCCTTCGCCAGCGCCACGCACGACATCGCCGCCGACGGCTTCTACATGCTGGCGCTGCCGCAGCGCACGCAGGCCGCCTTCGTCGGCGTGCGCAGCACCTTCTACCGGCTGGCGATGATCGCGGGGCAGGGCGCGCTGGTCTGGCTGGCCGGCACGCTGGCCGAGCAGCGTGGCTTCGTGCTCGCCTGGCAGCTGGTGATGGGGCTGCTGGGCGGCCTCTTCGTCGCCGCGGCCGCCTGGCACGCCTTTGCGCTGCCACGGCCGGCGGCGGACGTTGCCGCGCCGCGCAGCGGGCGCGGCGCGGCCGGCTTCCTGGCCGACTTCGGCGCCGTCTTCGCGGCCTTCTTCCGCAAGCCGGAGATCGTGCGGCTGCTCACCTTCCTGCTGCTGTACCGCTTCGCGGAGGCGCAGCTGCTCAAGCTGGTGACGCCCTTCATGCTCGACCCGCTGACGCAGGGCGGCCTGGGCCTGCGCACGCAGGACGTGGGCATCGCCTACGGCACCGTGGGCATCGCGGCGCTGACCATCGGCGGGCTGCTCGGCGGCTGGCTGATCAGCCGCTTCGGGCTGAAGACGATGCTGTGGCCGCTGGTGCTGGCGATGCACCTGCCCAACACCGTGTACGTGCTGCTGGCGCTGTGGCAGCCGGGCATGCTGGCCTGGGTCGCCGGCGCGATCGCGCTCGAGCAGTTCGGCTACGGCCTCGGGTTCACCGCCTTCATGGTCTACATGCTGATGGTGGCCGGCGGCCACGACGGCCGCCCGGGCACCGACGGCGCCGGCGGCGAGAGCCCGCACAAGACGGCGCACTACGCGCTGTGCACGGGCTTCATGGCGCTGGGCATGATGCTGCCCGGCATGGGCGCGGGCTGGCTGCAGGAGAAGCTGGGCTACCTCTACTTCTTCGTCTGGTGCTGCATCGCGACCGTGCCCTCGTTCCTGGCCGCGGCCTGGCTGCGCATCGACCCGGAGTACGGCCGCAAGGCCGAGTGATCCGCCCGACCGGAGGCTCGCGGCGTGAAATCGCCGCTCGCCCTTCGCCAGCCGTGCGACCCCTTCCGGGGTCGCACGCGCGGGCTCAGCGCTGCAGGTTCTCGATCAGCGTGGCCATGCCCATGCCCGAGCCCAGGCACATGCTGATCACGCCGTAGCGCCCGCCGGTGTCGGCCAGGTGCTGCATGGCGGTGATGGTCATGCGCAGCCCGGTGGCGCCGGGCGGGTGGCCGATGCTGATGCCGCCGCCGTACAGGTTGGTGCGCTCGCGCGGCAGGCCCAGCTCACGCTCGGCGTGCAGGTTGACCACCGCGAAGGCCTCGTTGACCTCCCAGTAGTCGATGTCCGAGACCGCCAGCCGGTTGCGGTCGAGCAGCCTGCGGATCGCCGGCACCGGGCCGGCGCCCATGATCGCCGGCTCCACGCCCACCACCGCCCAGTCGACGAAGCGCGCCTGCACCGGGATGCCCGCCTCCGTCGCCGCGCGCCGGCTGGCGACCAGCAGCGCCGCGGCGCCGTCGGTGACGCCGCTGGAATTGCCGGCGGTCACGCTGCCCTGCCCGTCCTTGCGGAATGCGGGCTTCAGCGTGGCCAGCTTCTCGCGCGTGACCTGCGGGCGCGGAAACTCGTCGTGCTCGAACAGCCGCGTGCCGTGCCGGCCCTCGGGCACCTCCAGCGGCACGATCTGGCGCGCCAGGAAGCCGCTGGCCATCGCGGCGCCGGCGCGCTGCTGGCTCATGTAGCCCCAGTCGTCCATCGCCTCGCGCGTGTGGCCGAAGCGCGCGGCCAGGTTCTCCGCGGTGTCGCCCATCAGCTCCTTCGTGAAGGGGCAGCGGTAGATGTAGTCCAGGCCGTCGACGAACTCGAAGGGTCCGCGCTGGGCGCCCCAGCGCACCGCATGCGCGAGGTAGGGCACGCGCGAGAAGTTCTCGCCGCCGGCGGCGACGGCGATCTCGCCGTGGCCGGTCTGAATCTGCTGCGCCGCGCTGACGATGGCCTGCGAGCCGCTGCCGCAGGCGCGCACCACGCCCAGCGCTGCGCTATCCTCGGGCAGCCCGGCGGCGAGCGCGACCTTGCGGCTCATGAACAGGCTCTCATGGTCCACCGGCGCGGTGTTGCCCCACACCAGGTGGTCCACGCGTGCCGGATCCAGTCCGGCGCGCGCCAAGCAGGCCTTCACGGCGTGCACGCCCAGCGTGGCGAGCGGCACCTCGCGCAGCGACTTGCCGAAATCGCCGAAGGGCGTGCGCACGCCCGCGGCGAGAACGATGTCGGGAAGGTTCATGGCGGCGGCGCCGCGGCGGGCGCGTGGTCGGGGCTAGGGTTTCAACTGTAACGACGGCGGCCGGGTTTAGCAAACAATCGTTTGTAAACGACGGGTTGCGCCCAGCCCCACCCGCCGGGCCGTCGCGCACCGCTCCCCCCGGCCCCCCCTGGTGGCCCCCAAGGCCCCGCCCTCGAAGGAGTGTCCCGATGACCGTGCCGCTGCGCGCCCGCCCGTCCCGCCACCGCCGGCTGCTGCTGGCGCTGCCGTCGACCCTGCTGCTGGGGCCGCTGGCCGCGGCCGCGCAGGGCAGCTGGCCCGAGCGCCCGGTGCGCTGGGTCGTCGGCTTCCCGCCGGGCGGCGGCGTCGACGTGATGGCGCGCATCCTGGCGCAGCCGCTGGGCGAGCTGCTCGCCCGCCAGGTCGTCATCGACAACCGGCCCGGCGCGGCCAGCAACCTGGCGATGGCCGAAGTCGCGCGCACGGCCGCCGACGGCTACACCTTCCTGATCGGACCGTCGACCGTGGAGTCGGCCAACCCGTCGCTGTACAAGGTGGCGGCCAACCCGGCGACCGACCTCGTGCCGGTGGGCGGCGTGGGGCGCTACCAGCTGCACCTGATCGTGCGGCCCGACCTGCCGGTGCGCGACGTCGCCGAGCTGGTGGCCTATGCGCGCAGCAACCCGGGCAAGGTCAACTATGCGTCGGCCGGCGCCGGCACCACGCCGCATCTGGTCAGCGAGCTGTTCCTGCAGCAGGCCGGCATCCAGGCCGTGCACGTGCCCTACCGCGGCTCGGCGCCGGCGCTGCAGGCCGTGATGGCCGGCGAGGCCGACTTCGTGATGGATCCCGGGATCTCGTTCCAGCACGTTCGCACGGGCAAGGTGCGCATGTTCGCGGTGGCCAGCGGCGTGCGCTCCCGGCAGTTTGCCGACGTGCCCACGCTGGCCGAGGCCGGGCTGCCCGGCATCGACGGCGACACCTGGGTCGGCCTGTGGGCGCCGCAGGGCACGCCCGAGGCGGCCCGCGCCGGCCTGGCGCGCGCGCTGCAGCAGGTGCTGGCACAGGAGGAGGTGCGGCAGAAGTTCCACGCGCTCAACGGCGAGGCGGTGTTCCTCGACGCCGCCGCCTACCGCAGCCTGCTGGCGCGCGAGACCCGCGTCTTCTCGGCGCTGATCCGCGAGCGCCGGATCGCCGTCGAGTAGCCCGCCGGCTCCCGTCCGACACCCCGCCGACGATGGCCCAGAGCCTGCACGACGCCTTCCTCGAGACGCTGGCGCGCTCGCCCGGGCGGCCGTTCCTGGCCGAGTCGGCGCTGGCCGGCGGGCGCTGCTGGACCTACCGCGAGGTGGGGGCCGAGGTGGCGCGGCTGGCGGCGCTCTACGGCGCCGCGGGCTGGGGCGCCGGCCACCGCGTCGCGCTGGGCGTGGGCAACCACCCGCGCCACTTCTTCCACTTGCTGGCCCTCAACGGCCTGGGGGCCTCGGTGGTGCCGCTGAACCCCGACCACCGCGGCGCGGAGATCCGCTACACGCTGGCCCACGCGGGGGTGCAGCTGGCCGTCGGCGACGCCGGGCGCGCCGCGGCGCTGCGCGAGGCCGCCGCCGGCGAGCCGGCGCTGGCCGCGCTGCCGGTGGTGGCGGTGGAGTCGCTAGAAGCCGCCGGCGCCGCGCTGCCGCCGGCCACG
>CAZUPH010000041.1:21343-24123 GCA_964621995.1 uncultured Rubrivivax sp. | reverse complement strand
CTCCCACAGCGGCAGCACGCGATCGACGACCGGGCGCAGCCGCCCGCCGAGCGCCTGCGCGCGGTGGTGCATGCCCAGCAGGCCGTGGCGGCTGCCGCGCACCGCGCCGGGCTCGAAGCCGGCCCCGTCGTCGCCGATCTCGACCTCCACGCCGGCGGCGGCCGGGTCGTGTGGTGCCGGCGCGCCGCGCAGCGCCACCGTGACGCGGCGCGCCCGCGCATGCTTGGCGATGTTGGTCAGCGATTCCTGCACCGTGCGGTAGATCGTGATCGCGGCGCGCTCGTCCGGCGCCAGGTCCTGAAGCTCGACCTCTAGCTCGAGCTCGCTGCGGCGGGCGAACTCCCGGGTCAGGATCTCCAGCGCCGCACGCAGGCCGAGGTTGGTCAGCACCGAGGGCCGCAGGTCCTCGATGATGCGGCGCTTGAGCTCGATGCCGCGGTTGATGGTCTCGTTCAGGTGCGCCAGCCGCGCCTCGGACTCCGGCACCGGCCCGCCCAGGCTGCGCTTCAGGCGCGCGGCGTCCAGCTTGGCCGCGGTGAGCAGCGCGCCCAGCTCGTCGTGCAGCTCGCGCGCCAGGCGCGCGCGTTCGTCCTCGCGCGCGGTCTGCAGGTGCTGCGCCAGCTCGCTCAGGTCGGCCGTGCGGCGCTCGACCTGCTGCTCGAGGTGGTCGCGCTCGGCCTGCAGTTCCTCGGCATGGCGGCGCTGCGCGTCGTCGAACACCAGCGACTGGCGCACGAACAGGAACAGCGCCAGCACCGACAGCGCGGCCATCGCGTTCAGGCCGTGGCGGCTGATGCGCAGCGTGTCGTCGACGCGGTCGCGTCCGTCGGCCACGCGCGCGGTCTCCAGCGCGATCAACCGCTCGGTGGCCGAGCGCAGCGCGTCCATCTTCTCCTTGCCGAGATTCGTGTTCAGCAGCTCCTGCCAGGCGCCGTGGCGCTGCTCGCGGTACAGCGACAGCGCCGTCTCCATCTCCGAGAGCTTGAACTCGGCCGCGTCGGCGATCTCGGCCACCAGCGGCTGGGCCCGGGCGTCGCCGGCGTACTGCGCGCGCAGCCGCTCGACCAGCGCGCGCACGCCGCCGGTCGCGGCGGCGTAGGGGTCCAGGTACTCGTCGCGGCCGGTCAGCAGGTAGCCGCGCTGGCTGCCCTCGGCTTCGGCGACGCGCCGGCCCAGCAGCTGCACGTCGCGGCGCACCTCCACGCGCGTCTGCAGGTCGGCCAGCGCATTGCTGGCGCTGCGGTAGGCGAGCTCGTTGATGACCAGTACCACCAGCGCGCCCAGCAGCGCCAGCGGCAGCGTCCAGCGGCTGCGCCGCACGCGGTCGGCAATCCTCATCGGCTGCTCATCGGCATGCCCAGACCCTACACTGCGGCGCCATGGATTGCACGGGGCCCGCACGATGATCCGCATCGCGATCGCCGACGACCACGCCGTGGTGCGTGCCGGGCTGCGCCAGTTCCTCTCGGAGCACGAGGACCTGCACGTGGTCGCCGAATGCGCCGACGGCCGCGCGCTGATGGAGGTGGTGCGCGCCGAGGGCGCGGACGTGGTGCTGCTGGACATCGCGATGCCCGGGCAGAGCGGCGTGGACCTGCTGCTGGCGATCAAGGCGCGTGCGCCGGCGCTGCCGGTGCTGATGCTCAGCAGCTACCCCGAGGAGCACTACGCGACGACGCTGCTGCGCCAGGGCGCCGCCGGCTACCTGGGCAAGGACACCGACCCCGAGGAGATCGTGCGCGCGATCCGCCTGGTGGCGGCAGGGCGCCGCTACATCACGCCGGTGGTGGCCGAGCAGCTGGCCGCCGGGCTGGGCGCCGACGAGCGGCCGGCGCACGAGAAGCTCTCCGAGCGCGAACTGCAGGTCTTCCTGCACCTGGCGCGGGGCGAGACCGTGGGCCAGCTCGCCGAGAGCCTGTCGCTGAGCGTCAAGACGGTCTCCACCTACCGCAGCCGGGTGCTCGAGAAGATGGGGCTCGCGTCCAACAGCGAGCTGACCTACTACGCGCTCAAGCACGGGCTGATGCAGTAGCGTCCGGGCCGGGCCGCGAAGCGGCGCGCTGCGGCTTCAGGACAGCGCACCGGGCACCGTCTGCGGCGCGCCCGAGGCGTGCTGGCAGTAGGCGATGAGCTCGTCGAGCTCGTTGGACTTGTCGAAGACGCGGTTCGCGCCCAGCGCCAGGCAGGCCTCGCGCATGTCGCGCGTGGCGTAGTTGCTCAGCACGACGCGCCGCGCCGGCAGCCTGGCGGCGGCCTTCAGCACGCCCAGGCCCGAGCCGTCGCGCAGGAAGATGTCCACGATCACCAGCTCGCAGCCCGCGCCGTGCTCGCCCAGCCAGCGCCGCGCCGCGGCCTCGCCGTCGGCCCAGCCGACGACCTGCACCGGCGCCAGTTCCTCCAGCGTCGCGATCAGGTTCTCGCGGATCAGCACGCTGTCCTCGACGATGAAGGTCCTGAGCGCGGGCTGCGGTGCGGCGTGGTCGGCAGGTGCGGCGGCGGGCATGGCGGCGGTGGTCACGGCGCAGCCTGCCGAGGGCGACGACAGCTGCGGCGGCCGAGTGTGCCGCGGCGCCAGGGCGCCTGCTGTCCGACGGCAACGCGGCGTCATGTAGGACAGCTCCTACACGGCCTAGACCAGCGCGGCCAGCGGCGTCGGGACGACCGCGCCCGCCGCGGCCTGCGCGGCGACGTCGGCCAGCAGCGCCGCCGCGCCCAGGGCCAGCAGGCTGGCGCAGGGCCAGACCCAGGCCCGCAGGCCGGCCCCGGGCCGGGCGCGCGCC
>CAZUPH010000041.1:18302-21281 GCA_964621995.1 uncultured Rubrivivax sp. | reverse complement strand
GACGAGCGGCGCGCGGGGCGATGGACGGCCGCGGGCTTCATCAGCCGCTCACCACGATGTCGTTGCGCACGGCGGCCACGCCGGGCACGCTCTGGGCGATGCGCTCGGCGGCGGCACGCTCCTCGGCGCTCTTCGCGAAGCCCGAGAGCTGCACCACGCCCTTCATGGTCTCCACGCTGATGGCCAGCGCGCTGACCTTCGGGTCCTCGGCGAAGCGCGCCTTCACGCGCGTGGTCAGCGTGGCGTCGTCGATGTACGAGCCCACGGTCTGCTGGTCGCGCGCGACGGTGCAGGCGGGCAGCACGGCCACGGACAGGGCGGCGGCCAGCAGCGTGGTGGCAAGCGAGGTCTTCATGGCGGGGTCCTCCGGGAGGGGGGCTTGGCGGGTCGGGCGCGCGCTCAGCTGCGCGGCTCCACGGTCAGGCGGTTGTCGACGGCGACGACGCCCGCGACCGCGGCGGCCAGCTGCGCGGCGCGTTCGCGGGACGCGGCATCCGGCGCGCTGCCCTTCAGCGCGACGCGGCCGTCGACCGTGTCGACGTCGATGCGCAACGCGCTGAGCTTGTCGTCGCTGGCCAGCTTGGCGTTGACCTCGGCGGTGATGGCGACGTCGCGGGTGGCCTCGGCGGCCTTGCCGACGGCTTCGCGCACGGCCTGCCCGGCTTCGCTGCCGGCCTGGGCGACGCCGTCCTTCACTTCCTCGGCCTTGCGCTCGGCGGCGGCAATGCCCTGGTCGATGCGCTGGCCGACGGTCGGCTCCGGGGGCGGCGGATCGGCCTTGTCGCAGGCGGCCAGGGCCAGGGCCGTCACGGCGGCGGCAGCGGCAGCGAGGGTGCGGGTGCTTCGTTGCATGGGATCTCCTTCTGGCGGTTCAGGGGTTTGCAGGGGCGGGGACTCGGTCGACGGCCTCTTGGGGGCCGGTGATGCAGACCGGTCATGTGAACGATAGGCAGCGGCCCGCCTGCGGCCCATCGTCCGGCGCCGCGCCGGGCTGTCGGACGGCGACTACAGGCGGTGTCGGACGCCGGCGCGCGAACGGCGCCGCCCCGGGGCCGCTGCTATCCTCGGCGCGCGTCCCCCGCAGGGCTCCCTGCAGGGCCGCCGCCCAGGAGCAGGAACCATGGCCAAGAAGTCGAACGTCCGCGCCGCGAAGGCGCCCAGCATCAACATCAACATCGGCATCGGCGACCGGGACCGCGCGGCGATCGCCGGCGGCCTGTCGCGGCTGCTCGCCGACACCTACACGCTGTACCTGACCACGCACAACTTCCACTGGAACGTCACCGGGCCGATGTTCAACACGCTGCACGCGATGTTCATGGTGCAGTACACCGAGCTGTGGAACGCGGTGGACCCGATCGCCGAGCGCATCCGCAGCCTGGGCCACCCGGCGCCGGGCAGCTACGGCGCCTACGGCGAGCTGGCCTCGATCCCGGACGCACCGGCCACGCCGCCGTCGGCGCTGGAGATGGTGCGCATCCTGAAGGAGGGCCACGAGGCCGTGGCGCGCACCGCGCGCAGCGTCTTCCCGCTCGCCGACAAGGCCGGCGACGAGCCCACCGCCGACCTGCTGACCCAGCGCCTGACCGTGCACGAGCAGACGGCCTGGATGCTGCGTTCGCTGCTCGAAACCTGACCGGCTGCGGCGTTCCCGCCTGCCTGCGCCGGGCTCGAGCCAGGCGCAGGCAGGCGCAGCCCCGGCACCGAAAGTCCGGCAGCCGAGTCCCCGGTGTGCTACTTTGACCGCATGAGTTCCCAAACCGAACGCGACGACAGCGCGCTGGCGGCCCTGGCGCCCGAGGTGGCGACGGCCGTCGTGCGCGTGGCCGGCGACATCGCCCTCGTCGTCGGCGAGGACGGCGTCATCCGCAGCGTCGCCGAGTCCGGGCTGCCGCTGGCCGGCGCCGGGCAGGACTGGGTCGGCCGCGCCTGGGCCGACGTGGTCGGCAACGGCACCCGGCGCAAGGTCGAACTGCTGCTGCAGGAAGCGCGGCAGCAGGGCTGGTCGCGCCGGCGCGAATTCAGCCACCCCGGCGCCGGCGGCGACGAGATCCCGCTGTCCTGGGCCGCCGTGCGGCTGGGCAGGCACGGGCCCCTGCTGGCGGTCGGGCGCGACCTGCGCGCGGTCGGCGCGATCCAGCAGCGCTTTCTGGACGCGCAGCAGGAACTCGAGCGCGACTACTGGCAGCGCCGCCAGGCCGAGGGCCATTACCGGCTGATGTTCCAGGTGGCCACCGACGCCGTGCTGGTGCTCGACGCAGCCAGCAGCGAGGTCATCGACGCCAACCCGTCGGCCGTGGAACTGTTCGGCCGGCCGCAGGCCGGCTGGCAGGGGCTGGCGGCACGCGGCCTGGTCGAGGCGGCGGTGCAGCCGGCCTTCGACGAACTGCTGGCCAACGCGCGCAGCACCGGCCGCGCCGCCGAGGTGCGGCTGCGCGCGGCGGCCTCGGGGCTGCCGCTGGACGTGTCGGCCACGCCCTTCCGCGCCGAGGGCCGGCGCTGCCTGCTGCTGCGCGCGCGCCGCGCCGCGGCCGGCGCCGGCGACGCGCAGTCGGTGCTGGACTTCGTGCGCCAGACGCCGGACGCCGTCGTCGTCACCGACGCCGGCGGCCGCGTGCTGTGGACCAACCCGGCCTTCGCCGAGCTGTGCAACGCGCCCGACCCCACCCGGCTGCGCGGCACCGAGATCGCGCAGGCACTGGGCGACGATGCGCAGCAATGGGCCACGCTGCTGGCGCGCGTGCGCGCGCGCGGCATCGTCGGCCACGCCACGGTGCGGCTGCGCCTGTTCGGCGCGCCGCCGCTGCAGTGCGACGTCTCCGCAGCGCTGCTGGCCGAGGGCGACCA
Organism: uncultured Rubrivivax sp.; assembly: GCA_964621995.1. Classification (GTDB taxonomy): domain Bacteria; phylum Pseudomonadota; class Gammaproteobacteria; order Burkholderiales; family Burkholderiaceae_C; genus Rubrivivax. The sequence goes on along the minus strand of CAZUPH010000041.1, from coordinate 18,434 downwards.
GGAGCACATCGGCTTCACGCTGCGCCCGCAGTCGCGCCGCGCCGCGACGGTCGGCCTGGCGGAGGACCTCGCGCAGGACGTCGGCCTGCTCGTCGCCCGGCTGGGCCAGGCCTCGTTGCCGGAGCTGATGGC
>CAZUPH010000041.1:0-18292 GCA_964621995.1 uncultured Rubrivivax sp. | reverse complement strand
CGCGACGTTGAAATCGTCACGCTGGCCTATCGCACGCAGGGATTGATGCTCGCGGCGGGGAATCCAAAATCGCTAAAACAGATCGCGGATATCGCACGCGCGGATGTACGCTTTGTGAATCGCAATCCAGGCTCGGGCACACGTTTGTGGATGGATGCCGAATTAATTAAACTTGGCATCCCCGCGGAAAACGTCAACGGCTATGACACGGTGGTCAAAACACACACCGAGGCCGCGTCGCTGATCGAGAAGCAGCTCATCGGCGCGGCGCTGCAGCGCGTGGGCGGCCGCCTGGACGGTGCGGCCGACCTGCTGCGCCTGTCGGCCGAGCAGCTGGTGCTGCGCATGCACCGGCTGGGCCTGGCGCCGCCGGAACCCGACGGCCGCAGCCGCGGCGTCCACTGAGCGCCTGAAGGGCCCCGCGTGGACAGCCCGGCCTTCGGTCAGGCCGACCTGACGAACTGCGAGCGCGAGCTGATCCACCTCGCGGGGTCGGTGCAGCCGCATGGCGCGCTGCTGCTGCTGCGCGAGGGCGACCTCGCCGTGCTGCAGGCCAGCACCAGCTGCGAGACGGTGCTGGGCGTGCCCGCGGCGCGCTTGCTGGAGCGGCCTCTGGCCGAGCTCGACGCCGGCCTGGCGCGCGAGGTCGCACAGCGCGCCGGCGGGCTGGAGGCCACACCGCTGCCGCTGCTGGTGACCCTGGCCGCCGGCGCACGGCGCCTGGAAGGCGCGCTGCACCGCGCGCCGGGCGGTGGCCTGGTGCTGGAGCTGGAACGGGTGGACGACGCGGCGGGCACGCCGCCGCCGCTGGACGTGCCGCCCGAACGCCTGCGCGAGCGGCTGGCGCAGGCGGTGCAGCGCTTCACCGAGGCCGCCAGCATCGGCGCGCTGGTGGACGCGATGGCGCAGGTGCTGCGCGACCTGACCGGCTACGACCGGGTGATGATCTACCGCTTCGACCCCGACGGGCACGGCAAGATCGTCGCCGAGGCGCGCGACCCGCGGCTGGACTCGCTGCTCGGCCACCACTACCCGGCCAGCGACATCCCGCAGCGCGCGCGGCAGCTGTACCTGCTCAACCGCGTGCGCGTGCTGGTCGACGTGCACTACACGCCGGCGCCGCTGCTGCCCGCGCTGCGCCCGGACAGCGGCGAGCCGCTGGACATGTCGCTGTGCCACCTGCGCAGCATGTCGCCGCTGCACCTGCAGTACCTGAAGAACATGGGCGTCACCGGCACGCTGGTGGCCTCGCTGGTGCGCGACGGCCGCCTCTGGGGACTGATCGCGGCGCACCACTACAGCCCGCGGCGCATGCGCTACGCGGTGCGCGCGGCGGTGGACCTGCTGGCCGAGGTCGCGTCCACGCGCATCGCGGCGATCGAGAACTACGCCCACGCGCAGGTCGCGCTGATGGTGCGGCGGCTGGAGCAGCGGCTGGTCGAGGCCACCTCGGTGGAGGGCGACTGGCGCCAGGCCCTGCTGCGCAACCCGCGCACGCTGCTGCAGCCGCTGGAGGCCAGCGGCGCCGCGCTCTTCCACGGCGACGAGGTGCTGACCACCGGCGAGGTGCCGTCCACGCCCGAGCTGCGCGCGCTGCTGCGCTGGGTGGACGCGCAGCCCGGCGCCGGGGTCGGCGGGCCCTTCGCCTGCTCGGCGCTGGGCAGCCTGGAGCCCTCGCTGGCCCCGCTGGCACCCACCGCCTGCGGCGTGCTCGGCGTGCGGCTGTCCAGCCGCCGGCCGGACTGGCTGATGTGGTTCCGCAAGGAGCAGCTGCAGACCGTCACCTGGGCCGGCGACCCGGCCAAGGCGGTGGACATGAACGACCCGCTGCAGCTCTCGCCGCGCCGTTCGTTCGAGGCCTGGAGCGAGATCGTGCGCGGCACCGCGGTGCCCTGGTCGCAGGCCGAGCGCGTGATGGCCGGCGCCATCGGCTCGGCGCTGGTGGACATCATCGTGCAGGTGCACGCGGTGCGCATGCTGATCGCCGAGCACCAGCTGGCCGAGATCCGCGCCGCGGTGGCGGCCTCGCTGGAGGCGGTGCTGGTGGCCGGCGCCGACGGCGAACTGCTGTTCGCCAACCCGGCCTTCAGCAAGCTCGGCGCCGTCGGGGCCGCCGTCGGCGCCTCGCCGCCGCCCGGCACGCCGCTGGCGACGCTGTTCGAGCAGCCCGATGACGTGCACGGCGTGCTGCGGGCCACCCCGGTCAGCGCCTGGCGCGGCGAGTGGGGCCTGCACGCCGCCGACGGTGGCGTGCTGCCGGTGGCCGTGCACGTGGAGCCGGTGCCCGGACGCGGCGGCATGCTGCTGGGCTACATCGTCACGCTGGCCGACCTGCGCGACAGCCGGCGCACGGCCGAGGCCCGCCGCCACCTGGAGACGGCGCTGCAGGTCGCCGGCGCCGGCGCACCAGCCGGCGACAGCGTCGTCGGCGCCATCTTCACCAACGCCAGCCTGGCCGCGATGGACATCGCCGACGGCGCCGGCGGCACCGCGGCCGCGGCACCGCTGCTGCAGGAACTCGAGGCCTCGGCCCAGCGCGCGGCGGCGCTGTACGCGCAGATCCGCAGTTTCGGCGGCAGCCGCTGACGGGCCGCGACCGCGCACCTAGTCCGCGGGCTGCAGTTCCTCGAAGATGCGCGCGTGCTGCGCGAAGGCCCAGCAGGCCTCGTCGACGACGGCCTGCTGCTCGTCGGCGGCGAGCGGCAGCGCGGCGAGGCGGCGGCGGAACTCGCCGCGCAGGTCCTGCACGCGCGCCGCGTCGCCGAAGTCGTAGAAGCGCGTGCCCGGCTGGCCCTGTTCGCCCAGCCCCAGGCCGCGCCGCACCAGGCCCCGCAGCACCTGTCCGCCGTGCAGGTCGCCGAGGTAGCGCACGTAGGCGTGCGCGGCGAGGACGCGCGAGCCGCTGCGCAGCAGCGCCTGCAGCCGCTCGACATAGGCCTGCGTGGCGGGGGCCAGCGGCAGCTGCTCGCGCCAGCCGGGGCCGTGCAGGTGCTCCAGGTCCTGCGCCAGTGCGTCGGCGCGGTGCAGCTCGGGGTCGACCAGCGCAGCGTCGTTCGCCTGCTCCAGCACGGCATACAGGGCATGCAGATTGCGCAGCAGCGCGCAGTACGCCGCGCGCCCGATGCGCCCGCGCAGCAGCTTGGCCATCAGCCCGCTGCGCTCGGCCTGCGCATGCAGCGCGCGCGTGGCCTCGCGCAGGCGCGACGGCAGGTCGGGCACGGCCGGCGTCGCCGGCATGCCCGCGGGTACTGCATCGGCGGTGTCGGGCACCGTACCGGCCAAGGGGCGGCCTTTCGCAGCGCAGGACCGGCGCAACGACCGGCACGGATCATCATAGCCCCGGCGGCGATAATCGCGGGTTTTCCCAGGCGCCGCCATGTCCTCCGACAGCCTTGCCCGCATCCCTGCCGAAGTGCGCCGCCGCCGCACCTTCGCGATCATCAGCCACCCGGACGCCGGCAAGACCACGCTGACCGAGAAGCTGCTGCTGTTCTCCGGCGCGATCCAGATCGCCGGCAGCGTGAAGGCGCGCAAGGCCACGCGCCACGCCACCAGCGACTGGATGGAGATCGAGAAGCAGCGCGGCATCTCGGTGGCCTCCAGCGTGATGCAGATGGAGTACCGCGGCTGCGTCATCAACCTGCTCGACACGCCCGGCCACCAGGACTTCAGCGAGGACACCTACCGCGTGCTGACCGCGGTGGACGCGGCGCTGATGGTCATCGACGCGGCCAACGGCGTGGAGCCGCAGACGCGGCGGCTGCTGCAGGTCTGCCGCGCGCGCAACACGCCCATCCTGACCTTCATCAACAAGATGGACCGCGAGGTCAAGGCGCCGCTGGACCTGTTCGACGAGATCGAGCGCGAGCTGGGCATGGGCGTGGTGCCCTTCACGTGGCCGGTGGGCATGGCCAAGTTCTTCGGCGGCGTGCTGGACCTGCGCCGCGGCCAGATGCGCGTCTTCGCGCCCGGCGAGGACCGCGCGGGGGGCGACGAGGAGGTGATGGCCGCGGCCGACACCGCCGCGCTGCAGGCGCGCTTCGGCGAGGCCTACGCGCAGGCCGCCGGCGAGGTCGAGCTGGTGCAGGAGGCGGCGCCCGGCTTCGACGAGGCCGAGTTCCTGGCCGGCCGGCAGACTCCGATGTTCTTCGGAAGCGCGATCAACAACTTCGGCGTACGCGAGGTACTGGACGCGCTGGTGGACCTGGCGCCGCCGCCGGGCCCGAAGGCGGCGCTGCAGCGCACCGTGCAGCCGACCGAGCCCAGGTTCAGCGGCGTGGTCTTCAAGATCCAGGCCAACATGGACCCGGCGCACCGCGACCGCATCGCCTTCGTGCGTGTGGGCAGCGGCCACTTCGAGCGCGGCATGCGGCTGAAGGTGGCGCGCAACGGCAAGGAGCTGCGCCCCAACACCGTGGTCAGCTTCCTGAGCCAGCGCCGCGAGCTGCTGGAGGAGGCCTTCGCCGGCGACATCATCGGCATCCCCAACCACGGCGTGCTGCAGCTCGGCGACACGCTGACCGAGGGCGAGGTGCTGCAGTTCACCGGGCTGCCCTTCTTCGCGCCGGAGATGTTCCGCAGCGTCGAGGTGGCCGACCCGCTGAAGACCAAGCAGCTGCGCGCCGGCCTGACGCAGCTGGGCGAGGAAGGCGCGATCCAGGTCTTCCGCCCGGTGGCCGGCAGCGTGCTGCTGCTGGGCGCGGTGGGGCAGCTGCAGTTCGAGGTGGTCGCGCACCGCCTGGAGCACGAGTACGGCGTCAAGGCGCGCGTGATGCCGGCCCGCTACAACGTCGCGCGCTGGGTCACCGCCGAGACCGGGCAGGGCGCGGCCGCCGACGAGCGCGAGCTCAAGCGCTTCATCGACGGCAACAGCCACCGCGTCGCGCAGGACGCCGTGGACGCGCCCTGCGTGCTGCTGGAATATGCCGGCGAGCTGCGCGCGATGGAGCAGAACTGGCCCAAGATCCGCTTCCACGCGCTGCGCGAGCACGCGGGGCTGGTGTTCCAGAAGCAGTTGGACGGTTGACGTCGATCGGTCATGGTAATACATTGCGTATTACCACTCGATCGGAGCCCTGCTGCGATGACCGTCACGATCAAGCTCGACGCCACGCTGGAGGAACGGCTGCGCCAGCGTGCCGCAAGCAGCGGCCGCAGCACCAGCGATGTCGTGCGTGCGGCGCTGCAGGCCTATCTCGACGCACCCGAGGACAGCGGCGGGCGCTCGGCCTTCGATCTGGGCGCCGACCTGTTCGGTCGCCACCGCGGGGCGGCCGACCTGTCCACGCGGCGCAAGGCGGCGCTGGCCGAGGCCTGGGACGCGCGCCACGCCCGCCGTGGCGGCTGAAAGCCGCGCGCAGGCGCGCGAGCCCTCGGCGCGCTATCTGGCGCACCGCGGGCCGGTGCTCGTGGACAGCGGCCCGCTGATCGCGCTGTTCAACGGCGCCGACCGCTGGCATGCGCCGGTGCTGGACTGGCTGCGGGCCAACCCCGCCGCCACGCTGCTGGCCACCTGGCCGGTGGCCACCGAGGTCTGCGCACTGCTGGCGCGCCGCGTCGCCAACGAAGCGGCGCTGGACTTCCTGCGCTGGGCGCAGCGTGGCGGCGTCACGCTGGACACCCCGGTGGAAGGCACGCTCACCGAGGTGCTGCGCCTGTCGGAACGCTTCGCCGATCTGCCCTTCGACCTGGCCGATGCCTCCGTCGCCGAGGCCGCGGCAAGGCTGAAGCTGCGCCACGTGCTGTCGCTGGACGCCGATTTCGACGTCTACCGCGACCGCGCCGGGCGCGCGCTGGTCAACCTGCTGCGGCGCTGAACCGCACCAGCGCCCCCGCCACCTGCGCCGCCAGCCGCGCGTTGGCCAGCACCAGCGCGACATTGGCGTCCAGGCTCGTGCCGCCGCTCAGCGCCTCCACGCGCGCCAGCAGCCAGGGCGTGAGCGCGGCGCCGGCGATGCCGGCGGTGTCGGCCTCGGCCAGCGCCTGGCGGATCAGCGCCTCGATGTGTTCGTGCGGCACCTCGAACTCGGCCGGGATCGGGTTGGCGACGACCACGCCGCCGTCCAGGCCGGCGGCCCACTTCGCGTGCAGCACGCGCGCCACCGCCTCGGGCGTGTCGAGCCGGCGGTCCAGCTTCAGGCCGCTGGTGCGCGACCAGAAGGCGGGCAGCTCGTCGGTGCCGTAGCCCAGCACCGGCACGCCGTGCGTCTCCAGCACCTCCAGCGTGAGCCGCAGGTCCAGGAGGGCCTTCGCACCGGCGCAGACCACCGCCACCGGGGTGCGTGCCAGCTCCATCAGGTCGGCCGAGACGTCGAAGCTGCGCTCGGCGCCGCGGTGCACGCCGCCGAGGCCGCCGGTGGCGAAGACGCGGATGCCGGCCATCGCGGCGACGATCATCGTCGCGGCCACCGTGGTGGCGCCGCTGGCGCCCTCGGCCAGCAGGAAGGGCAGGTCGCGGCGGCTGGCCTTGGGCAGCGCGCGGCCGGCACGCGCCAGCGCCTCGAGCTCGCCGGGCGCCAGGCCGGCGCGCAGCCGGCCGTCGACGACCGCGATGGTGGCCGGCACCGCGCCCTGCCCGCGCACCGCGGCCTCCACCTGCCGCGCGGTCTCCAGGTTGCGCGGCCAGGGCATGCCGTGGCTGATGATCGTCGACTCCAGCGCGACGACCGGCTGGCCCAGCGCCAGTGCCTGGGCCACCTCGGGATCGACACGCAGCGGCGGCGCGGGTGCCGGATGGGCAGGGGTGGGCTCGGTGGTCACGGCAGGGCGGGCGCGCGGCGGAGGGAGCCCGCATGATGCCGCGTCGTGCGTGCGTCCCGCGACCAGGGGATGCCCGCCGGATACCGGCGACCGCATCATCCTCGCTCGTTGTCCGGAGCCCTCCGATGCCGCTGCCGTTCGCCATCGCCGCCGTCGCCGCGCTCGCCGCCGGCGGCTACCACTACTACCGCAAGAACGTGCGCGGCACGGCGGTGGCCTCGGCCTACCGGTTGCCGGCCTGCTGCCGGCCGGTCCTGGAGAAGGCCGGCCACTTCGGCCCGCTGGCCGGGGTGCTGGGTGTCACCGTCTCCAGCGCGAAGGTACTGGGGGACATGCATCCGGCCAATGCGCCCTTCCTGGTCACCACCGACTGGCCGGCCGAGGGCCAGTCCCACGCCGACGTCGCCGATGGCCTGCAGCGCGTGCTGGCCACCTACGGCTTGCTGGACACCGTCTTCGACCACTACAACGTCCACGCCCGCGAGGACTCCGAGGCGCAGCGCTTCTGGACCGCCGTCTACAAGCGCGCGGCGAAGCAGCACGGCGACAAGACGAACTACGGCCGCGCGCTGGAAGTCCTGCGCGAGATGGACCCCCCGCCACGCTGAGCGCCCCCACGCCGAGCGCGGCGGCGCCGCGGCGCCGGCGGCGGCGCTTCGATAATCGGGGCCATGCAAGCCGCCGCCGCAGCGCCGTCGCGCCTCGCGCTGTACCTGGACCTGATCCGCTGGGACCGCCCGGCCGGCTGGCTGCTGCTGCTGTGGCCCACGCTGGCCGCGCTGTGGATCGCCGCCGACGGCTGGCCGGGCTGGCACCTGCTGGGGGTCTTCGTGCTCGGCACCATCCTGATGCGCAGCGCAGGCTGCTGCGTCAACGACGTCGCCGACCGCGAATTCGACCGCCACGTCAAGCGCACCGCGCAGCGCCCCGTCACGCGCGGCGCGGTCGGCGTGCGCGAGGCGCTCGCGGTGGGCGCGGTGCTGGCGCTGGCGGCCTTTGCGCTGGTGCTGAGCACCACGCCGCCGGCGATCTGGCTGAGCTTCGTGGCGCTGGCGATCACGCTGGCGTACCCATACGCCAAGCGCTTCGTCTCGATGCCGCAGGCGGTGCTGGGCGTGGCCTTCAGCTTCGGCATCCCGATGGCCTTCGCCGCCGCGCAGGGCGGCAGCAGCTGGGGCCTGGGCGCGATCGCCGACGCGGTGCCGCCGCAGGCCTGGGGGCTGCTCGCGGCCAACTTGTTCTGGGTGCTGGCCTACGACACCGAGTATGCGATGGTCGACCGCGACGACGACCTGCGCATCGGCATGAAGACCAGCGCCATCACGCTGGGCCGCCGGGACGTGGCTGCGGTGATGGCCTTCTATGCGCTGCACCTGCTGGGCTGGATCTGGCTCGGGCGCGCGCTCGGGCTGGGTGGCTGGTTCCTGCTGGGCATCGCGGCGGCGGCGGCGCAGGCGCTGTGGCACTACACGCTGATCCGCGAGCGCTCGCGCGAGGGCTGCTTCCGCGCCTTCCGCGCCAACCACTGGCTGGGCTTCGCGGTCTTCGCGGGGGTGGCGGTGGACCTGGCGCTGCGCTGAACCGCCCTGCGAACTAGCCGCCGAACTCGTCGCCCAGCTCTCTCGCGCGGCGCTGCGCGGCCAGCAGCGCGCGGTGCACGGCCGCCTTCACGTCAGCCTGCTCCAGCACCGAGATCGCGGCGTGCGTGGTGCCGCCCTTGGAGGTGACCTGCGCGCGCAGCGCCTGCGGCGGCTCGGCCGAGCCCGCGGCCAGCGCGGTGGCACCGTCCAGCGTGGCCAGCGCCAGCGCGCGCGCCTGCGCGGGTGGCAGGCCCATCGCCGCGCCGCCGTCGATCAGCGCCTCCAGCAGGTAGAAGACATAGGCCGGGCCGCTGGCCGACAGTGCCGTCACCGAGTCCAGGTCCGCCTCGTGCGCCACCCACAGCGTGGCGCCGGTGGGCGCCATCAGCGCCTGCACCTCGGCGCGCTCGGCCTCGCCGACGCTGGCGTCGGCCCACAGCCCGGCGATGCCGCGGCCGATCAGCGCCGGCGTATTGGGCATCACGCGCACCACGCGCCGCGTGCCGGCAGCGCGCGCGATGGCCGCCGCGCGCACGCCCGCCATCACGCTGACCTGCAGCGCGCCGCCCACATGGTCCGCGCAGGGCGCGGCCGCCTCGGCGAAGGACTGCGGCTTGACCGCCCAGACGACGGTGGCGGCGCGCGCCAGCCGCTCGTCGGCCGCCGGCTGCGCGACGACGCCGAATTCGCGCTCCAGGCGCTCGCGCGCCGCCGCGAAGGGCTCGACGACGACGATGGCCTCGGCCGGCCGGCCGGCACGGCGCAGCCCGCCGATCAGCGCCGCGGCCATGTTGCCGCCGCCGACGAAGGCGGTCACGGGGTGGGGGCTGTCCATGCGCGCCAGTGTAGCCAGCGGTCACGGGCGGGCCCCTTGAGCCCGCGCAGCGCGCCCGCATCTGGCGGGTGCCAGAATGACGGCTCCCTGCCGCAGCCCCGCCCGCCGATGTCCCGCTCACCGTTCGCCGCCCACGACCCGTACTCCACCCAGACCGCCGCCCAGGCCGCCGACATGGGCGCCGGCCCGGCCGCAGGGAACCTCTCGTTCGACGTCACCGAGGCCGACTTCCGCCAGACCGTGCTGGAGCGCTCGCTGGACGTGCCGGTGCTGCTGGACTGCTGGGCGCCCTGGTGCGGCCCCTGCCGCAGCCTGGGCCCGGTGCTGGAGAAGCTGGTGCAGGCCTACGGCGGGCGCTTCGTGCTGGCCAAGCTCAATACCGACGAGGCGCCGCAGATCTCCGCCGCGCTGCAGATCCGCAGCATCCCGCTGGTGGTGCTGTTCGTCGGCGGGCGGCCGGTGGACCAGTTCACCGGTGCACTGCCCGAAGGCCAGGTGCGCGCCTTCCTGGACCGCCACCTGGGCCCGCAGCAGTCCGAGGCCGACCTGATCCGCCAGGAAGCCGCCGAGGCGGCCGATGCCGACACCGCCGAGGCGCTGCTGCGCGAGGCGCTGGGCCTGGAGCCCGGCCACGTGGAGGTGCGGCTGGACCTGGCCGAGCGGCTGCTCGCGCGCGGCGCGCTGGACGAGGCCGCGGCCGAGCTCGAGCGCGTGCCGGCCGCCGACCGCAAGGACCGCCACGAGGCGCTGGGCAAGCGGCTGGCGCTGGCGCGCAACAAGCCGGCCGGCGACCCGGCCGCGCTGGCTGCGCGCATCGCGGCCAACCCGCGCGACTTCGACGCGCGCTTCGCGCTCGCCGCGCTGCAGGTCTACGACGGCGACTACCGCGCCGCCTTCGACCAGCTGCTGGAGGTGGTGCTGCGGGACAAGGCCGAGGGCCGGCCCGACCGCGAGCGTGCACGCGCGCAGCTCGTCGAGTGGTTTGCCGCCTGCCCCGACCCCGAGGCCGTGAGCCACGGCCGGCGCTACCTGGGCATGTACCTGAACTGACGGCGCGTGCCGGGCGGCGCCACAATCGCCGCCCATGGACGACGACAGCGACGCCGGGTCCCCGCGCGAGCGGCGCGGGCCGGACACCATCGACCGCCGCATCCTGCGCGTGCTGCAGGCCGACGGCCGCATCAGCAACCTGAAGCTGGCCGAGGAAGTGCACCTCTCGCCCACCGCGGTGCTGGAACGCGTCAAGCGCCTCACGCGCGACGGCTACATCCTCGGCTACGAGGCGCGGCTGGACCCGGCGAAGCTGGGCCAGGGGCTGCTGGTCTTCGTCGAGATCCTGCTCGACCGCACGGTGCGCGACGTGATGGACACCTTCAAGGCCGCCGTGCAGGCGCGCCCGGAGATCCTGGAGGCGCACCTGGTGGCCGGCGGCTTCGACTACCTGCTCAAGACGCGCGTGGCCGACATGGCGGCCTACCGGCAGTTCATCGGCAACGTGATCTGGACCCTGCCCGGCGTGCGCGAGACGCGCACCTATGCGGTGATGGAGGAGGTCAAGCACACGACGCGGCTGCCGGTGTAGCGGCAGTCGTGGCGTTGGCCGTCCTCGCGCGGCTGCCGGTGCAGCGCCGGCTCAGCGCGCACCGAAGATGGCGGTGCCCACGCGCAGCATCGTCGAGCCCTCGGCCACCGCCGCTTCCAGGTCGGCGCTCATGCCCATGCTCAGCGTATCCAGCGCCAGGCCGCGCTCGTTCAGCGCCGCCAGCAGCTCGTGCAGCGCGCGGTGCGGCGCCCGCTGCGCAGCGACCTCCGCGGCCGGCTCCGGGATGCTCATCAGCCCGCGCAGACGCACCCGCTCGCGCGGCAGCGCGGCCACGGCCTCGGCCAGCGCCGGCAGCTCGGCCGGCGCGACGCCGCTCTTGCTGGACTCTCCGCTGACGTTGACCTGCAGGCACAGCTGCAGCGGCGGCAGCCCCGGCGGGCGCTGCGCGGCCAGCCGCTCGGCGATCTTCAGCCGGTCGACCGTGTGCACCCAGTCGAAGGCCTCGGCCACCGGCCGGGTCTTGTTGCTCTGCAGGGGGCCGATCAGGTGCCACTCGATGCCGGGGCGCAGGTCCACCAGCGCGTCGATCTTGGCCAGCGCCTCCTGCACGTAGTTCTCGCCGAAGGCGCGCTGCCCGGCGGCCCAGGCCTCGCGCACCGCCTCGGTGCCGAAGGTCTTGGACACCGCCAGCAGCACGATGCCGTCCTGCCCCGGCGGGGTGCCGCGCGTGACGATGTTGGCATCGCGGCCGCACTGCATGCAGGCCTGTGCGATGCGCCGCTTCACTTCTTGCAGGTTGCTTCCGATGCTGCCCATAATCCCCCGAGCTTAAGGGGTGGCGCCCGCGCGACCGCCCCCTCCTCACCGCATGGACATCACCCAGCTCCTGGCCTTCTCGGTCAAGAACAAGGCCTCGGACCTGCACCTCTCGGCCGGCCTGCCGCCGATGATCCGGGTGCACGGCGACGTGCGGCGCATCAACGTCGAAGCGCTGGACCACAAGATGGTCCACGACATGGTGTACGACATCATGAACGACGCCCAGCGCAAGCACTACGAGGACACGCTGGAGTGCGACTTCTCGTTCGAGATCCAGGGCCTGGCGCGCTTCCGCGTCAACGCCTTCAACCAGAACCGCGGCGCCGGGGCGGTCTTCCGCACCATTCCCAGCAAGATCCTCACGCTGGAGCAGCTCGGCGCGCCCAAGGTCTTCGCCGAGCTGTCGCTCAAGCCGCGCGGCCTGGTGCTGGTGACCGGCCCCACGGGTTCCGGCAAGAGCACCACGCTGGCGGCGATGGTCAACCACCTCAACGAGCACGAGTACGGCCACGTGCTGACGGTGGAGGACCCGATCGAGTTCGTGCACGAGTCCAAGAAGTGCCTCGTGAACCAGCGCGAGGTCGGCCCGCACACGCTGAGCTTCTCCAACGCGCTGCGCAGCGCGCTGCGCGAGGACCCGGACGCCATCCTGGTGGGCGAGATGCGCGACCTGGAGACGATCCGCCTGGCGCTGACCGCCTCGGAGACCGGCCACCTGGTCTTCGGCACGCTGCACACCAGCAGCGCGGCCAAGACCATCGACCGCGTCGTGGACGTCTTCCCGGCGGCCGAGAAGGAGATGGTGCGCGCGATGCTCTCCGAGAGCCTGGTCGCCGTGATCTCGCAGACGCTGTGCAAGCTCAAGGACGGCTCGGGCCGCGTCGCGGCGCACGAGATCATGCTGGGCACCAGCGCCATCCGCAACCTGATCCGCGAGAACAAGATCGCGCAGATGTACAGCGCCATCCAGACCGGCCAGAGCATGGGCATGCAGACGCTGGACCAGAACCTGTCGGACCTGGTGCGCCGCAACCTGATCAGCCCGGCCGAGGCGCGCGCGAAGGCCAAGATTCCCGAGAACTTTCCTGGGTAGATGATGCCCCCACGCTCCCTCCCGGTCGCTGCCCCCCGAGGGGGCCTCGCTGGCGGCCCGGCAAAGCCGGGCCGCGGCGACGGCTGGGCTTGGCCGCTGCGCATGAGGCCGCAGTGCAAAGGACGACTTGATGGAACGTGACCAAGCATCCAAGTTTGTCAGCGACCTGCTGCGCCTGATGGTCGGCCGCAACGGCAGCGACCTCTTCCTCACCGCCGACTTCCCGCCGGCGATCAAGGTCGACGGCAAGATCACCAAAGTCAGCCCGCAGCCGCTGACCGGCCAGCACACGCTGGCACTGGCGCGCGCGGTGATGAACGACAAGCAGGCCGCGGAGTTCGAGCGCACGAAGGAGTGCAACTTCGCGATCAGCCCGCAGGGCGTGGGCCGCTTCCGCGTCAACGCCTTCATCCAGCAGGGCCACGTGGGCCTGGTCTTCCGCACCATCCCGGCCAAGCTGCCCACCATCGACGGCCTGGGCCTGCCCGAGGTGCTGAAGGAAGTGGCGATGACCAAGCGCGGACTGGTCATCTTCGTCGGCGCCACCGGCAGCGGCAAGAGCACCTCGCTGGCCGCGATGGTGGACTGGCGCAACGAGAACAGCTACGGCCACATCATCACGGTGGAAGACCCGGTGGAGTTCGTGCACCCGCACAAGAACTGCATCGTCACCCAGCGCGAGCTGGGCATCGACACCGACAGCTGGGAAGCGGCGCTGAAGAACACCCTGCGCCAGGCGCCCGACGTCATCCTGATGGGCGAGATCCGCGACCGCGAGACGATGGAGCACGCGGTGGCCTTCGCCGAGACCGGTCACCTGTGCCTGGCCACGCTGCACGCCAACAGCGCCAACCAGGCGCTGGACCGCATCATCAACTTCTTCCCGGAAGAGCGCCGCCAGCAGCTGCTGATGGACCTGAGCCTGAACCTCAAGGCCCTGGTCAGCCAGCGCCTGCTGCCGCGCGAGCAGGGCCGCGGGCGCATCGCCGCGGTGGAAATCCTGCTCAACACGCCGCTGGTGGGCGACCTGATCTTCAAGGGCGAGGTCGCCGAGATCAAGGAACTGATGAAGCGCAGCCGCGAGCTCGGCATGCAGACCTTCGACCAGAGCCTGTTCGACCTGTACGAGGCGCGCCACGTCAGCTACGAGGACGCGCTGCGCAACGCCGACAGCGTCAACGACCTGCGGCTGCAGATCAAGCTGCAGAGCCAGCGCGCGCGCAGCCAGGACCTGGCCGCCGGCACCGAGCACATGAAGGTGGTCTGAGCGCCGGGGCGCCGGCACCCCCCTAGGGCGCGCCGGGTGCCGGCGCGGCGGCTGCGCTAGATTGCCCAGCCGTGATGCAGGTCTGGCGCTTCGGTCGGTTCGAGTTGCAGCCCGCACAGCGCCGGCTGCTCGCGGACGGCCGCCCGCTGGACATCGGCGCACGGGCGCTCGACCTGCTGACGGCGCTGGTCGAGCGGGCCGGGGCGCTGGTCGCCAAGGACGAGCTGCTCGACCGCGTCTGGGCCGACGCCCTGGTCGAGGAAGCCAACCTGCACGTGCAGGTGTCCGCGCTGCGCAAGCTGCTCGGCCGCGACGCGATCGCCACCGTGCCCGGGCGCGGCTACCAGTTCGTGCTGCCGCTCGCGCCCGGCAGCGCGGCGCCGCCGGCCACGACCACGCAGCCCTCCGCGGCCGATGCCGGCCTGCCGCCGCTGCTGGGCCGCGACGAGGACCTCGCGCGTGTCGCGCAGGCACTGGCGCGCGGCGGCTTCGTCACCGTCACCGGCGCCGGCGGCAGCGGCAAGACGCTGCTGGCGCGCCACCTCGCGGCGCGCCAGGGCGCGGTGGACGGCACGCCGGCGGCCTGGGTCGACCTCGTCGAGCTCGACGCACCGGCCGCCGTGCTGCCGGCGGTGGCCGCCGCGCTGGGCGTGCACGGCCTGCCTCGCGACGCCGCCGCGCTGGCCCGGGCGCTGGCGCCCGAGCGACGCCTGCTGGTGCTCGACAACGCCGAGCATCTGCTGGCAGCGGTCGGCGAGCTCGTCGACGCACTGCGCCGCGACGCACCCGGCGTCACGACGCTGGTCACCAGCCAGGCCCCGCTGCGAAGCCACGGCGAGCTCGTGCACGCGCTGGGCGGGCTGTCCGTGCCGTCCGCGCCCTGCAGCGCGGACGAGGCGCTGCGCCACGCCGCGGTGGCGCTGTTCGTCGCACAGGCGAAGCAGGCCGATCGGCGTTTGCGCTTCGGCGACGCGCAGGTCGCCGACGTGGTCGCCATCTGCGCCAGCCTCGGCGGCTCGGCGCTGGGCGTGCAGCTTGCCGCGGCGCTGCTCGGCCAGATGCCGCTGGCCGACCTGCGCGCGCGGCTGGCGCGGCGCGGCACCGGGCCGGACGCCGCCGCGGTGGACCCGGCGGCCAATGTGCTGCGCTCGGCGCTGAGCTGGTCGCACGACCTGCTCTCTCCGGCCGCACGGCGGGTCTTCCGCCGCCTGGCCGTCGCGCAGGGGCCGCTGCCGCTGGCGCTGGTGCTGGCGCTGGCCTCCGATGGCGAAGGCAGCGACGCCGACGACGAGACCGCGCTTGCCCTGGCCGACCTGGTCGAGCGCTCGCTGGTGCAGTGCGAGCCGGACCCCGAAGCGCCGCCCGATGCCCCGCCGCGCTACCGGCTGCTCGAGGCGCCGCGTGCGCTGGCGCTGGAGCGCCTGCACGAAGCCGGCGAGCGCGGCGAGGCGCTGGCCCGGCTGGCGCGTGCGCTGGCGCCGCTGGGCGACGCGCTGCACGCGGTCGAATGGAGCGGCCGCGAGGAGCCCGGCCGCGACGCCGCGCTGCGCGCGCGGCAGCCGGTGGCCGCCGACATCGTCGCCGCCTTCGAGGCCGCGCTGGCGCTGCCGGCCGCCGACGGGGCGGCCACCGCGGCGCGCCTGGCCGAGCTGCTGGTGCGCGCCGTGCTGGCGCGGCCTGCCGCCGAGCGGCTGCGCTGGGCGCAGGCGCTGCGCGAGCGCGCCGATGCCGCCGGACTGCCGCGCGATCTGCGCGGGCGTGCGCTGGACGCCGCCGCCGGGCTGATCCGCCATTCCGACCTGGCCGCGCGCAGGTCGGTGCTGCTGCATGCGGCGGCGGCCTGGCGCGAGGCCGGCGACACGCTGGGCGAGTACCGTGCGCTGGCACGTGGCGCCGAGGCCGCCGCGCTGGGCGGGCAGCACGACGAGGCGGCCGTGCTGCTGGCGCGTGTGCACGGGCTGTACGACCCGGCCTGGCCACCCGGCCGGCGGCGCTGGCGCTGGTTTGCCGAGGGCGTGGTGGCGGTCAGCGCCGGCGACCAGGCGCGCGCGATGCAGGCCTGGCGACAGCAGCTCGAGCTGGTCCAGGGCTGGCAGGGCGACCGCGCGCAGGCGCTGCACTCGCTGGCCAACGCCGAGCAGATCGACGGCGACGCGGCCTCCGCGCTGCCGCGCCTGCTGGAGGGCGTGGCCATCGCGCGCCACATCCGCTCGCACGCGATGCTGCACGGCTTCATGCTGCCCAATCTCGTGGCCGCCCACCTGGCGCTGGGCGACCTGGCGGCGGCGCGCCACGTGGCGGCCGAAGGCTGGCCGCATGCCCGCGTGCAGGACGCCGAGGCCTGGTGGGCCGACCACCTGGCGCTGCTGGCCGCACGCGAGGCGCGGCCGCGCACCGCGGCGCGGCTGCTCGGGCTGGCGGATGCCGGCTATGCGCGGCTGAAGGACGGCCGCCAGGTGCTGGAGCAGCAGTCCGCCGCCGCCGCCGAGGCCGCGGCGCGCGCCGCGCTGGGCGACGCCGCTTTCGGGGCGCTGCGTGCCGAGGGCAGCGACCCGGCCGCCGAGACCGCCCTCGGCGCCGCGGCGCTGGACGCGGCGGACGGCCCGCCCCCGCTCACAGCCTGAACGCGAGGATCACCGTCACGGTGGCCGCGCACATCGCGGCGTTGACGCCGCTGAGCAGCGCCGCGCTGGTCCAGCGCCCGCCATGCTGCTCGCGCAGCCACAGCGCCATCGTCAGGTTGGAGCCCAGCCAGATGCCCCAGGTCCACAGCGAGTGCTGTTGCGAGTCGCCGCTGGCGACGATGGCCACCAGCGTCGGCAGGTAGGAGACCAGCCGCAGCGTGCCGAACAGCGCGAAGGCGGTGCCCAGCACGACGAGGTAGCGCGAGGGCGGGGCCGCGGCGGGCGCGGCGGACGTCGCGGAAGCGGCCGGCGTGCCGGACAGGGTCGCGCTCACGGCGTCACCGCCCGGACACGGCTGTGGCCCGGCGCGACCGGGGCGGTCGCCAGGTTCGGGCGGGCCGGGATGGATCGGTGCATGGCGGGCTCCTCGGTTGGGGCAGGTGGCGCCATGGTCGACAGCCCGCGACGGGCCGTCCTTAAGCCTTCTAAAGCGTCCCCTCGACAGGGGACTCGCGCCGCGCCAGCCGCCGCGCGGCGGGAGCGCCGGCGCTCAGGCGGCGGCGATGGCCTGCGCCGGGTCGCCGAAGCGACGCTGCAGCTCGCGCACCACGCCCGGGCCCAGCGGCTTGGGCCGCGGGTCGAGCATCAGCCACAGCCTGGCCGTCTCCTCCAGCTCCTCCAGCACGACGCCGGCGGACGCCAGGTCGCGGTGCCAGACCAGCGGACCGAGCCGCTCGAGCAGCACGCCCAGGATGGGCCGCTGGCGCAGCCGCGCCGCGACCTCGTCGCCGACCAGCGGGTCGCCCGGCGGCTGGTAGGGCACGAGCGGGATCGTGCCGACCTTCATCACCTGGTAGGCAGTGATCGGCGGCAGCACCTCCGAGAGGTTCCACACGCCGGCCATCGACAGCGCCACCAGATGCGTGCTGTGCGTGTGCAGCACGCAGCGCGCGCCCGGCGCCGCGCCGTAGATGCGCCGGTGCAGCGCCAGCGTCTTGCTCGGGCGGTCGCCCGCCAGCGGCTGGCCGTCGGCATCCACCAGCGCCAGCCGCGCCGGGTCCAGCGCGCCCAGGCTGGCGTCGCCCGGGGTGATCAGCATGCGGCCGTCGGCCAGCCGCACGCTGATGTTGCCGGCGCTGCCATGCGCATAGCCGCGCGCGTGCAGGCTGGCGCCGAGGCGGCAGATCTGGTCGCGGGCACGCGTCTCTTCGCCGATCTGTCCGGTGGGTTCGTCGTTCACTGCACGAGCACGCCGAAGGCGTCGCGGAAGAAGTCCTGAGCGCCGAAGTTGCCTGACTTCAGCGCCAGGTGCAATCCCTGCGGTCGCAGCGCGCTCGCGGCGTGGCACCAGGGCACGCCGGGGGCGATCTGCGGCCCGATGCGCAGCCGCGTGATGCCCAGCGCCTGTACGCAGGCGCCGGAGGTCTCGCCGCCGGCGACGACGAGGCGGCCGACGCCGCGCTGCACCAGCCCGGCCGCCACGCGCGCCAGCGTGGCCTCCACCAGCGCGCCGGCCTGCGCGGCGCCAAGTTGCGCCTGCACCTGCTGCACCGCCTCGGGCGCGGCGGTGGCGTGCACGAGCAGCGGCGCCTCGCCCAGCCGCGGCGCGGCCCAGGCCAGCGCCTCGGCCGCCACGTCCGCGCCGGCGGCGATGCGCAGCGGGTCCACCGCGTAGGCCGCGCCGCCGCCGGCGACGAAGCGCGCGACCTGCGCATTGGTCGCCGCCGAGCAACTGCCCGAGACGATGGCCGCCGCGCCGGCCGCCGGCGGCA
>CAZUPH010000040.1:16910-24394 GCA_964621995.1 uncultured Rubrivivax sp. | reverse complement strand
TGCGCGAGGCGATGCGCGAGAAGGGCCTGGGCACCCCGGCCACGCGCGCGCAGACCATCGAGGGCCTGATCGCCGAGAAATACATGCTGCGCGACGGCCGCGAGCTGGTGCCCACGGCCAAGGCCTTCCAGCTGATGACGCTGCTGCGCGGGCTGGCGATCGAGGACCTGACCAAGCCCGAGCTGACCGGGCAGTGGGAGTACCAGCTCGCCGAGATGGAGCACGGCCGGCTCTCGCGCCCGGAGTTCATGGCCGAGATCGCGAAGATGGCCGAGCGCATCGTGCGCAAGGCCAAGGAATACGACCGCGACACCATCCCCGGCGACTACGCGACGCTGGCCGTGCCCTGCCCGAACTGCGGCGGCGTGGTCAAGGAGAACTACCGGCGCTACAGCTGCGCCGGCGCCGACGGCGCCTCCGAGGGCTGCGGCTTCTCGATCGGCAAGATCCCCGGCGGCCGCGCCTTCGAGATCGCCGAGGCCGAGGCGCTGCTGCGCGACAAGAAGGTGGGGCCGCTGGAGGGCTTCCGCTCCAAGGCCGGCTGGCCCTTCACGGCCGAGCTGAGGCTGGTCTTCGACGACGAGACGCGCAACTGGAAGCTGGAATTCGACTTCGGCGACGACGCGAAGAACGAGAAGACCGACGGCGAGCCGGTGGACTTCTCGGCCCAGCAGGCGCTGGGCGCCTGCCCCAAGTGCAAGGGCCGCATCTACGAGCACGGCACGAACTACGTCTGCGAGCACAGCGTGGGCGCGCACCAGACCTGCGACTTCAAGACCGGCAAGATCATCCTGCAGCAGCCGGTCTCGCACGAGGAGCTGCACAAGCTGCTGGCCACCGGCCGCACCAGCCTGCTGGAGGGCTTCGTCAGCAACAAGACGCGGCGCAAGTTCAAGGCCTTCCTGGCCTGGGACGCCAAGGAAGGCAAGGTCGGCTTCGAATTCGAGCCGCGAACGCCGCGCGTGCCGGCCAAGAAGGCCGCGGCGAAGAAGGCCGCGGCCAAGAGCACGCCGGCGTGAACGCGGCCCCGGCGGCCGCCGGCGCGCCGCCACCCGCATGACGATCGCCGTCTTCCACAAGCTGCTGGCGATCTTCCTGACCGTCGGCCTGGGCTGGGTCGTCGGCCGCATGCGCTGGCTGGGCGGCGCCGGCGGGCCCACCGACGCGGCGCGCGTGCTGGGCAACGCGGCCTTCTACATCTTCGTGCCGGCGCTGCTGTTCCGCACCACGGTGCGGCTGGACTTCGCGAGCATGCCCTGGCACACGCTGAGCGCCTTCTTCGTGCCGGTGCTGATGGTGCTGGCCGTCGTCTACCTGTGGCAGCGCGGCAGCGGCGAGCGCCACGGCGCCGCGGCGCCCTCGGTGCGCGCGGTGGCCGGGGTCTTCGGCAACTCGGTGCAGGTCGGCATCCCGGTGGCGGCGGCGCTGTTCGGCGAGCCGGGCCTGGCGATCCACATCGCGCTGATCAGCCTGCACGCGATCGTGCTGCTGACCGTGCTCACCGTGCTGGCCGAGATGGATGTCGCGCGCGCCCGCGCGCGCCACGAGGCCGCGCCGTCGCTCGCGCGCACGCTGGCCAGCATGCTGCGCAACACCATCGTGCACCCGGTGGTGCTGCCGGTGATCGCCGGCATGGCGTGGAACGCCACCGGGCTGGGCCTGCACCCGGTGGTCGACGAGGTGCTGTCCGGCCTGGGCAGCGCGGTGGTGCCGGTGTGCCTGGTGCTGATCGGCATCACGCTGGCCGCCTACGGCCTGGGCGGGCGGGCGCGCGGCGCGGTCGTCATCTCGGTGGTCAAGCTGCTGGTGCTGCCGGCGCTGGTGCTGGCGGTGGCGCACTGGGGCTTCGGGCTGGAGGGCCTGCCGCTGGCCGTGGTGGTGATGATGGCGGCGCTGCCGGTGGGCAGCAACGCGCTGATCTTCGCCCAGCGCTACGAGACGCTGGAGGCCGAGGCGACGGCGGCCATCGTGCTGTCCACCGTCGCCTTTGCCCTCACCGCGTCGCTGTGGCTGGCGGTGCTGACCTGGCTCGAGCGCGCCGCGCTGTAGCGCCGCCGGCCCTTCCCGCCATGGACGCCGCCGCACTGCATGTCGACAGCACCCGCCCGCCGCAGCCGCGGCGCGTCTTCCTGCTCGGCGCCACCGGCACCATCGGCCGCGCCACGCTGCACGCGCTGGCGCAGCGCGGCCACGAGGTCGTGGCCTTCGTGCGGCCGGGCCGCGAGCGCGGCGCGGCCCCGCCCGGCACGACCTGGCGCGAGGGCCACGTGCTCGACCCGGCCTCGCTGGCGCGCGACGGCTTCCGTGGCGAACGCTTCGACGCGCTGGTGTCCTGCCTGGCCTCGCGCACCGGCGTGCCGGCGGATGCCTGGGCCGTCGATCACCGGGCGCAGTCGAATGCCCTGGAGGCCGCGCGCGCCGCCGGCGTGTCGCAGGTCGTGCTGTTGTCGGCGATCTGCGTGCAGAGGCCGCGGCTGGCCTTCCAGCACGCCAAGCTGGCCTTCGAGCAGGTGCTGGTGGCCAGCGGCGTGGACTGGACCATCGTGCGCCCGACCGCCTTCTTCAAGTCGCTGTCCGGGCAGGTCGAGCGGGTGCGCCGCGGCCGGCCCTTCCTCGTCTTCGGCGACGGCACGCTGACGGCCTGCAAGCCGATCGCCGACGAGGACCTGGCCGAGTACCTGGCCGGCTGCCTGGACGACCCCGCACGCCGGAACCGCGTGCTGCCGATCGGCGGCCCCGGCCCGGCGATCACGCCGCGCCAGCAGGGCGAGATGCTGTTCGCGCTGCTCGGCCGCACGCCGCGCTTCCGCGAGGTGCCTGTGGCGCTGCTGGATGCCGTGGCCGGCGTGCTGGGTGCGGCCGGCCGCGTGCTGCCCGCGCTGGCAGCGAAGGCCGAGCTGGCGCGCATCGGCCGCTACTACGCCACCGAGTCGATGCTGGTCTGGGACGCCGCGGCCGGCCGCTACGACGCCGACGCGACGCCGTCCACCGGCACGCGCACGCTGGCCGAGCACTATGCGCGGCTGCTGCGCGGCGAGGCGGCCGACCAGCGGCGCGAGCACGCGGTGTTCTAGGCGCCCCGGGCCTGCGGCGGCGCCGGGGCGCCTTTGCGACAATGCAGGCCATGAACGCGACCGATCTGTCTGCCGCGATGGCGCACCTGGGCGCGGCCGCGCGCGCCGCGTCGGCGCACATGGCCGCCGCGCCGACGGCCGCGAAGGACGCCGCGCTGCGTGCGCTGGCGCGCCGGCTGCGCGAGGGCGTGGCCTCGCTGGTGCAGGCCAATGCGCAGGACCTGGCGGCCGCGGCGTCGCTGGACGAGCCGCTGCGCGACCGCCTGAAGCTGACGCCGGCGATCATCGAGACGGTGGCCGAGGGCTGCGAGCAGATCGCCGCGATGCCGGACCCGGTGGGCGAGATCACCGAGCTCAAGCGCCGGCCCAGCGGCATCAGCGTCGGGCGCATGCGCGTGCCGCTCGGCGTGTTCGGCATGATCTACGAGAGCCGGCCGAACGTGACGATCGAGGCCGCGTCGCTGGCCCTCAAGAGCGGCAACGCCTGCATCCTGCGCGGCGGCTCGGAGGCCCTGCACAGCAACCTGGCACTGGCCGAACTGGTGCGCGCGGCACTGCTGGAAGCCGGCCTGCCGGCCGACGCCGTGCAGCTCGTGCCCACCACCGACCGCGCCGCGGTGGGCCACCTGATCACGATGCCCGAGTACGTGGACGTGGTCATCCCGCGCGGCGGCAAGGGGCTGATCGAGCGCATCGCGCGCGAGGCCCGCGTGCCGGTGATCAAGCACCTGGACGGCAACTGCCACGTGTACGTGGACGCCGAGGTGGACCTCGCGCTGGCGCTGAAGGTCACCGACAACGCGAAGACGCAGAAGTACAGCCCCTGCAACGCCGCCGAGAGCCTGCTCGTGCATGCCGCGCAGGCGGCGGCCTTCCTGCCGCGCATCGGCGCGGTGTTCGCGGCCAAGGGCGTGCAGATGCGCGCCTGCCCGCGCGCACTGCCGCTGCTGCAGCAGGTGGCCGGCGCCGAGCTGCGCCCGGCCACCGAGGAGGACTGGGCGACCGAATACCTGGCGCCGGTGATCAGCGTGAAGCTCGTCGACTCGCTGGACGAGGCCATCGCGCACATCAACCGCCACGGCTCGCACCACACCGACGCGATCCTGACCAGCCACCACGCCAGCGCGATGCGCTTCCTGCGCGAGGTGGACTCCGCCAGCGTGATGGTCAACGCCAGCACGCGCTTCGCCGACGGCTTCGAATACGGCCTCGGCGCCGAGATCGGCATCAGCACCGACAAGTTCCACGCCCGCGGCCCGGTCGGCCTGGAGGGGCTGACCTCGCTGAAGTGGGTGGTGCTGGGCCAGGGCGAAGTTCGCCGCTGAGCCGCGATGGCGCTGCCGTCGCTGGGCAACGGGCAGCTCGCGGCGCTGGCGGCGCTGGCGGTGGTCGGGTTCTGGATGCTCGGCGCCTACAACCGGCTCGTGGAGCTGCGCAACGCCATCAAGGACGCCTGGGCGCGCGTGGACGAGGCGCTGCGCCAGCGCAGCGGCGCGCTGGAGCCGCTGGTGGCCGCACTGCGCGAGCCGCTGGCCGCCGAGCAGCGGGCGCTGGACGCGCTGCTGGCCGCGCAGCACCAGGCCGCGCGCGCCGCCGGCGCGATGGCGGCGCGGCCGGTGGACGCCGACCATGCCGCCGCCTGGGTCGCCGCCGAGACCACGATGGCCGCCGCGGCCGCGCGCGTCTTCGCGCTGCTGGACCACCAGGGGGACCTGCGCCACATCGAGCAGCTGCCGGCGCTGGTGGCGATTTGGCGCGAGGGCGAGGCGCGCCTGGCCTTCGCGCGCCAGCTCTTCAACGACGCGGGCACGGGCTACAACGAGGCGATCGCGCTGTTCCCGACCTCGCTGCTGGCGCGCCTGTTCGGCTTCATGCCGGCCGGGCGGCTGTAGCCGCGGCCGCGCTGCGCCGGCGGCTCAGGGCCGCAGGCCGTTGGCCGGCACCAGCCGCTCGGAGGGCGGCAGCTCGGGGCCGGCGTCGATCTCGGTGGCGATCTGCGTGCACACGGCGCGGCACAGCGTGGCGGCGCGCTCGCTGCCGATGCGGTAGTAGATCTGGGTCGCGTCGCGCCGCCGCGCCAGCACGCCGGCACGGTACAGCGTGGCCAGGTGCTGGCTCATGTTGGGCTGCGTGGTGTCGATCTCGGCGAGCAGCTGCGAGACGTTCTTCTCGTGCCCGCACAGCGCGCTGATGATCTTCAGCCGGATCGGCGTGGCGAGCAGGCGGAACAGTTCCGCCGCCGAGGCGAAGACCTGGTCCGACTCGTCGAGCGGGTCGTCGGCGTCGGCGGCGACGGTGGGCGAGGTGGCGGCGCGGGGGTCGCTCATTCGGGGCCTCTCGGGAGTGGGCGGGTTCGTCTGGGGGGTCTGCGGGTGGCAGGGTGGCGGGTTGGCGGGGTTGAGGCGCTTCAGCCGGCCAGGTGCAGCAGTTCGAGCACGTCTTCCTCGAACATCTCGCCGGGGATGACCTGCCTGAGCCGGCCCTGGCGGTCCACCGTGACGGTCAGCGGGATCATGTTGCGCTGGCTCAGCGCCTCGGCCAGCGGCCGGTAGTCCAGCGTGACGGGGAAGCCGTAGCCCTGCGACTGCACGTGGCGCCGCACCGCGGCCGGGTCGCGGTCGCGCGCGACGCCCAGCACGGTGAGCGCACGCCCGGCCGCGGCCCGGTGCAGCTTCTCGACATGCTGGTTGTGGCGGCGGCAGAAGGGGCAGGTGGTGGACCAGAAGACGACCACCAGCGCACGGTCCTGCGCCTGCGCGGCGCCGAAGCGGCTGCCGTCGAGCAGCGTCACCTCGGGCCACTGCACGGGGCCGCCGGGCGCCGCCGGGGCGGCCGAGGCAAGGGCCGGGACGAAGGGCAGCGTGGCCGCTGCGGCCAGCAGGTGGCGCCGCTTCATCGCCCGCCTTGCTCCATCAGCAGGTAGGTGTTGTAGGCGTTGATGCGGTTGGCGGCGCGGAACAGCGGCAGGTGCGCGAACCTCGACCAGTCGGCCGCCGCATAGGCGTCCTCGAAGGGCTCCAGGTTGCGCGCCGCCTCGCCCATGGTCTTGCGCAGGTGCATCAGGTAGTCGCGCGTGAGCCGCAGGTCCTCGCGCGCGCTGCTGGACGCCGGGCCGTGGCCGGGCACGATCAGCGTGGCGTCAAAGGCGAGCAGCCGGTCCAGGCCCTCGATCCAGCGCCCGCTGTCGGCCTGGCCGACGAAGGGGATGCGGCCGCGGAAGACCAGGTCGCCGGCGATCAGCACGCGCTGCTGCGGCAGGAAGACGACCAGATCCTCGGCGGTGTGCGCCGGGCCCGCGGGCTGCAGCACGAAGTCCACGCCGCCCAGCGACAGCCGCGTGGTCTCGGCGATCCAGCGGTCCGCGGGCACCAGGCGCGTCTTCCCGTCGATCCAGGGCGCCAGCTCCTCGCGGCTGGCCTGCAGGCGCAGCGCGGCGGTCTCGGACTGCAGGTAGCTGCGGCCGTCGCGGTGGGCGATGATCTCCGCGCCCAGGTCCTTGAAGACCTGCAGGCCGTAGATGTGGTCGGCGTGGTAATGGGTGACGACGAGGTGGCGGATCGGCGCCGGCGTGATGCGGCGGATGGCCGCGACGAGTTCCTGGGCCAGGGCGGGCGAGCCCAGCGCGTCCACCACCACCACGCCCGCGGGCGTGACGACGAAGGCCGCGTTGGAGATGAAGTTGCGGTTGGCCGGCGAGCCCAGCGCCGACGCGCCCTGCACCATCCACACGCTCGGCGCGACCTGCTCGGGCTGCACCGGCTGCGCGGCGGCGGCGCCCAGCAGCGCGGCCCACAGCAAGGCCCCGCAACACAGGGTTTGCTTGATTCCGCGCAAGGACTTCAAGCCATACATTCGCATATGGTGATATTAGACGCTCGCGCTGCGCCGCGTGCAAGGCCGAGATTCACCCCGATGCCCCGATCCCGGGGGGTGGACCACAATCGAGCCGGACCAACCAAGGAGAAGACGATGACCCGATCCCTGCGCGCGGCATGGCCGGCGCTGGCGCTGGCCGCCCTGGCCACCGCGCCGGCCCTGGCCCAGGACGTGAACCTGGCACGCAACCTGGCCGCGACCTGCGCCAACTGCCACGGCACCAACGGCAACGCGCGCGGCGACATGAAGCCGCTGGCCGGGGTGCAGGCCGACAAGATCATCGCGATGATGAACGACTTCAAGAGCGGCGCGATGCCCGCGACGATCATGCACCAGATCGCCAAGGGCTACACCGACGAACAGATCCGCCTGGTGGCCGGCTACTTCGCCGCCCAGCAAGCCAAGAAGTGAGGAGCCGCGCGATGAACCATTCCAACGACCCGATCCGTCGCCGCCTGCTCGCGGCCGGCGCCACCCTGGGCGGCCTGGCCACGCTGGGCCTGGCCGGCTGCGCCGCCACGCCCTCGGGGCCGA
>CAZUPH010000040.1:8500-16900 GCA_964621995.1 uncultured Rubrivivax sp. | reverse complement strand
GTCGTCGTCGGCGGCGGCTACGGCGGCGCCACCGCGGCGCGCTATCTGAAGATGTGGGGCGGCAACATCGACGTGACGCTGGTCGAGCGCAACACCAGCTTCGTCTCGTGCCCGATCAGCAACCTGGTGATCGGCGGCCACAAGCAGATGGCCGACATCACGCGCGGCTACGACGGCCTGAAGGCGATGGGCGTCAAGGTCGTGCAGGGCGAGGTGACGGCCATCGACGGCGCGGCGAAGAAGGTGCGGCTGGCCGGCGGCGGCGAGTTGTCCTACGACCGGCTGGTGCTGTCGCCCGGCATCGACTTCATGTTCGAGCAGGTGGGCGGCCTGCAGGCGGCCGTGGACAGCGGCCGCGTCGCGCACAGCTGGAAGGCGGGCCCGCAGACGGTGGCGCTGCGCCGCCAGCTCGAGGCCATGCCCGACGGCGGCGTCTACGCGCTGAGCATCCCCCTGGCGCCCTACCGCTGCCCGCCCGGGCCCTACGAACGCGCCTGCATGGTGGCCAGCTACTTCAAGCAGCACAAGCCGCGCGCCAAGGTGCTGGTGCTGGACGCCAACCCCGACGTCACCTCCAAGGCCGGACTCTTCAAGAAGGCCTGGAACGACCACTACAAGGACATCGTCGAGTACCGTCCGAACGCGGTGCTGAAGGAGGTCTCGGGCACCACCGCCAAGCTGGAGTTCGAGGACGTGCGCGCCGCCGTGCTCAACGTGGTGCCGCCGCAGCGTGCCGCGGACCTCGCCGTGAAGGCCGGGGTGGTGAACGTGAACAACCGCTGGGTCGGCGTCAACTGGCTGACGCTGGAGTCCACCGCGGTGCCGGGCATCCACGTGCTGGGCGACGCGACGATGAGCGCCCCGGCCATGCCCAAGAGCGGTCACATGGCCAACCAGCACGCCAAGGTGGCGGCGGCGGCCATCATCCAGCTGCTCAAGGGCGAGGCGGTCAGCGCCACGCCGGTGGTGATGAACACCTGCTACAGCTTCGTCACCGCGCGCGACGTGGTGCACGTGGCCAGCGTGCACCAGTACGACGCCACCGACCGCACCTTCAAGACGGTGCCGGGCTCCGGCGGCGTGTCCACGGCGGCCAACCAGATCGAGGGCCGCTACGCGCTGAGCTGGGCGGACAACATCTGGGCGGACATGCTCGCGGCGTAGTCACCGCCGTTGCGGTGCAGGCTCACGTCGCGCAGCGACGTGAAGCCGCCGCAGGCGGCGGCCGGAACCACAACATCTGGGCGGACA
Source organism: uncultured Rubrivivax sp. (assembly GCA_964621995.1). Taxonomy (GTDB): domain Bacteria; phylum Pseudomonadota; class Gammaproteobacteria; order Burkholderiales; family Burkholderiaceae_C; genus Rubrivivax. The sequence goes on along the minus strand of CAZUPH010000040.1, from coordinate 15,649 downwards.
TGCTCGCGGCGTAGTCCCGAAGACATCCCGCCCCGCGTGCCCCGGCGACCCCGGGGCACGCGCCTTTCCGGGGCTCCTACTTCAGCCCGGCCAGGTAGGCCGCGACGGCCTTCGTCTCCAGCTCGGTCAGCTTGGAGGCCACCGTGTGCATCACCATGTTGTCGTTGGTGCGCGCACGCGAGTTGAATTCGCGGATCTGCTTCTCGGTGTACTGCGCGTGCTGGCCGGCCAGGCGCGGCAGCAGCGTGGTGCCGTGGCCCTTGGGGCCGTGGCAGCTGGCGCAGGCGGCCACGCCGGAGTACCGGTTGCCGTGCTTGTAGATGTAGGCGCCGACCTGCACGAGCTCGGTGTCCTCGACCTCGTGCACATGCGTCGGCCGGCTCGCGAAGTAGCGACCCAGCGCGACGAAGTCGGCGTCGTCGAGGTCGGCCACCATCGGCTGCATCGCCGAGCTGATGCGCTTGCCGGACTTGTAGTCGCGCAGCTGGCGCACGACGTAGGCCTCGTTCTGGCCGGCCAGGCGCGGGAAGATCGGGCTCGCGCTCTCGCCGTCGATGCCGTGGCAGATGAAGCACTTGCCCTGCACGATCTCCACCGCGCGCGCCATCTCGTCGGCGCGGGCGGCGGCGGCACAGGCCAGGGTCAGCAGCGCGGTGAAGGCGCTCAGGGCGAAGGCGGTCGGCTTGGGCATGGCGGGTACGGCGGATTCTGCGGATTCGTTCAGGCGGCAACGGTCTGGCCCGGCATGGGCTGGTCCAGCGCCCCTTGCGGCCGCTGGTCCACGAGGCGGTCGGTCAGCGCGGCAGCACCCCACATCGTGCTCAGCGCGACCCAGGCGGTGACCGTGAAGACGGCGGCGCCCGAGAGCCCGGCGCCGACCGCGCAGCCACCGGCGGTCATGCCGCCGAAGCCCATCAGCAGCGCACCGGCGATGTAGCGCCGCATGCTCGCGCCGCCGAGGAAGCCCACCAGCTTCAGCTCGCGGAACAGCGCCGCGGCGAGGAACGCGCCGATGAAGACGCCCGGCATCAGCCCGAGGTCGAAGCCCGGCGGCCGGTCACTGACGAAGAGCACGCGCGTCAGCACCTCGGCCGAGGGGCCGGTGAAGCTCAGCGAGTGGATCGGGTGCGGGTCGAACGAGGCCTGCGCGACGGCATAGGTCGCCCACCAGGCCGCGGCCACCGCCAGGCCCACGCCGATGGCGCCGGCCCAGCCCCAGGCCGGCACACGCTGGCGCCGCGCCCAGAAGATCGCGGCGGCCAGCCAGACCAGGCCGAACAGCAGCGCGCCGCCGTGGCCGATGCCGGTGCGCGCGACGAGGTCGCGCGCGGCGCCGCCGTCCACCGTCCACCAGCCGCTGATCGTCTCGCGCAGCGGCGACAGCGCGCCGGTCCACGAGGCCTGCGCGGTGACGGCGAAGATGAGCCCGGTGATCACCGAGCGCAGGTTGCCCTGCGCGGCCAGCACCAGCAGCCGGCTCGAGCAGCCGCGGGCCAGGATCATGCCGATGCCGAACAGCGCACCGCCGATCGCCGCGCCCGAGAGGCTGCCGCGGGCGGCGATCTGCCGCGCGTCGGAGGCGTCGAACCAGCCGGCCAGCACCAGCGCCTGCGTCGCGACGACGGTGGTCGCGAAGGCGAACAGCCACACCGTCAGCTTGCCGCCCTGGTGGCGGCGCGCGAACTCGATCACCGCCGAGCGCAGGCAGAAGCGCGAGCGCTGCGCGAAGAAGCCGAAGGCGATGCCGATCAGCAGCCCGGCGCCGAGCAGCACCGCGGGTTCGCCCACCCGCTCGATCAACGCTTCGATTCCCACGCGCGGCCCTCCAGCTTCGTCGAGCCTAGACGAGCGCGCAGCGGTCCGCGTTGATACCCGTCAGGGTTTGATGTAGGCGGCGCCTTCCTTCTGCAGCTTGGCGATGCGCACGACGCCCGAGGGCGTGAACTCGGCCTCCAGCACGAACTGCTCCTTCTTCAGGTTGCGGTTCTTCAGCGTGATCTCGCAGATCTCGAAGTTCACGCCGCGCGACTTCAGGCCCGAGACGAGGCCGGCATAGCCGGCGCCGTTCGGCGCCTTGGCGCCTTCCATCAGGAAGTCCACGCCGTTGGCATGCGTGACCACGGTGATCTTCGCGCCCGGGTCCACGTCCAGGTGGTTGCCGATGTTGCGCAGGCCACCCAGCGCCTGCGTCGCGGCGTCGTTGATGTGGTAGACGACGCGGTCCTGTGCGAAGGCGGCCAGGCTGCAGGCGGCCAGCGCGGTCGCGACGAGGGTGTGGCGGACGAAATTCATGGCTGGTCTCCTTCGGCGTTGGACGGGGGCACTCGGCGCAGAGCCTACGCCAACCCCGGATTGCCCTGCACGCCGAGCAGGCGCGGCAGGTTCGGCTGGCGCGGCGCGATGCGGCCGCCCTTGCTCTTCAGCCACTGCTCGACGACGTCCCAGATCATCCTGTGGCCGGCGCTGCGCGCCTCTTCCGCCACCGGCGCCCAGCCGGCGACCTTGTAGGTCTTGCCGGCCTCCAGCGGCCGGCCGTTGAGCCGCAGGTCCTGGATGCGCCGGCCCATCGCGGCGCCGGGCTCGCAGGCGTAGGTGAGGCCGCCGACGCGCACCATGTCGCCGCCCTGCTGGTAGTAGGGGTCGGGGTTGAAGAGGTTGTCGCAGACGTCCTCGAGCACCGTCTTGATCATCTCGCCGGACATCTCGGTGACGGTGGCGTAGCTGTAGGTGGTGGCCAGCTGGTCCATCATCAGCTCGCGCGTGATCACGTCGCCCGGCAGCAGGCTGGTGCCCCAGCGGAAGCCGGGCGAGAAGGCGATGTCGGCGCCCTGCACCTCCATCATCGCGTCGCACAGCAGCTGGTCCCAGCTGCCGTTGAAGTTGCCGCGGCGGTACAGCAGGCCGTCGGTGACGGCCAGCTTCTCGGCCAGCTTCGTCTCGTACGGGGCGCGGACCTTCGTGATCAGCGCGTCCATCGCGGGGTCGGCCTTCAGCACGCCCGCGAACACCGGCAGCAGCCGGTAGCGCCAGTTGGCGAGCCTGCCGCCCTTGACCTCGAAGTCCATCACGCCGAGGAACTTGCCGTTGCTGCCGGCGTTGGTGACCAGCGTGGTGCCGCCGGCATTCTTCACCGGCACCGCGACCGGCACGCCGTCGTGCGTGTGGCCGCCGAAGATGGCGTCGATGCCGCGCACGCGGCCGGCCATCTTCAGGTCCACGTCCATGCCGTTGTGGCTGACGAGCACGACGAGCTGCGCGCCCTTGCCGCGCGCCTCGTCCACCACCTTCTGCATGTTCTCGTCCTGGATCCCGAAGGTCCAGTCGGCGACCATGTAGCGCGGGTTGGCGATCGGCGTGTACGGGAAGGCCTGGCCGACGATGGCCACCGGCACGCCGGCGATCTCGCGCATCACGTAGGGCTTGAAGACCGGGTCCTCGAAGTCGGTGGTCTTGACGTTCTGGGCGACGAAGTCGACCTGGCCCTTGAAGTCCTTCTCGACGATCTCCTTCACGCGCTGCATGCCCAGCGTGAATTCCCAGTGGCCGGTCATCACGTCCACGCCCAGCGCCTTGCAGGCGTCCACCATGTCCTGGCCGTGGGTCCACAGCGCGGTGGCGCTGCCCTGCCAGGTGTCGCCGCCGTCGAGCAGCAGCGCGCCCGGGCGGCTGGCCTTCATGCGCTGGACCAGCGTGGCCAGGTGCGCGAAGCCGCCGACACGGCCGTAGCGGCGCGCCGCCTTCTCGAAGTCGAGAAAGGTGTAGGCGTGGGCCAGCGCGGTGCCGGGCCGCACGCCGGCGGCCTTCAGCAGGTGCTCGCCCACCAGGTGCGGCAGCCGGCCGCGCATGTCGGCCAGGCCCAGGTTGACGCTGGGCTCGCGGAAGTAGATCGGCCTGAGCTGCGCGTGGCAGTCGGTGATGTGCAGCAGGCTCACGAAGCCGGCGCCGCGGCCCAGCGGCGGCAGGTCGTACAGCGCCTGCTCGGCCGCGGCGGCGTCGGCATCGGCGTGGCGGCCGAGCGCCATGCCGGCGACCGACGCGGCGGCCATGACCTGCAGGAACTCGCGCTTGCTCAGGCTCATGATAAGTGCTTGCTTATGTTTTGAGGCACAAAAAGCCCGGCAGCGCCGGGCTCGGGGTCGAGGGCGTCAGCGCGTCACTGGTTGACCGGCGAATTCGGGTCCAGCAGCAGCGACATCAGGTCGCGCATCTGGCGCTCGGTCAGCAGCCCGGCATGGCCGAAGCGCGGCATGTTGGAGCACGCGTTGTAGGTCTTGCCGTTGTAGATCTTGGCCCAGGTGTACTCGACGATGGTCTGCGCGGTCGGCGAGCTCAGGTCGGTCACGCCGCGGTTCTTGCCGTAGTTGTACAGGCTCGGGCCGATCGTGCCGAAGGAGATCTCCTGCTTGCTGATCTGGTGGCAGTTGTAGCAGTTGCCGCCGTTGGGCGCGGTGGCGCTGTCGGTCCAGGTGGCGCCGCGGCCGCTCTGCGCGAGCGTCTCGCCGGCCTTCCAGTCGCCGAAGTACTGGCCGCCGGCGGGCCACTTCACGCCGGCGCGCGCCTCGGCCATGATCTTGTCGGCCACCGCGTCGGACGGCGGCTTGTCCGAGGAGCAGGCCGCGGCGCCGAGGTCCTGGTTCAGGCGGTCGACCTTGGCGATGCCCTGGTCGCGGAAGGAGGCCTTCATGATGGCCTGCGCCTCGCGGTCGAGTTCGGCCGACGAGGGCAGCGTGGCGCAGCCGGCGGCCACCAGGGCCGCGGCGACGGCCAGCGCGGGCAGGGCGATGTGCTTGTGCTTCATGGCTGTTCGCTCCCCCGCTCAGCGCTTGATCGACGGCGCGATCGACTGCGCGCCCTTGGCGTTGACACCCATGTAGGTGGACAGCGCGATGGTCGCGTCCGAGCCGAACAGCGGGTACGGGAAGCGTTGCTGGCGGTAGCAGTCGTTGAGCCGCAGCTGCATGCTCCACATCTGCCCGTTGCTCACGCGGTAGGCCGGCCAGGCCGCGAAGCCGACGCCGTCGCCGGGGTTCTTCGTCAGGTTGGGCAGGTCCTGCAGCCGGATGCGCTTGCCGTCCTCGGCATGGCAGGCGGCGCAGGAGAAGTCGTGCGTGCCCCCGCGGAAGAAGAAGATGCGCTTGCCGATCTCGTAGCTCCTGCGCTCCTCGGCATGGTTCTGCGGAAGGTTGAAGCGCATGCCGCGCGATTCGGCGGCGATCCAGGTCGCCAGCGCGGTGACGTTGGCCATCTCTCCGCGGCCGAAGGGCGTCTTCGCGACCTCCGCGCCATCGAAGCCCTGCAGCGTCTCCATGCAGGTCACGAGCCGCGACTCCAGGTCCTGCACGCGCCTGGTGTCGGCAAAGTAGCGCGGCAGCTCGACGAAGGCGCCCTTGACCACGCCCGGGCCCTTGCCCAGGTCGCACTGCTCGAGCGACGCATTCTTCGGGCCTCGCTTCTGCTTCCAGAGCGCCTCGCCCTTGGCCTCGAACAGTTCCGCAGGGTTGCCGTCCTCCAGCATCTTGCGGTATTCGGCGATGCCGTCGGCGGTCGATCGGTCCTGGCCCAGCGCCGGGCCCAGGGCCGCGAGGCCCAGTGCCGCGGCACACCCCAACACGGTGGTCTTCATGCGCTTGTCGTCTCCATCGTTGCTGTCTTCGTGACGCCGGCGGCCGGGACCGCCTCGGGGCCGGCCGGCGTCGCTGCCCTCGCCGTGCGGGGCGCGGGGCCCCGCGTCAGGCGACCGTCGCCTCGTCGGTGCGCTTGTCGCCCTTGTTGTCGACCCAGGTCACGGCGATCTTGTCGCCGGCCTTGGCCCCCTTGACGTTGAACTGCAGGAACGGGTTCTTCGCGATCGAGGGCCCCCACTGCGCCGAAAGTACCGGCTTGCCGTTGTGGGTGGCGGTGACCTCCTGGATGAACCAGGCGGGCACCACGTTGCCGGAGCCGTCGCGGCGCGTGCCGGTCTCCATCTCGTGGCTCATCAGCACGCGAACGGTGGCCTTGTCGCCGCTGGCCTGGGCGCGGATGCGCATCGGATCTGCCATGTCTGTATCTCCTGTAGGGGAAGGTGATGACCGGTGGTGAGCTGGCGGCGGGACTCAGCCGCCGCAGCCTCCGAGCGTCACCTTGATCTCCTTGACCGCGTACAGCGTGCGGCCGTCCTTCATCAGCGCGACGGCGTAGACGTTGGACGACTGGCCCATCTTGACGCGCGTGTTGAAGGCCGGCTCGACGGCATCGCTGACATCGAATACCGCTGCCAGCACGTTGGGGTTCTTCTCCACCAGCAGCAGCAGCTGCTTGACGCCGGCCAGCGTGGTCGCGGCGCCCACGGGCACGACGGCGCCGTTCTCGGCGATGTCCGGGCCGGTGATCGCGACGTCCTTGCTCTCGGTCGGCGCGCCGCCGCCCAGCGCCTTGGCGGCGTCGGCCAGGCTCTTGGCCTCGAAGGCGGCCTTGTTCCAGGCCGCCTGTGCCGTGGCGGGCAGCAGCCCGGCCCCGGCCAGCAGGCCCGCGACCTGCGCGCTGCGCAGCAGCATCTCGCGACGGGTAGCCATATCAATCTCCTTGAATATTCACGGTGGATGATTCCTCAGCCGGGACCGGGCCGTCATCCGGGCATTCCCGGTCCCGCTTCTCGCTCGCGTTAGACCTTCACGGCCGCTCCTGAAGGTATCAGGGCTTCTTCGCCCCCTGGGCCAGCCAGGCCGCCAGCGCACTGACGTCGGCCGCCGGCAGCGACTGCTCGGGCATCGGGATCGGGCCCCAGACGCCGCTGCCGCCGGCGACGATCTTCTTCGAAAGGTACTCCAGCGCGTCGGCGCGGCCGGCGTAACGCTTCGCGATCTCGCTCATGCCGGGGCCGACGACCTTGCTGTCCATGCCGTGGCACGTGAGGCAGTTGTGCTGGCGCGCCAGCGCGACCGCCTTCGCGGTGGCCGCGTCGGCGGCCGGCGCGGCGGCGGCCGGGGCGGCGCCGCGGCGCGTGGCGCCCGGCGGCTGCGTCGTGTCGGCACCGACCTGCGCGCCCACGAGCCTCTGCTGCTCGGCCAGGTTGCCGTGCGCGTTGCGGGCATGGTCGGGCAGCAGCGAGGCCACCTTGGGCTCGGTCGCGCAGTTGCTCATGCAGGCGGCGGCGCGCACGTCGGGCTG
>CAZUPH010000040.1:0-8490 GCA_964621995.1 uncultured Rubrivivax sp. | reverse complement strand
CCGGTCAGGCGCAGCACGCACGACTGCCCGCGCAGGGGCCCGCCGCCGGAGGGCACGGCCTGGGCGCGCGTGACGCCGTTGGCGCGCGTGACGGCGATGTGCGCCGAGTCGGCGTTGAGCGAGGCCGCGGCGCGCACGTCGGGCTGGCCGCCGTTGCCCAGGCTGCGGCCGGGCCACATGCCGTGGTCGGTGGTCATGCCGTTGCGGTTGGGCAGCCGCTGCTGCACCTGCGCGATGTTGGCGTCCGACAGCGTGAAGTCGTCGGGCACGATGCCGCCGAGGTTCAGGATGAAGGCCGTGACCGCATAGACCTCCTCGGTGCTCAGGGTCTTCGGGTTGGTCCAGGGCATCGCCCGGTTGATGTAGTCCCACAGCGTGGACAGCGACGACAGCTTCATCAGCGTCGTGCGGCCGGGGAAGGACGGGTCGGTCAGCCGCGCGACCCGGCCGGTCTCGATGTCCCTGGCCGTGGTGCCGCCGACCAGCGGCGCAAAGACCTCGTTGCTCTCGCCGAAGACGCCGTGGCAGGAAGCGCACTTGGCCTCCCAGACCTCCTGGCCCCTGGCCACCGTGCCGGCGCCCCTGGGCAGGCCCTTGAAGTCCGGGCGCACGTCGATGTCCCAGGCCTGCACTTCCTTGGGCGTGGCAGCGCGGCCGATGCCGGGGTACTCCGCCGGTGACACGGGCTTGGCCGGCTTCGCGGCCTGCGCCCATGCGCCCAGCGCGCTGCCGGCCAGCGCCAGCGCGATCAGCGCCTCACGACAGCTGGACATTCTTCACCTCGCCGCTCTCCTGCACGAGCCAGGTCTGGATCGCGTTGTTGTGGTAGATCGACCGCGTGCCGCGCACCGCGCGCAGCTGGCGGTAGGTGGGCTGCACGTGGCCGGTCTCGTCGGTGGCGCGGCTCTGCACCAGGGCCGGCTTGCCGTCCCAGGTCCAGTCCAGCGAGAAGCGCGTCAGGCACCGGTCCATCACCGGCCCCTGCAGACGCGCCTGGCGCCAGTTGCGCCCGCCGTCCACCGAGACGTCCACCCGCCGGACCTTGCCGCGGCCGCTCCAGGCCAGCCCGCTGATCTGGTGGTAGCCGCGGTCCAGCAGCACCTGGCCGCCCGAGGGCGTGGTGACCACGCTCTTGACCTCCTGGATGCTGGTGTACTGGCGGTGCAGGCCGCTGGGCATCAGGTCGATGTAGTGCAGCACCTCGTCCTTGGCGCCGTAGGGCTGGTCGCCGACCTCGATGCGGCGCAGGTACTTGACCCAGCTCACGCCCTGCACGCCGGGCACCACCAGGCGCAGCGGGTAGCCGTTCTCCGGGCGCAGCATCTCGCCGTTCTGGCCGTAGGCGACGAGCACCTCGCCGCTCTCGACCATCTCCATCGGGATCGTGCGCGTCATGCTCGAGCCGTCGGCGCCCTCGGCCAGCACGTAGCGGCCGCGCCGGTAGTCGGCGCCGGCCATGTCCAGCAGGATCTTCAGCGGCACGCCGGTGAACTCGCTGCAGCTGATCATGCCGTGCGTGTACTGGCAGGTCGGCACCGCGACGTTGCCCCACTCCATGCCGGTGTTGGCGCCGCACTCGATGAAGTGGAAGCGGCTCACGCTGGGCAGCCGCATCAGCTCGTCCACCGTGAAGACCATCGGCCGGCGCAGCATCTTCTCGTCCGAGCCGTTGAGCATCAGGCGGTGCTTGCTGGGGTCGATGTCCCACCAGCCCTGGTGGTGGCGCTCGAAGTGCAGCCCGCTGGGCGTGACGATGCCGAACAGGCTCTGCAGCGGCGCGAAGCTGACGCTGGCCTGGTTGGTCTGCGTCAGGCCCGGGCTCTGGCGGCGCTGCACGTTGCGCTCGTACTTCGACGGCAGGCCGTAGCCGTCGGTCACCACCGGCTGCCCGAGCCCGGTGCTGTGCGCCGGCAGGTTCAGGATGTTCGGGTCGCCGCCGTCGGCCGCCACCGGGGTGGCCTGCGCCAGCGCGGCCGGTGCCGCCACCGCCGCGCCGCCGGCCGCCGCGGCCGCGAAGGCCTGGCGGATGAAGTCGCGGCGGCCGTCGCGTGCCTCGCGGTGCACACGCTGCACGCCGGCGCGGTCGAGGAAGCCCTCCGGCGCCTTGCGGACGCGGCCGGGCTGCTGCGGGGGGCGATCGTCGGTCACGGTGTTTCGATCCGGATATAAGCAATTACGAATATACAGCCCGCGGTATGGGCCGGACCGAGAGGAAACCCTTAACCCGACCGCCCCGGTCGGAAACCGCTACGGCTGGCCGACGATCGAGGCCGTGGCCATCAGCTCCTCGAACAGCGCCAGCGACACCGCGCCGGAGACCGCGTAGGGGTCCAGCACCGGCCGCTCGCTGTACTTCAGCAGCAGCGCCGGGTTCAGCCGCGCCAGGTTGACCTGGCCCATGCTCCAGCCGGCGAAGCGGCGCTCGCCGATCTCGGCGTAGCTGAGCAGCTCGACCTCGCTGTGGCGCGGGTCGGCGGCGATGCGGTTGTACAGCCGGTTGACGGCGCTGCGCCCGCCCTCCAGCACCTGCAGGAAGATGCCCTGGCTGAAGCACAGCACGCCGGTGACGCCCAGCGCCGGGTTGTTGGCCTTGCTCTTGCGCAGGATGGCGACCAGTTCCTCCTGGTCGACGGCCGGCACGGCGCGGCTGGCATACATGAGTCGGACGAGCATGGCGGGGGTTCCTTCAGGGCGCGTTCTTGCGCGAGAGCAGCGAGAGGAATTCGCGCCGCAGGTTCGCGTCCTTCAGGAACGCGCCACGCATCACCGAGTTGACCATCGCGCTGTCGGTGTCCTTCACGCCGCGCCAGTGCATGCAGAAGTGGTCGGCCTCCATCACCAGGGCCAGGCCGTCGGGGCGCACGCGCTGCTGCAGCTCGTTGGCCAGCATCGTCACCGCCTCCTCCTGGATCTGCGGCCGGCTCATCACCCAGTCGGCGATGCGCGCGTACTTGCTCAGGCCGATCAGGTTGCTGTGCTCGTTGGGCAGGATGCCGATCCAGACCTTGCCGAAGATCGGGCACATGTGGTGGCTGCAGGCGCTGCGCACGGTGATCGGGCCCACGATCATCAGCTCGTTGAGCCGCTCGACGTTCGGAAACTCGGTCACCGACGGCATCGGCTGGTAGCGGCCGCGGAAGACCTCGTCGACGTACATCTTGGCCACCCGCTTGGCCGTCTCGTTGGTGTTGTGGTCGCTGTCGGTGTCGATCACCAGCGCCTTCAGCACCTCGTGCATCTTCGCCTGCACCTCGGCCTTGAGCTCCTCGAGCTCGCCCTCGCGCACGAAGGCGGCGATGTTGTCGTTGGCGTGCCAGCGCGCGTCGGCGCTGACCAGCCGCCAGCGGATGCGCTCCGAGGCCGGCAGCTGCGCCAGCTCCTCCTCGCTGCGGAAGATGCGCTCCTTGCGCTCGGCGGTCGGGGCGTTGCGGGCCATGGGCTTGACGGCGGGATGCCGGCGGGTGGTCGGGGACGCATCCTACGCCGGCGGCTAGACTGGCCCGATGTCCGGGGTCTTGAACGCCGCAACCGCCCACGGCCCGCCGCTGGCCCGCCTGCTGGAGGCCGCGGCGGACGCCGTGCAGGCGGTGCGCGGCGGCCGCTCGCTCACCGACGCGCTGGCGCGCGTGCCGGCCGAGCTGCGCCCGGGTGCGCAGGCGCTGGCCTTCCACGCGCTGCGCTGGCTGGGCAGCGCCGGCGAGGCGCGCGCCGAGCTGGCGCCGAAGGCCCCGCCGCCGAACGTGGACGGCCTGCTCGTCACCGCGCTGGCCCTGCTGTGGCCCACCGGCGAGCCGGCGCCGTATGCCGAGCACACGCTGGTGGACCAGGCGGTGAGCGCGATGCGCCACCGCGCGCCGGCGGCGGCCGGCTTCGTCAATGCCGTGCTGCGCCGCTTCGTGCGCGAGCGCGAGGCCGTCGTCGCGGCGGTGCGCCACCGTCCGCTGGGGGCCTGGAACCATCCGCTGTGGTGGATCGAGCGTGTGCGCGCCGACTGGCCCGCGGCCTGGCAGCCGCTGCTGCTGGCGGCACAGCGCCACCCGCCGATGACGCTGCGCGTCAACGCCCGCCGCGGCAGCGGCGAGCAGTACCTGCAGCGCCTGGCCGCGCAGGGCCGCGGCGCCACGCTGCTGGCCGACCCGCTGCTGCGCGGACAGGCCCTGGTGCTGGAGCGGCCCTGCCCGGTGGAGCAGCTGCCCGGCTTCGCCGAGGGCGAGGTCTCGGTGCAGGACGCCGCCGCGCAGCGCGCCGCGCCGCTGCTGCGGGGCCAGGGGCCGGACGCGCTGCCTGCGGGTGCACGTGTGCTCGACGCCTGCGCCGCGCCGGGCGGCAAGACCGCGCACCTGCTGGAGCTGGCCGAGCCGGACCTGCTGGCGCTGGACAGCGACCCGCTGCGCCTGGCCCGCGTGCAGGACACGCTGAACCGCCTGGGCCTGCGCGCCACGCTGAAGGCCGCCGACGCCCGCCGGCCCGCCGCCTGGTGGGACGGCCGGCCCTTCGACGCGATCCTGCTCGACGCGCCCTGCACGGCCAGCGGCATCGTGCGCCGCCACCCCGACGTGCGCTGGCTGCGCCGGCCCGACGACGTGCCCGCGCTGGCCCGCGTGCAGGCCGAACTGCTGGACGCGCTGTGGCCGCTGCTGGCGCCCGGCGGGCGGCTGCTGTACGCCACATGCTCGGTCTTCCGCGCCGAGGGGCAGCAGCAGATCGACGCATTTTTGCAACGCTGCGCGCCTGGCACGGCGCGCCTGGACCCCGCGTCGCCGGGTCACCTGCTCCCCCTGGCCGACAATGGCAGCAGCGCTGCACCAGCGGGGGGCGCCGGCACCGCGGCCGCGGTGCCCGACGGCTTCTTCTACGCGCTGCTGCGCAAGACCTGAGCCGCCCGCCCGACCCCCGACCGCCGACATGTTCCTGCCACGGGTCCGCCGAAGTCTGCTGCAGGGCCTGGGGCACCTGCTGGCGGCGCTCGTGCTCGCCGGCGTGCTGGGGCCCGGCGCGGCGCGCGCGCAGGGCGTGGAGCTGGCCACGCTGCAGGCCACGCGCGAGGAAGGTGCGCTGGCGCTGGAGTTCGCGGTGCGCGTGACGCTGCCGCGCGCGGTGGAGGAGGCCCTGCAGCGCGGCGTGCCGATCTACTTCGTCGCCGAGGCCACGGTGTACCGCAGCCGCTGGTACTGGCGCGACCTGCGCGTGGCGCGCGTGGCGCGCTCCTGGCGCATCGCCTACCAGCCGCTGACCGACACCTGGCGCGTGGGCCTGGGCGGCCTGAACCAGACCTTCCCCACGCTGCCCGAGGCGCTGAACGCGGCCTCGCGCAGCGCCGGCTGGCGCATCGCCGAGCTCTCCCGGATCGACCCCGAGGGCAGCCACTACCTGGAGTTCAGCTGGCGGCTGGACACCACGCAGCTGCCCGGGCCGATGCAGTTCGGCCTGGGCACGCCGGGCGACTGGGCCGTGGGCGCTTCGCGCACGCTGCGGCTGGAGGCCGAGCGGTGAGCAAGTCGGCCCGCTGGGCCTGGCTCGTCTCGCTGGTGGCCGCCACCGGGGCGGCGCTGGTGCTGGCCTTCGTGCTGTCCTTCAGCGACCAGGGCGGCGGCTTCTACGAGCGCCACTTCGTGTGGCTCTTCGCCGTCAACGTGGCGGTCGCGCTGCTGCTGATGGCGGTCATCGGCTGGGTCGCGGTGCGGCTCGCGCTGCGCCTGCGCCAGGGCAAGTTCGGCACCCGGCTGCTGATCAAGCTGGCCGGCATCTTCGCCGTCGTCGGGCTGCTGCCGGGGCTGGTGATCTACACGGTGTCGTACCAGTTCGCCACGCGCAGCATCGAGGCCTGGTTCGACGTGCGCCTGGCCGGTGCGCTGGACGCCGGCCTGGCGCTGGGCAAGACCACGCTGGAGACGCTGGCCCAGGACCTGGAGACCAAGGCGCGCGCCGCCGCCTCGCGGCTGGCCGAGACCGGCAGCGCGCTGCAGCCGCTGGAGCTGGAGCGGCTGCGCGAGCAGGTCGGCGCCAGCGAGGCCGCGCTGACCGGCCCCAACGGGCAGCTGCTGGCCGCCGCGGGCGGCAGCGCGGCGACCGGGCCGCCGCAGCGCCCGCCGCCGGCGCTGCTGCGCCAGGCACGCCTGCTCAGCGCGGCGAGCCAGATCGACGGCCTGGACGAGTACGCCCTGGTCGTCGGCAGCCGCGACCCGCTGGTGCGCGCGCTGGTGCGCATGCCGCGCAGCGCCATCGCGCTGGCCGCCGGCGACGAGCGCTACCTGATGCTGGTGCAGCCGATCCCGCGCGCGCTGGCCGCCAACGCGCTGGCCGTGCAGGCCGCGTACAGCGAATACCAGCAGCGTGCGCTGGCGCGCGACAGCCTGCGCCGCATGTACATCGGCACGCTGACGCTGGCGCTGGTGCTGGCGGTGTTCGCCGCCGTGCTGCTGGCCATCCTGCTGGGCAACCAGCTGGTGCGGCCGCTGCTGCTGCTGGCCGACGGCATGCGCCAGGTGGCCGCAGGCGACCTGCGCGCCAAGCCGGTCTTCGGCAGCGCCGACGAGCTGGGCGGCCTCACGCGCAGCTTCGCCGACATGACCGCGCAGCTCTCGGACGCCCGCGCGCAGGTGCAGCGCGGCATGCTGCAGCTGGAGGGCGCGCGCACCCGGCTGCAGACCATCCTGGACACGCTGACCGCCGGCGTCATCGTCTTCGACCGCGAGGGCCGCATCGACACCGTCAACCCGGGCGCCACGCGCATCCTGCAGCGGCCGCTGTCGGCCTGGCGCGGCCGCCACCTGGGCGAACTGCCCGGGCTGGAGGACCTGGCGCAGCGCGTGGAGCAGCGCTTCGAGCTGCTGGCCACCAGCCCCGAGGCCGGCGAGCGCGACGCCTGGCAGGACAGCTTCGAGCTGGCCCGCGGCGACGGCGCCACGCTGACGCTGCTCGTCAGGGGTGCGACACTGCCCCACGACATGCGCCTGATGGTCTTCGACGACATCACCGAGGTCGTCTCCGCACAGCGCAGCGCGGCCTGGGCCGAGGTGGCGCGCCGGCTGGCGCACGAGATCAAGAACCCGCTGACGCCGATCCAGCTCTCGGCCGAGCGGCTGCGCCACAAGCTGGAGGCCCGGCTCGAGGGCGCGGACCAGGCGCTGCTGCTGCGCTCGGTCAACACCATCGTCAACCAGGTGCAGGCGATGCAGACGCTGGTCAACGAGTTCCGCGACTACGCGCGGCTGCCGGCGGCGCAGATGCAGCCGCTGGACCTGGGCGCGCTGGTCGGCGAGGTGCTGGCGCTGTACGGCCAGGCGGTGGACAACGGGCTGCTGGCCGTGCAGGTGGAGCCCGGGCTGCCGCGCATCCAGGGCGACCCCACGCAGCTGCGCCAGGTGGTGCACAACCTGGTGCAGAACGCGCTGGACGCGGTGGCCGACCGGCCCGACGGGCAGGTGGAGCTCAGCGTCAGCGGCGCACGCGGCGAGCAGGGCGACCTGCGCGCGGTGCGCCTGACGGTGCTGGACAACGGGCCGGGCTTCGCCGACAAGGTGCTCAAGCGCGCCTTCGAGCCCTACGTCACGACCAAGGCCAAGGGCACCGGGCTGGGGCTGGCGGTGGTCAAGAAGATCGCCGACGAACATGGCGCACGGCTGCGTGCGGCCAACCTGCACGCCGGCGACGAACCCGACGGCCCGCTGACCGGGGCCCGTGTTTCGCTATCATTTTCCAACTTCGCGGCCGCCCCGGCCGCCCCGGCGCCCGGTGCCGGCGACGGCCCTGCGCCGAATGCCGGCACCGCAGCGCGGGTGCATTGAGAGCCCATGGCAACCATCCTGGTCGTAGACGACGAACTCGGCATCCGCGCGCTGCTCTCCGAGATCCTCACCGACGAAGGCCACACCGTCGAGCTGGCGGAGAACGCGGCGCAGGCGCGCCAGGTGCGCGAATCGCTGCGGCCGGACCTCGTGCTGCTGGACATCTGGATGCCCGACGTGGACGGCATCACGCTGCTGAAGGAGTGGTCCGCCAGCGGCCAGCTCGCGATGCCGGTCATCATGATGAGCGGCCACGGCACCATCGACACCGCGGTGGAGGCCACCAAGTTCGGCGCCAGTGCCTTCCTGGAGAAACCCATCACGCTGCAGAAGCTGCTGCGCGCGGTGGAGCAGACGCTGGCCAAGCCCGCGCAGCGCACGCCCGGCGGCGCGCCGATGCGCGGCGAGCCGGGCCCCGGGCTGGCCTACGACGGCCTGCCGGCGGGCAGCCTGACGGCCGGCCTGGCCGGCGGCATCGGCGCGCCCGGCACGCCGGGCACGACGGCCGGCGCGGGCGCCGCGCCCGGCGCCGACGGCCTGCGCGCCGAGCAGAGCTTCGACCTCGACCGCCCACTGCGCGAGGCCCGCGACGCCTTCGAGAAGAGCTACTTCGAGTTCCACCTGGCCAAGGAAGGCGGCTCGCTGACGCGCGTGGCCGAGAAGACCGGCCTGGAGCGCACGCACCTGTACCGCAAGCTCAAGC
>CAZUPH010000039.1:11033-24733 GCA_964621995.1 uncultured Rubrivivax sp. | reverse complement strand
GACCATGTCCGCGACCTCGTCCCACGAGGCGCGCACGAACCCGCCCTTGCCGCGACGGGAGGTGTAGGCGGCCCGGGCATCGGGGTCCCCCACCAGGGACGCCCACGCGTCGACCGGGTCGCCGGTCGCGGCGAGGCGCTCGCGGTAGGCGCCTTCACGTTCGAAGGGTGTGTTGCCCAGCGCCCAGTAGTCCGGCGGGTCGGTCAGCAGCGGGTCCGTGCGCGCCCCGACATGGCGCGCCGCGCTGCTGGCGCCGGGCTCGTCGCTGGCGCCGTCCACCCACAGCATCGCGTCCAGGCAGGGTTCGCCGGCCTGCAGCACCGCGCAGCCGAAGCGTCCGGCCCACAGCGTGCCCTGGCCGCCGTGGCGACGGTTGTAGGCGCTCACATAGCGGCGGCCCAGGTGCTGCATCAGCCGGGCCAGCGCGGCAGCGTCGGGCGGCGTCAGCACGAAGCGCACCTCGGCCGGCGTCAGCGCGTAGGCGTGCAGTTGCACCGCCCCCGCGGCGAGCCCCTCGCGCAGAGCGGCGGCATAGGCGCGCCGGTCCTCCGCATCGACGAAGGCGGGGCGCCCGGCCAGCGCCCGCTGCACCACCAGGTGCGGCTGGCCGGGCAGCACCAGGCGCGGCAGCCGGGCCATCGGCGGCGGCGCCCCGCTCAGGCGCCGTCGAACAGCCGCCGGCCGGTGAGCCGGTGGTGCTCGCGCAGCGCGTAGCGGTCGGTCATGCCGGCGATGTAGTCGGCCACCGCGCGTGGCAGGTCGTCCGCGCCGGCGTAGTCCTCCGGCATCTCCTGCGGCGCGGCGGTGTAGGCGGCGAACAGCTCGGCGACGACCTGGCGGCCGAGTGCCGTCATCTGCACCACCTGCGGGTGGCGGTACAGCGCCGCGAACAGGAAGCGCCTGAGCTGCGCGACCTGGGTGCGCAGCGGCTCGCCGAAGCCGGCCAGCGGAGGCAGTGCGCGCAGCGCGTCGGCATCGGCCGGCGCGTGCCGGGCCACCGCCTCGCGGGTGTGGCGCACCAGCTCGGCGATCTGCGCCGAGAGCATGCGGCGCAGCGTCTCGAACAGCAGCCGCCGCCCCGGCTGGCCGCGCAGTGCGGGATGCTCGGCCAGCACCTGCTCGCGCCAGTGCACGAACAGCGGCACCTCGTCGAGCTGCTCCATCGTCAGCAGGCCCGAGCGCACGCCGTCGTCGATGTCGTGGGCGTGGTAGGCCATCTCGTCGGCGAGGTTGACGACCTGCGCCTCCAGCGAGGGCTGCGTGCCGTGCAGGAAGCGGCGCGCCGGGCCGTCGGGCTCGCCGGCGGCCAGGCGTTCGGCGTTGCGGCGCGAGCAGTGCTTGAGCACGCCCTCGCGGGTCTCGAAGGTCAGATTCAGGCCGTCGAAGGCCGGGTAGCGCACCTCCAGCCGGTCCACCACGCGCAGGCTCTGCAGGTTGTGCTCGAAGCCGCCATGCTCGCGCATGCACTCGTGCAGTGCGTCCTGCCCGGCGTGGCCGAAGGGCGTGTGGCCCAGGTCGTGCGCCAGCGCGATCGCCTCGACCAGGTCCTCGTTCAGCGCCAGCGCACGCGCCACCGAGCGCCCGAGCTGCGCGACCTCCAGCGAATGCGTCAGCCGCGTGCGGAACAGGTCGCCCTCGTGGTTGATGAAGACCTGCGTCTTGTAGACCAGGCGCCGGAAGGCCGTGCTGTGCACGATGCGGTCGCGGTCGCGCTGGTGTTCGTTGCGCGGCGGCGCCGGCGGCTGCGCGATGCGGCGCCCGCGCGAGCGCCGCGGGTCGCAGGCCCAGGGCGCCAGCGCGCCGTTCATGCCGCGCTGCAGGCCTCGATGACGCGCGCCACCAGCGCGTCCGGCGCCGGCCGCAGCGCGGCGCGGCCCGGGGTCTCGACGACGACGAAGCGGATCTCGCCGCCCTCGGCCTTCTTGTCCACGCGCATCAGCTCCAGCCAGCGTGCGCTGCCGCCGAGCTCGGGAGCCACGACGGGCAGCCCGGCGCGCTGCACCAGCGCCCGCAGGCGCGTTGCGAAGTCGGCGCTCACGAGCCCCAGTTCCGCCGACAGCCGCGCCGCGATCACCATGCCGCAGGCCACCGCCTCGCCATGCAGCCACCGGCCGTAGCCGAGCCCGGCCTCGATGGCATGGCCGAAGGTGTGGCCGAAGTTGAGGATCGCACGCAGCCCGGCCTCGCGCTCGTCCTCGCCGACCACCTCGGCCTTGATCTCGCAGCTGCGGCGCACCGCCTGCGCCAGCGCGGCGGGCTCGCGCGCCAGCAGCGCGCCGAGGTTCGCCTCGATCCAGTCCAGGAAGGCGGCATCGGCGATCGGCCCGTACTTGATGACCTCGGCCAGGCCGGCGCGCAGCTCGCGTTCGGGCAGCGTGTTCAGCGTCGCCAGGTCGCAGATCACGCGCACCGGCTGGTGGAACGCGCCGATCATGTTCTTGCCGCGCGGATGGTTGATCGCCGTCTTGCCGCCGACCGAGCTGTCCACCTGCGCCAGCAGCGTGGTCGGCACCTGCACGAAGGGCACGCCGCGCATGTAGGTCGCGGCGGCGAAGCCGGTCATGTCGCCGACCACGCCGCCGCCCAGCGCGAAGAGCACCGTGCGCCGGTCGCAGCCGCGGGCCAGCAGGTGATCGAAGACGAGCTCCAGCGAGGCCCAGTCCTTGTGCTGCTCGCCGTCGGGCAGCGAGACGGTGGAGACGCTGCGGAAGTGCGGCGCGATCGCCGCGGCCAGCGCCGCGCCGTGCAGCGAGAGCACCGTCGGGTTGCTGACGATGACCGCCTGCGCGGCGCGCGGCAGGCCGCCCCAGGCCGCGGGTTCGGCCAGCAGGCCGGTGCCGATCAGGATGTCGTAGCGGTGGCCGGGGGTGGCGACCGTGACGGTCTGCAGGCCTGCGATGGCGGGGGAGGGCGGGGCGCCGGGGCTCATGGCGCCGAGTATGCCGCGCCGGCCCGGCCGGGCCGCCGGAGGCCTCTCAGGCGTTCAGGCGTGGCCGATCGTCGCCGGCACGCGGTCGGCCGGCACCAGCCCGGCCAGTTCCAGCTGCATCAGCACCATGCCGATGAGCCCCGGCACCGAGGGCCGTGCCGTCTCGACCACGAAATGCGCGGTGCGCCGGTACAGCGGGTCGCGCTCGCGGTACAGCTCGCGCAGCCGGCGCTGCGGGTCGGCCACCTGCAGCAGAGGGCGGTGCGTGTCGTGGCGCAGCCGGCGGTGCAGTTCCTCGGGCGACGAGCGCAGGTAGAAGACGTGCATGCGCGAGTGCAGCGCGTCGCGGTTGGACGGCCGCAGCACCGCGCCGCCGCCGGTGGCGAGCACCACGCCGTCCAGGGCGCTGAGCTCCTCGATGACGTCCTGCTCGACCTGCCGGAAGGCGTCCTCCCCGCGGGCGGCGAAGTAGTCCTTGATCGGCATGCCGATGCGGCGCTCGATCTCGCCATCGCTGTCGACGAAACGCAGGCCGAGCTGCCGCGCCAGGTGGCGCCCGACCGTGGACTTGCCGCAGCCGGGCATGCCGACGAGGGCCAGACGCATGGGCCCGCGCGCCCCGTCAGTTCGGGTTGGTGCAGAGCGAGGCGCTTACGCCCTGGGGCGTGGTCACCGCCGTAAAGCCGCTGACCGCCGTGCCGTAGGGGCTGAGCACGAAGGCCGGCGAGCTCTGCGCCTGCAGCGCGGTGAAGGGCACCGGCAAGGTGCCGTTGAAGCTGGCGCGGCCTTCGGTGCCGGACACGCCGCCGGCGGCCACGTCCAGGCGGAACTGCACCCAGGAGCCGTAGTTGCGCGGGTAGGTGACGCGCAGGATGACCTGGCCCGCGGCATTGGTGCGGCTGGGGCCGTCGAACGAGACCACGACGTCGGCCTTGCGCGGGTCGAGCTGGCCGTTGCCGTTGGCGTCCTCGACGCCGCCGTTGGAGTAGACCTCCATCACGCCGTTGCGGTTGATGTCCTCGTTGCCGCAGCCGGCCGTGCTGACGTTCTGCACCCAGAGGCTGCCGTCGTAGATGTAGCGGCCCTTGGCGTAGGAGGGCAGGTCCAGCAGCGGGCTGATCTGCACGTCGGGCTTGGCCAGCCCCGAGGAGTCGTTGACCTGCACGACGAAGCGCTTGGTGTAGGTCAGGTCGCCGAGCACGACCAGCTCGTCGGTGCCGATGCTGACCGACAGCGCGTCGGAGATCACCGTCAGCGTGGTCGTCGCCTGGTTGGTGCAGGCGTTGGCCTCGGCGTCGGTGTTGCCCCAGCAGGCGCGGATGGTCAGGCCGTCGGTCGGGCTGAAGCGCGTGCCGGCGATGTAGGCCGACTGCGCCACGCCGTTCGCGTCGCTGTAGACCAGCGTGCTGCCGGTGCTGAATTCGCCGCCGATGGAGTTGGCGTCGCCGGCGAGGTCGAAACGCACGCGCACGTTCGGCACCGGCGCATTGTTGTTGCCGACGAACAGCGCCCGCACCTCGGCGCGGTTGGTCTGCGAGCCGACGGCGTTGACGGGCACCACGCTGGGCGTGGCGCGCACGGTGGCGGAGCGCACCGTGCCCGGGGGCACCGTCGGGATCGTGCTGGGGCCGGACTGCACCAGCACCGTGGTGGTGTTCTCGACGCCACCCGCCGACGCCACGATGTCCAGGCTGCCGGCCGCCGTGGGCGCGGTGTAGCTGTATTCGTAGTCGCCGTTGAGCCCGGTCGTGGCGTTGCTGGTCGCACCGGCCGGGCCGGTGATCGTGATCGGCACGCCGGACAGCGGGTTGCCGTTGGCATCGACGACGCGGTACTGCACGCGGCCGGCTTCCGCCGGGGCCAGCGCCGCCGGCACCGCGGTGGCGGTCACGCGCGTGCCGACCACCTGCACGGCCACCTGGCGCGTGATCGTGCCGCTGGTGGCGGTGACGGTGACGGTGCGGTTGCTGCGGTCGGCGCCGATGCCCACGACGCCGGTCACGACGCCGGCCGAACTGGTGGACGAGCCGGAGACCTGGATCGTGGCCCCGTTGTTGACGCTGATCGTGACCGGGATGCCGGCCACGGTGTTGCGGTTGACGTCGACTGCGGTGACGGTGGCGGTGACGGTCTCGGTGCCGGAGTTGCGCACCGTGGGTGCCGACAGCGTCAGCGAGATGTCCGCTGCGACCGGCGTGCCGGGCGGCGTGCCCGGGTTGCCCGGGTCGTTGGGGCCGAAGGGCGAGCTGCCCTTGTCGCCGCCCCCGCCGCCGCAGGCCGCCAGCGCCAGCAGCGCGGCAATCGAGATGAACCGTTGGAATGTCGTCATGTTGCGTTCCCTGGGGCCGCGGGCTCGGGGCGGGGCTCGTTCAGCGCGCCGCCGAGCGGTCGGTCACGATCTTCGGCGTGATGAAGACCAGCAGTTCGGTCTTGTTCGACTCGCGCACGCGGTTGCGGAACAGGTGGCCGAGCACCGGGATGTCGCCCAGCAGCGGGACCTTGTTGACCGTGTCGCGGTCGGTCTGCGTGAAGATGGCGCCGATGACCACCGTGCCGCCGTTCTCCACCAGCACCTGCGTCTTGACGTGCTTGGTGTCGATCGCGAAGCCGGCCACCGTGCTGCGGCCCACGCTGTCCTTGTTGACGTCCACGTCGAGGATCACGTTGCCTTCGGGCGTGATCTGCGGCGTCACCTCCAGCTTCAGGTTGGCCTTGCGGAACTGGATCTGAGTCGCGCCGCTGGAGGTGGCGGCCTGGTAGGGCAGCTCCTCGCCCTGCTCGATCAGCGCCTTGACCTGGTCGGCGGTGATGACGCGCGGGCTGGAGACGATCTTGCCGCGGCCCTCGGCTTCCAGCGCCGAGAGCTCCAGGTTCAGGAAGCGGTTGGCGGTGGCGCCGAACAGGCTCAGCGCGAAGGTCGCCGCCGCGGCGCCGCCGAAGCTGCTGGTGTTGGCCGGCAGGTTGACGAAGGGCGTCTGGCCGTAGTCGTAGGCGCCGCCCTGCAGGGCCTGCGCGCCGATCGCGTTGTAGTTCGAGCCGGGCAGGATGCGGTTGTCGCCACCGGCGCTCCAGCCGGGCGTGCCGCCGCGGATGCCGCGCAGGTCCGCGCCGCCGAACTTGACGCCCAGCGAGCGGCCGAAGGTGTCGTCGGCCTCGACGATGCGCGCCTCGATCAGGACCTGGCGCACCGGCACGTCGATCTTGGCGATCAGGCCCTGGATCTCCTCGAGCTTGCTCGGGATGTCGCTGATGAACAGCTGGTTCGTGCGGCCCTCGAAGATGACCGTGCCGCGCGGCGACAGGATGCGCGCGCTGTCGGCGCTGCCGCCGGCGCCGCCCTGGCTGAGGGTCTGCCCGAGCAGGCCGCGCGCGACTTCCTCGGCCTTCGTGTAGTTGAGCTGGAAGGACTGGGTGCGCAGCGGCTCCAGTTCGGCCACCTTCTTCTGCGCCTCGAGGTCGGCCTGCTCCTTGGCGGAGAGCTCGTCCTTGGGCGCGATCCACAGCACGTTGCCGTTCTTGCGCACGCCCAGGCCCTTGCTCTGCAGGATGATGTCCAGCGCCTGGTCCCAGGGCACGTCCTTCAGGCGCAGCGTCACGGTGCCGGTGACGGTGTCGCTGGTCACGACGTTGAAGTTCGTGAAGTCGGCGATCACCTGCAGCAGCGCGCGCACCTCGATGTTCTGGAAGTTCAGGCTCAGCTTCTCGCCCTGGAAGCCGGGGCCCTGCACGAGCTTGTTCGGGTCTTCCTTGACCGGGCGCACCTCCAGCACGAACTGGTTGTCGCTCTGGTAGGCGCTGTGCTCCCAGGAGCCGGTGGGCTCGACGACCATGCGCACGCGGTCGCCGCTCTGGAAGGTGGCCACCGTGCGCACCGGGGTGCCGAAGTCGGAGACGTCCAGGCGCCGGCGCAGCTGCTCGGGCAGCGTGGAGCGCAGGAACTCGACTACCAGGTTCTGGCCCTGCTGGCGGATGTCCACGCCGACCTGCGTGCTCGGCAGGTTGACGATGACGCGGCCGGCGCCGTCGGTGCCGCGGCGGAAGTCGATGTCGCGCAGCGCCAGCGGCTCGGCGTTCTGCGGCGCGGCGAAGGTCGGGGCGGGGGCGGCAGCGGTGGCCGGCGCGGCCGCAGCGACCTCGGCGCCGCCACCGTCCAGCACCAGCAGCAGCGCGTTGCCCTGCAGCTGCGCGCGGTAGCCCGAGGCCTGCTTCAGGTTGAGCACCAGCCGCGTGCGTGCGCCGGCGCTGGCGATGCTCACCGAGCGCAGGTTGCCCTGGTTGATCTCGACGTTGTTGCGGCCGACCGCGTTGCTCACGCCCGGCAGGTCGATCGCGATGCGCGGCGGCGCCTGCACCGAGAAGCCCGTGGGCACGGCGGTGAGCGGCTGCGCGAGCTCGACGCGCACGACCTCGGTGCCGGCCTGCTGGGAGCTGGTGATCGACTGGATCGCGTTCTGGGCCCACGCGGACAGCGGGGCCAGCAGAGCGGCGACGGCGGCCAGGGCGGCCAGGACGGCGGATCGGGCGCGCCAGTGGAACATGGGGGTGGTCTCCTCGCGGGTGCTCATCGCGCCCTCTCCTGCAGCTGCAGCGTGGCGGGGCGCTCTATCCATTCGCCGGCGGCGTCCTGGACGATCTCGCGCAGCGTGATCTCGGTTTCGGCGATGCGCGTGATGCGCCCGTAGTTCTGGCCCAGGTAGTCGCCCACCTTGACCTGGTACAGCAGGTTGTCCACGCGCAGCAGCGCGTAGGGCTGTCCCAGCTTGTTGACGCTGCCGACCATGATCATGCTGTCCAAGGGATACGACTCCAGCGGTTCCCGGCGCCGGTTGAGCTCCGACGACAGCAGGGAATTCGGCCCCCGCGCCTCGGCCTTGAGGGCGACGCTGAGCTTCTGGTTGCTGAACGGCTCGACAGCTTGTGCCGAGGTGTAAGGCTGGGGGTCGAACTTGCGCGGCGGCTGCAGCGGCGGCACGTTGGGCTTGGCCTCGCGGCGCTGCTGCTCCATCCACTGCTGGAGCTCGTCGTGCTCGGCGCTGCAGCCGGCCACCAGCACGGCGGCCAGCGCGAGCACCGCGGTGCGCGTCACGGAGAGGGGGGCGGAGCGCTTCACCGGCGGGCTCCCTGACGTTGCTGCGAGGCGCGCTGCTGGGCGGCGCGCTGCTCGGCGATCTCGGCGGCGTCCAGGTAGCGGTAGGTGCGCGCGGTGGCGTCCATGGCCAGCAGGCCGCTGGTGTTGTCGCGCGCCTGCAGCGGCCCGATGGCCAGGTTCTGCAGCGTCACGATGCGCGAGAGGTTGGCCACGTCGGCCGCGAAGCTGCCGATGTCGTGGTAGCGGCCGCTGACGCGGATGGCGATCGGCAGCTCGGCGTAGTAGTCCTTGACCTGCACCTGGCCGGGGCGGAACAGCTCGAACTGCAGCCCGCGGCCCAGGCCGGCCTGGTTGATGTCCGACAGCAGCGCGTCCATCTCGGCCTTGCCGGGCAGCTGCTTCTCGAGCTGGGTCACGTACTCCTGCACCTGCAGCTTCTGCTTGCGCAGCTCGGCCAGGTTGACCGCCTGCGCGAGCCGGTTGCGGTAGCTGTCCTTGAGCTGCGGCTCCTGGTTGCGCGCGGTCTCGAGTTCCTCGGTGGCGCCGCTGAGCACCACGAACCAGCCGGCGGCGACGACCGCCACGGCGGCCAGCAGCCAGGCGACGGCCTTGGGCAGGACCGGCCACTGGCCGGGCTCGTTCATGTTCAGGTTGCGGAACTGCGACCGCGCCTGCTCGACCACGCCCATCGACGTGGTCTCGTAGTTCAGGGTGGATGCCTTGGCCATGGCGGGTGCTCAGCGGGATTGCGGGGCGGCCGCCACGGGCCGGGCGGCAGGCGGCGCGGCCTCGGCGGTGGCCGGGGCGGGGGCCTGCGGGCGCTTGAGCGAGACGCGCATCGAGAACTCGTACAGCCGGCGCGAGTCGCGCGCGGCGGTCTGCAGCTGCGAGGACTTGATCTCGACCAGCTCGGGCTTCTCCAGCCACTCGGAGTTGTACAGCGTGTTGCGCAGCAGCTCGGAGACCCGCTCGTTGGTCTGCGCGACGCCGGTCACCGCGACGACCTGGCCGGTCTGGCGGATCGTCGTCAGGTACACGCCCTCGGGCGTCTGCTTCGCGAGCTCGTTGAGCAGGTGCACCGGCACGTTGCGGTCGGTCTGCAGGTCCTCGACGGCCTTCTGGCGCGCCTTCAGGGCCTCGATCTCGCCGCGCAGCGTGGCGATGTCCTTGATCTGCGCGTCCAGGCGCGCGATCTCGGTCTTCAGGAACTGGTTGCGCGACTCCTGCGCCGAGGTCATCTGCATCAGCACCGAGTACCACAGGCCGACGATGGCCACGCCGGCGACGGCGCAGGCCGCCAGCCCGACGAAGAAGGCCCGCTTGCGCTGCCGGCGCTTGGCCTCGCGGTGCGGCAGCAGGTTGATCAGGATCACTGCACGAACCTCCGCATCGCCAGACCGCAGGCGGTGAGATACGAGGGCGCCTCGCGGCGCACGCGCGCCTCGCGCACGCCCGAGCCGAGCTGCATGTGGTCGAAGGGGTTGACGACGCTGCTGGCGAAGCCGGTGAGGTCGGTGACGCGGTCCTTCAGCCCGGGCAGCGTGGCGGTGCCGCCGGCCAGCATCACGTAGTGCACCTTGTGGTGCGGCGTGCTGGTGAAGAAATACTGCAGCGCGCGGCCGATCTCCTGGCTGAGGCTGTCGACGAAGGGCGCCAGGATCGCGCTCTCGTAGTCCTCGGGCAGGTCGCCGCTGAGCTTCTTGGCCTCGGCCTCCTCGAAGCTGAAGCCGTACTGGCGGCTGATGAGCTGCGTGAGCTGGCTGCCGCCGAAGGCCTGGTCGCGGTCGTAGAGCAGTTCCTCGTCGCGCAGCACCTTCAGGCTGGTGGTGTCGGCCCCGATCTCGAACAGCGCCACCAGCGCGTCGCGGCCCTCGTTGGGCAGCGCGGCGACCACGCGGCTCATCGCCAGCCGGGAGGCATGGCTCTCGATGTCCAGCACCACCGGCTTGAGGCCCGCGGCCTCGGCCAGGCCCTGGCGGTCCTGCACGCGGTCCTTGCGGCTGGCGGCGATCATGACCTCCACGTCGCCGGCGCTGGTCGGGCTCGGGCCGATGACGCAGAAGTCCAGGCTCACCTCGTCCAGCGAGAACGGGATGTACTGGTTGGCCTCGGACTCGACCTGCAGCTCCATCTCCTCCTCGCGCAGGCCGGCCGGCAGCATGATCTTCTTGGTGATGACGGCCGACTGGGGCATCGCCATCACGACCTGCTTGGTCCGGGTGCCGCTCTTCGCGACGACCTTCTTGACCGCCGCGGCGACCTCGTCGAACTTCTCGATCTGGCCGTCGGTGATCCAGCCCTTCTCGAAGGGCTCGGCCGCGAAGCGCTCGAGCACGAATTCGCCGCCGGCGGTCTGGCCGAGCTCGACCAGCTTGACACTGGACGAACTGACGTCCAACCCGATCATGGGTGGGTGCTTGCGCCCCAGCAATGCGTCCAGAAGACCCAAGGTCCGACTCCCCAGCCCGTTGCGCCGGCAGCGGCGGCCGCGCACGCGACCTGCCGCCGGATGCCCCCGGCTTGTTAAGAAATCACTTCAATCCTAGCAACAAAACCCTTGTGCACCAAAGAGAAATGGTGCGGGAACACCGAGCGTATGTTGCCTTCCAAGCACGCTGGCGGCGCAGTTGAAACAACGCGCTAACCGGGGGCCGGGATCGGCGATCATGGCTGGCAGTGGTGTGGAAAACTGCACGCGGGCTCCGCTGTGGCCGGCCCGCCGGACGCGGGCAAGGGCCTGCGCGGCCCCTTCCTATAATCTTTCGGCCCGGCTGCCGGGATCTTTATGTCCGCATCCGAGCAACCCGACCCGGCCCCGCGCCGTCAAGCCCTCGCCCACCGCCTGCCGCCCTGGGCGCGCCCGCTGCTGCGTGCTGCCGCCTGGGTCGGCGGGCTGGGGCTGGCCGGCTTGCTGGCGCTGCTGCTGCTGGTGGGCGTGGCGCTGGCGGTGGCCTTCCCCAACCTGCCGGCGATCGACAGCCTGACCGACTACCGGCCCAAGCTGCCGCTGCGCGTGTACTCCGCGGACGGCGTGCAGATAGGCGAGTTCGGCGAGGAGCGGCGCAACTTCACGCCGATCGCCGAGATCCCCCAGGTCATGAAGGACGCCGTGCTGGCGGCCGAGGACGCGCGCTTCTACAGCCACGGCGGGGTCGACTACAAGGGCGTGGCACGCGCCGCGCTGGCCAACCTGCGCGACGCGCGCAGCGAGGGCGCCAGCACGATCACGATGCAGGTGGCGCGCAACTTCTACCTCTCCACCGAGAAGACCTTCACGCGCAAGATCTACGAGATCCTGCTGGCGCTGAAGATGGAGGGGATGCTGGGCAAGAACCAGATCCTCGAGCTGTACATGAACCAGATCTTCCTCGGCCAGCGCGCGCACGGCTTCGCGGCGGCCTCGGAAATCTACTTCGGCAAGAAGCTCAAGGACGTCACGGTGGCCGAGGCCGCGATGCTCGCCGGCCTGCCGAAGGCGCCCTCGGCCTACAACCCCTTCGCCAACCCGCGGCGGGCGACGCAGCGCCAGCGCTACATCATCGACCGCATGTTCGAGACCGGCTTCATCACCGAGGAGCAGCACGAACAGGCGCTGGCGCAGCCGCTGCGCTACCGCACGCAGGTCGAGGGTGCGACCTACGCCGAGTTCGTCAGCGAGATGGCGCGCCAGCTGGTCTACGCTCAGTACGGCGACGAGGCCTACACGCGCGGCCTGCAGGTGCACCTGACGGTGAATGCGGCCGACCAGCTGGTGGCCTGGCGCGCGCTGCGCAAGGGGCTCATCGACCTGGAGCTGCGCCAGTTCTACCGCGGCCCCGAGGCCTACGTGGACCTGCCGGCGCAGGAGGACCTGGTCGACGACCGTGTCGCCCAGGCGCTGGCCGAGCACCCGGACAACGGCGAGTTGCGTTCGGCCGTGGTGCTGGAGGCCTCGCCGCAGCGCGTGGTCGCGATGCTGCAGTCCGGCGACACCTTCACCGTCACCGGCGCCGGGCTGCGCCCGGTGACCTCCGGGCTGTCGGCGCGCGCCGCGCCCAAGGTGCGCATCCAGCGCGGCGCCGTGGTGCGCGCGATGCAGGGGCCGCGAGGCGACTGGACGCTGACCCAGGTGCCCGAGGTGCAGGGCGCGGTGGTCGCGCTGGACCCGCGCAACGGCGAGATCCGCGCGCTTGTCGGCGGCTTCGACTTCGGCAAGAACAAGTTCAACCGCGCCACCCAGGCCTGGCGCCAGCCGGGCTCGGCCTTCAAGCCCTTCATCTACTCCGCGGCGCTGGAGAAGGGCTTCACGCCCGGCACCGTGGTCAACGACGCGCCGCTGTTCTTCAGCGCCGCCGAGACCGGCAGCCAGCCCTGGGAGCCCAAGAACTACGACGGCAAGTTCGAGGGCCCGATGCCGCTGCAGACGGCGCTGGCCAAGAGCAAGAACATGGTCTCGATCCGCGTGCTGCAGGCCGCCGGGGTGGGGTATACGCAGCAGTGGCTGTCGTCCTTCGGCTTCGAGGCCGCGCGCCACCCGCCCTACCTGACGATCGCGCTGGGCGCCGGCACCGTGACGCCGCTGCAGATGGCCGCCGCCTACAGCGTCTTCGCCAACGGCGGGTACCTCGTCGCGCCGCAGCTGATCCGCCGCATCACCGACAACCGCGGCAAGCTGCTGATGGAGGCGCGCCCGGTGCAGCTCGACGAGGGCCTGCGCACGCTGCCTGCGCGCAACGCCTTCGTGATGGACTCGCTGCTGCAGGAAGTCACGCGCAGCGGCACCGCGGCGCGTGCGCAGGCCACGCTGAAGCGGCCGGACCTCTACGGCAAGACCGGCACCACCAACGACTCGATGGACGTCTGGTTCGCCGGCTTCCAGCCGACGCTGACGGCCGTGGTCTGGATCGGCCACGACAACCCGAAGAAGCTCGGCGACCGCGAGACCGGCGGCGGCCTGGCGCTGCCGATCTGGATGGAGTTCATGCAGCACGCGCTCAAGGGCGTGCCGGCGCAGGAGTACACGCCGCCGGGCGGTGTCGTGCGCGAGGGGCCGTACTGGGTGTACGAGGAGTTCTCCGGCGGCCTGGGCATCGCCAGCCTGGGCCTGGAGGACCGGATTCCCCAGGCGCCGACGGCCGAGGAGCGCAGCGGCATCCTCGACCTGTTCCGTCGCTGACGGGGCGCCTAGCCGAGGTCGAAGCGCAGCGCGCGCCCGGCGTGCTCGCTGGCGTGCCGGGACAGCACCTCGGCGAATTCGCCGCCGTCCCGCGTGTCGAGCCAGCGGCCGCCGACGTGGCGGAAGTGGAAGCCGCCACCTCGCGCCGCCAGCCACAGCTCGTGCAGCGGCGGCTGCGTATTGACGACGATCTTGCTGCCGCCCGGGAACAGCAGCTCCAGCAGGCCGCCGGTGCGCTGCGTGTCGATGTCGATCACGTCGTCCTGCAGCCAGCGGTCGCAGGTGGCCTCGATGCGCGCGAGCAGGGCATCGGTGAGGCGGTGGTATTCGGCGTCGGCGAGCCCGCTCGGGGTGGCCGCGGCCGGGCAGGCGTCGGAGGGCGTGCTCATAGAATCCGGTCGCATGAAGGCAGTGTCGCGGACGAGTGTAGCGAGGCGGGTCGTGTCCACCCTGCCGGCATGGGCGGTGGCCTTGCCGCTGCTGGCGGGTTGCGGGCAGAAGGGTCCGCTGACGCTGCCGGCCGCGGC
>CAZUPH010000039.1:0-11023 GCA_964621995.1 uncultured Rubrivivax sp. | reverse complement strand
GGATGTCGCGCCGGCGCCTCCTCCAGGCCAGCGCCGCGGCCGCCCTGGGCGGCGTCGCCCTGGCTGTTGTGGGCTGCGAGGCGGGGGAGGAAGGGGGAGGCCCAGCCCCGACGCCCACCCTGGCGGCGGGAGAGCCTAAGTACGGCGGCGTCCTCCGCTTCGGCGCCGGCGCGATGAGCGCCGTGGCCACGGCCGCCGCGCTGCCCGGCGCGCCCCACCTGGTCCGCGAAGGCGGGGTGCTGCGCCTGGAAGGCCACGACCTGGCCGAACTGGGCCGGCGCTACGGCACGCCGCTGTACGTGTACTCGCGCCGCGCGATGCTCGAAGCGCTGGCCGGCTACCAGCGCGCACTGCAGGGCCGCCGGCACCTGCTGTGCTACGCGATGAAGGCCAATTCGAACCTCGCCGTGCTGCAGACCTTCGCGCAGGCCGGCTGCGGCTTCGACATCGTCTCCGGCGGCGAGCTCGAGCGGGTGCTCGCGGCAGGCGGCCAGGCCGCCCGGGTGGTGTTCTCCGGCGTCGGCAAGTCGCGCGCCGAGATGCGCCAGGCGCTGGCCGCGGGCGTGCGCTGCTTCAACGTCGAGAGCGAGGGCGAGCTCGAGCGGCTGGACGAGGTCGCGCGCGCGATGGGCCTGCGTGCGCCGGTGAGCCTGCGCGTCAACCCGGACGTGGACGCCGGCACCCACCCCTACATCTCCACCGGGCTGAAGGGCAACAAGTTCGGCATCGCGCATGGCGACGCGCTGGCCGCCTACCGGCGCGCGGCGGCGCTGCCGGGGCTGCGCGTGGTCGGCATCGACTGCCACATCGGCTCGCAGATCACGCAGATCGAACCCTACCTGGACGCCGCCGAGCGGCTGCTGGACATCGTCGCGGACCTGGAGGCCGCTGGCATCCGCCTGGAACACATCGACTTCGGCGGCGGGCTGGGCATCACCTACACCGACGAGGCGCCGCCGCCGGCCGAGGCGCTGGTGCGCCGGCTGCTGGAGCGCGTGGACGCGCGCGGCTACGGCGACCGCGAGGTCCTGTTCGAGCCCGGCCGCTCGCTGGTGGGCAACGCGGGCGTGCTGCTGACCGAGGTGCAGTACCTCAAGCCCGGCCGCACCGCCGAGGGCGGGCGCAACTTCTGCATCGTCGACGCCGCGATGAACGACCTGATGCGCCCGGCCATGTACCAGGCCTGGATGCGCATCGAGCCCTGCGTGCTGCGCGATGGCCCCGCGCCGCGCTGGGACGTCGTCGGCCCGGTCTGCGAGTCCGGCGACTGGCTGGGCCGCGACCGCGACTTCGCCGTCGCGCCCGGCGACCTGCTGGCGGTGCTGTCGGCCGGGGCCTACGGCATGACGATGGCCAGCAACTACAACACGCGGCCGCGCGCCGCCGAGCTCATGGTGGACGGCGCGCAGCTGCACCTGATCCGCGAGCGCGAGTCGGCGGCCGAGCTGTTCGCGCGCGAGCGCCTGCTGCCGGACTGAAGGCCCGCGGCCGCGGCCGCACGGGGCCTCAGATCCGGCCTTCCTGCACCGCGTGGCAGGCGACCTGGATGCCGTGGAAGACGGTCAGCGCAGGCCGCTCGGCGCTGCAGCGCGCATTGGCGTGCGGGCAGCGCGGGTGGAAGGCGCAGCCCGAGGGCGGCGACAGCGGATTCGGCACCTCGCCCTGCACCGGCGTGCGCGCGCGGCCGCTCATGTGGATGTCGGGGATCGCGTCCAGCAGCATGCGCGTATACGGGTGCCGCGGGTGCGCGAACAGCTCGGCCTTGGGCGCGAGCTCGACGAGGCGGCCCAGGTACATCACGCCGACCTCGTCGGAGACATGGCGCACGACGGCCAGGTTGTGCGAGATGAACAGGTAGGTCAGGCCGCGCTCGCGCTGCAGGTCCTTCATGATGTTGAGCACCTGCGCCTGCACCGAGACGTCCAGCGCCGAGGTCGGCTCGTCGCAGACCAGGAACTCCGGGTGCGTGGCCAGTGCACGCGCGATGCTGATGCGCTGGCGCTGGCCGCCGCTGAACTGGTGCGGAAACTTCTCGCAGTCGGCGGCCGCCAGGCCCACGCCCTGCAGCAGGCGGCCGACCTCCTCGCGCAGCGCATCGGCGCCCGGCACCAGGCCATGCTCGCGCAGCGGCTCGCCGACGATGTCCAGCACCTTCCAGCGCGGGTTCAGGCTGGCGTAGGGGTCCTGGAAGATCATCTGCATGCGCCGGCGCAGCGTGCGCAGCTCGCCGGCGTCGCGCGCGGCGTCGGTGGCCTGGCCGTCGAAGCGCACGCTGCCGCGCGTGGGCTGGTACAGGCCCACCAGCAGCCGCGCCACCGTGCTCTTGCCGCAGCCGGACTCGCCGACCAGCGCCAGCGTGCGGCCGCGCTCGATGTCGAAGGACACGCCGTCGACCGCGTGCACGAACTGCCGCGGCTTGCGCTCGACGACGCGGTTGAGCCAGGGCGCCGAGACGTCGAAGGTCTTGGCCAGGTCACGCACCTCCACCAGCGCGCTCACGAGGCGCCTCCGTGCACCAGCCAGCAGGCGGCACGCGTCACGCCGGCGTCCATGAGGTCCGGACGGTCGCGCCGGCAGCGCTCCATGACCTGCGGGCAGCGCGGGTTGAAGGCGCAGCCGGGGGGAATGGCGTTCAGGCGCGGCATCGCGCCGTCGATCTGCAGCAGGCGTTCGCGGTCCTCGTCCATCGCGGGGATCGAGCCCATCAGGCCCTTGGTGTAGGGGTGGCTGGGGCGGTGGATCACGTCGCCGACCGGTCCGATCTCGGCCACGCGGCCGGCGTAGAGCACGGCCACGCGGTCGCAGGTCTCGGCGATCACGCCCATGTCGTGGGTGACCAGCATCACCGCGGCGCCATGCTCCTTGCACAGCCGCTTGAGCAGCGAAATGATCTGCGCCTGGATCGACACGTCCAGCGCCGTCGTCGGCTCGTCGGCGACGATCAGCTGCGGCTCGGCGGCCAGCGCCAGCGCGATCACGACGCGCTGGCGCATGCCGCCGCTGAACTGGTGCGGGTACTGGTCGATGCGCTGCTCGGCCGCCGGGATGCCGGTCTCCTGCAGCAGCCGGATCGCGCGCTGGCGCGCCTCCTCCGCACCCACCGGCAGGTGGGTCTGGATGGTCTCCACGAGCTGGCGGCCGATGGTGTACAGCGGGTTCAGCGAGGTCAGCGGGTCCTGGAAGATGGCGCCGATACGGCGCCCGCGGATCGTGCGCATCTGCTCGTGGGGCAGGTTGTCGATGCGCTGGCCCGCAAGGCGGATCTCGCCGCCGGCGATGCGCCCGGGCGGCTCGAGCAGGCCGATGATGGCCGCGCCCGTGAGCGACTTGCCGGCGCCCGACTCGCCGACGACGCCGAGGATTTCCCCGGGCGCGATGTCGAAGCTGATGTCGTCCAGCGCGAGCAGCGTGCCGCGGCGCGTCGGGAACTCGACGCGCAGGTGCTTCACTTCCAGCAGCGGTGCAGCCATGGCGTTCACCGCAGCCTGGGGTTGAGGGCGTCGCGCAGCCAGTCGCCGAGCAGGTTCACGCTCAGCGCGATCAGCACCAGCATCGCGCCCGGGAAGATGGTGATCCACCATTCGCCGCTGAAGAGAAAGTCGTTGCCGATGCGGATCAGCGTGCCCAGGCTGGGGCTGGTGGGCGGCACGCCCACGCCCAGGAAGGACAGCGTGGCCTCGGTCAGGATCGCGGCGGCGACCTGGATCGTGGCCAGCACCAGCACCGGCCCCATCACGTTGGGCAGTACGTGCTTGACCATGATGCGCACCGGTGCCACGCCGATCACGCGCGCGGCCTGCACGTATTCCTTGTTGCGCTCCACCAGTGTGCTGCCGCGCACGGTGCGCGCGTACTGCACCCAGCCCGACAGCGCGATGGCGACGATCAGCACGCCGAAGGCCAGCTCGTCGTGGGCATTCGGGAAGATCGCGCGGCCCACGCCGTCGATCAGCAGCGCGATCAGGATGCTCGGGAAGGACAGCATCACGTCGCACACGCGCATGATGAAGGCGTCGACCTTGCCGCCCGCGAAGCCCGAGAGCAGGCCCAGCGCGACGCCGACGATCATCGACAGGATCACCGACGCGAAGCCCACCAGCAGCGAGATGCGCGCGCCGTAGAACAGTGCCGAGAGGATGTCGCGGCCCTGATCATCGGTGCCCAGCAGGTAGCGCCGGCTGCCTTCTTCCGACCAGGCCGGGGGCAGGCGGGCGTCCGACAGGTTCAGCGTCGCCAGGTCGAAGGGGTTGTGCGGCGCTACCCAGGGCGCGAACAGCGAGCCGAAGATGCACAGCGCGGCGATCAGCGCCGCGACGATGGCGGTCGGCGAATTCTTGAAGCTGTGCCAGACGTCGCCGTCGAGGAAGCGCGCCCAGGCGCCAGGGGCGGCGGGCACGGCAGGGGTGGGTGGGGAGCTCATGGGATCAGTGCCCGCCGGTGGGCTTCTCGATGCGCAGCCGCGGGTCGACGGCGAAGTACAGCAGGTCGACGACGAGATTGACGACGACGAAGATCAGCGCGATCAGGCACAGGTAGGCCGCCATCACCGGGATGTCGGCGAACTGCACCGCCTGGATGAAGAGGAAGCCCATCCCGGGCCACTGGAAGACGGTCTCGGTGATGATCGCGAAGGCGATCAGGCTGCCCAGCTGCAGGCCGGTGATCGTGATCACCGGCACCAGGGTGTTCTTCAGCGCGTGGCCGAAATAGACCGCGCGGTCGGGCAGGCCGCGGGCGCGCGCGAACTTCACGTAGTCGGTGCGCAGCACCTCGAGCATCTCCGCGCGCACCAGGCGCAGGATCAGCGCGAGCTGGAAGACCGACAGCGTGATGGCCGGCAGCACCAGGTGCAGCCAGCCGTCCCAGGTCAGCAGCCCGGTCGTCCAGGGGCCCAGCGCGACGGTCTCGCCGCGGCCGAAGCTGGGCAGCCAGCGCAGCTGCACCGAGAACACCAGGATCAGCAGGATGCCGATCAGGAAGGTCGGCAGCGACACGCCCAGCAGCGACAGCGTCATCGCGACCTGCGAGCCGAAGCGCCCGCGCCTGAGCGCCGCGTAGACGCCCAGCGGCACGCCGACGACCAGCGCGATGACTGCGGCGGCCAGCGCCAGCTCCATGGTGGCCGGGAAGCGCTCGGCGATCAGCGCCGAGACCTTGCGGCCCTGGCGCAGCGACAGGCCGAATTCGCCCTGCACCGCATTGCCCACGAAGCGCGCGAACTGCACCGGGAAGGGCTCGTCCAGCCCCAGGTCCTTGCGCAGCTGCTCGCGCTGGTCCTGCGTGGCGTCCTGGCCCAGCAGGTTGGTGACCGGGTCGCCGACATACTGGAACAGCATGAAGGCGATGAAGGCCACCGTCAGCATCACGATGACGGCCTGCAGCAGGCGGCGGAGGATGAAGGCGAGCATCGAAGGGAATCAGGCACCGCGCGGCCGGTCGCCAGCATCGGCAAAGCCCGCGATGATGCGCAATTCGCTTGCCGGCTGCAAACGGGACAACCCGCGGCGCCGCGGTGTGCCGCATCGCCTGCCGGGCGGGAATGAAAAAGGCCGCCCGGAGGCGGCCTCTTGACCGATGCAGCAGGCGCCCTAGGCGCCTGAGGGCATCAGAACGAGTGGTTGATACCGAACTCGTAGCCGGTCGAGCTCTGGCCAAGGCCGTGAGGTGCAAGGACGCCGCTGCCCGAAGCCGTGTAGTTGGCACCCGACTTGTTGCTGACGCGCGAGTAGTGCGTGTACAGCGTCGTGCGCTTGGACAGGCTGTACAGGTAGCCCAGGCCCAGCTGGGTGGCGTCCTGCGCGTTCTGCGCCGGGGTGCCGCCCTTGGCGTCGGACTTGCTGTACGAGAACTTCAGCTGGCTGGCGCCGAAGGGCACCACGCCGCCGACCAGGTACTGGGTGATCTCGCGGCCGTTGGAGCCGTCGCCGTTCACGTAGTAGCCCATCAGGGTCATGAAGCCGAGGCGCCACGACGCGCCGAGGTTCATGCGCTTCCAGTCCTGGTTCGGCAGGATGTCGGTCTTGCCGTAGGCGAACGCGACGTTCACCGGGCCGGCCGCGTAGCCGACGCGGAAGCCCAGGTGCTTGTTGCCGCCCGCGCCTTCACCAGCCGCCACTTGCACCTGACCGTACAGGCCACCCAGGCCGCCCGGCAGGAAGTAGCCGATGGTGTTGTTCGCACGCACCGAGGTCGTCGCGGCGTTGCCGACGGTCGACCAGATGTTCAGCGAGCTGGCCACGCCGTTGGTGCCGAACGGATCGAAGACCGTGTGGTTCCAGAAGTCCGGCGTGTAGTCACGGCCGAGGCGCACTTCACCGAAGCCGCCCATCAGGCTGACGGTGGAGCGGCGCTGCCAGGTCTGCGGGTTGGCCGTGTCGCCAGGGGCGCCGGCGGGGCCGCCGCCGGTGTCGGCCGAGTAGTCGCCCTCGATCCAGAAGCCGGCACGCAGGCCGCCACCCAGATCCTCGACGCCGCGGAAGCCGATGCGGCTGGAGCCCATGCCGTTGGTGCTGAGGGTCTTCAGCGAGCCGGTGCTTTCCTTGACATTGCGCGCCGCCAGGTCCACCACGCCGAACAGGGTGACCGACGACTGGGCCGAAGCGACGCCCGCGAACGCCGTCAGCGCAGCCAGGGCGAGCAGAGATTTTTTCATTGCAACTATCTCCTAGGTTGAAACAGAGGTCCCGATCGTGGGATGAGTCACCCGCTTGAACCACGAAGGGCAGGCAGTGGGCTGATCAGGCCAACCTCCTCAGCGGAAGCTGGACGTATTGCACCAGACGGGTCCGGCGCTTGCCAAGGATTGGCCCGCAAAACCGGTTCAGATGTTGTCTGGCAACAACGCGATACAGGCGCCGGCACAGGCGACAGCAGCCGCGCCGGATGCGCTATTGTGCACGACGATGAACCTGACCGATCGATTGCTCGTCAGCGTGGACAACGCGCTGCGCACCGTGGGCGGCGCGGTGCACGCCGCGCGCCCCAACCCGGCCACGCGCGACCTGCCCGACGACCTGGACGCCGAGCAGCGCCGCCTGTCCGGCGCGCTGATGCGGGTGAACCACGTCGGCGAGGTCTGCGCCCAGGCCCTGTACCAGGCGCAGGCGCTGACCGCGCGCAGCGACGAACTGCGCCGCGCGATGGATCGCGCCGCGCGCGAGGAGACCGACCACCTGGCCTGGACGCAGCAGCGGCTGGACGAGTTGGGCGACCGCCCGAGCTGGCTCAACCCGCTGTGGTACGCCGGCGCCTTCGCGATCGGTCTGGCGGCCGGCCGCCTGGGCGACCGCACCAGCCTGGGCTTCGTCGTCGAGACCGAGCGCCAGGTCGAGGAACACCTCGCCGGCCATCTCTCGCGCCTGCCCGAGGCCGACCGCCGCTCGCGCGCCATCGTCGCGGCGATGAAGGACGACGAGCGCCGCCATGCCGACGACGCGCTGGCCGCCGGCGCCGCCGAACTGCCGGCGCCGGTGCGCTGGGCGATGCGCGCCGCGGCGCGCGTGATGACGAGCACCGCGCACCGGATCTGACGATCCGGCAGCCGGCGTTCAGGCCTCGACGAGCTCGAAGCTGGTCGTGATCTCGGCGGTCTTCGCCAGCATCGCGCTGGCCGAGCAGTATTTTTCGTGCGACAGCGCGATCGCGCGCTCCACGGCCGTCGCCGGCAGCCCGCGGCCGCTCACCGTGAAGTGCATGCGGATCGTCGTGAAGACCTTCGGGTCGGTCGCGGCGCGCTCGGCGTCCACCTTGACCGTGCAGCCGCGCACGTCGTGGCGGCCGCGCTTGAGGATCAGCACCACGTCGTAGGCCGTGCACGCGCCGGTGCCGGCGAGCACGGTCTCCATCGGCCGCGGGGCCAGGTTGCGGCCGCCGCCGTCGGGCGCGCCGTCCATCGTCAGCAGGTGACCGCTGCCGGTTTCGGCGACGAACCCCATGCCGGTGCCCGGGGTCCAGTGGATGGTGCATTCCATGCGCGTAGCCTCGATCGGCGCCCCGCCGCGGCGCGCCGCGCACAGGGCTGGTGAGAGGGAGCGATGCCGCCCTGCAACGGCACCGCGACGACATACGGGCGAGGATATTGCACCGCAGCAAAGCGGTGATAGACTGCCTCGCAAGGGGGTCGGGCACGGCGCGATGTACGCCGCAGTCGCCCCCGCCGATTGTCTCCTCCACCTCCATCAATGGTGGATTCGGCCCGGGGCCCGCAAGGGCGCCGGGCCGTTTTTTTGCCCCGGCGCGGGCCGCGCCGGGGAGTCGGGGGGAACCTTATCATCGGCGCCCCTTCACCATGCTCCGCCATCCGATGCCCGCTGGCCCGCGCACCCCGGACCCCGCCGCCGCGCCGCCGCAGGCCGAGACCCCCGCATCGCAGCCGGCACCGCCCGGGCGCAAGGCGCAGCGCATCGCCAGCGGCTACCTGCAGCGCATCCTGACCGCCCGGGTCTACGACGTCGCGCGCGAGACGGCGCTGGAGCCCGCGCGTTCGCTGTCGCGGCGGCTGGCCAACCAGGTGTGGCTCAAGCGCGAGGACCAGCAGAGCGTCTTCAGCTTCAAGCTGCGCGGCGCCTACAACAAGATGGCGCACCTGGATGCGCCGGCGCTGGCGCGCGGCGTCATCTGCGCCTCGGCCGGCAACCACGCGCAGGGCGTGGCGCTGGCGGCGAAGAAACTCGGCTGCCGCGCCGTGATCGTGATGCCGGTGACGACGCCTCGGCTGAAGGTCGATGCGGTGCACGCGCTGGGCGGCGAGGTCGTGCTGCACGGCGACAGCTACAGCGACGCCGCCGAGCACGCACAGCGGCTGCAGCACGAGCAGGGACTGACCTTCGTCCACCCCTTCGACGACCCGGACGTCATCGCCGGGCAGGGCACGGTGGCGATGGAGATCCTGCGCCAGCACCAGGGGCCGATCGACGCCGTCTTCGTGGCCATCGGCGGCGGCGGGCTGGTCAGCGGCGTGGCCGCCTACATCAAGGCGGTGCGGCCGGAGATCCGCGTCATCGGCGTGCAGACCGCCGACAGCGACGCCATGCTGCAGTCGGTGCGCCGTGGCCGCCGCGTCACGCTGGCCGACGTGGGCCTGTTCTCCGACGGCACCGCGGTCAAGCGCGTCGGCGAGGAGACCTTCCGCGTGGCGCGCGAGCTGGTCGACGACTACGTGGTCGTCGACACCGACGCCGTCTGCGCCGCCATCAAGGACGTGTTCCAGGACACGCGCAGCGTGCTCGAGCCGGCCGGCGCCCTGGGCGTGGCGGCGATCAAGCAGTACGTGGAGCAGCACCGCTGCAAGGGCCGCACCTTCGTGGCCATCACCTGCGGCGCGAACATGAACTTCGACCGCCTGCGCTTCGTCGCCGAGCGTGCCGAGTTCGGCGAGCAGCGCGAGGCGCTGTTCGCGGTGACGATCCCCGAGGAGCGCGGCTCGTTCCGCCGCTTCTGCGAGCTGATCGGCCCGCGCGCGGTGACCGAGTTCAACTACCGCATCAGCGACGCCAGGCTCGCGCATGTCTTCGTCGGCCTGGCGATCAGCCGCCGCGACGAGGCGGCGCGCATCGCGCGCCAGTTCGTGAAGCAGGGTTTCGCGACGCTGGACCTCACCGACGACGAGCTGGCCAAGGAGCATGTGCGCCACCTGGTCGGCGGGCGCAGCGAGCTGGCGCGCAACGAACGCCTGTTCCGCTTCCAGTTTCCGGAGCGGCCGGGCGCGCTGATGCGCTTCCTGGCGACCATGCACCCGACCTGGAACATCAGCCTGTTCCACTACCGCAACCAGGGCGCCGACTACGGCCGCATCTTGGTCGGGCTGCAGGTGCCCGCCGGCGACGACGCGGCCTTCGCGGCCTTCCTGCGCACGCTGGCCTACCCCTGCGTGGAGGAGACCGCGAACCCGGTGTATTCGCTGTTCCTGGCCTGAAACGACGCGCCCGCGCGACGGGGCCGCTCGCTACACTCGCGCCCCATGTCCACCGCCCGCTCGCTGGTCGCGCCGACCACCAACCCGCTGCTGGAGAAGGCGCTGCGCGACAAGCTGCAGCGCCGCAACGAGGTCGGCGGCAGCCTGGGCGAACTGGAGCCGCTGGCGGTGCGCCTGGGGCTGATGCAGAACACGCTCAAGCCGCGCTTCCGCGACCCGCAGCTGCTCGTCTTCGCAGCCGACCACGGGCTGGCCGTGGACGGCATCCAGGGCACCGGCGCGCTGGCCGGCCGGCCGACGCACGAGACGGTGCGCATGCTGCTGGCCAACCAGCTGCCGCTGACGGTGTTCGCGCGCACGCAGCAGCTGGAGCTCACGGTGGTGGACTGCGGCATGGCCGAGAACCTGGCGCCGCACGACCGGCTGCTGATGCGCAAGATCGCGCACGGCACGCGCAATGCGCGCGTCGCGCAGGCGATGAGCCTGGAGCAGGCGCATGCCGCGATGCGCGCCGGCATGGAGATCGGCGACAAGCTGCGCGGCAACGTCACCGTGCTGGCCGGCGTCGGGGTGGGTGCGCACGAGAGCGCGGCGCTGGTGCTCTCGCGGCTCACCGACTGCCCGCTGCGCGACCTGGTCATCTCCGGGCCGCAGATGGACAGCGACGAGCTCGCGCACCTGCTCGTCGTGCTGCAGGGCGCACAGGGCCGCCACCGCGACGTCAGCGACCCGGTGGAGGTGCTGGCGGCCTTCGGCGGCTTCGAGGTCGCGGTGATGGTCGGCGTGATGCTGATGGCCGCCAGCAAGCGCCACCTGCTGATGATCGACGGCCTGCCGGCCTGCGCCGCGCTGATGCTGGCCGCGCGCATCGCGCAGCCGGTCACCGACTACTGCGTCTTCTGCCGCAGCCACGCTCACCTCGGGCTGGACCAGGCACTGAACCTGTTCCGCGCCTCGGCGCTGCTCGAGCTGGGCATGGAGAGCACCGACGGCACCGGCGCCACGCTGGCTTGGCCGCTGGTGCGCAGTGCCGCCGCGCTGCTGACCGAGGTCGCCGACGGCGAGGAGGCCGGCCCGACGCTGCCCACGCCGCTGACCGACGCAGCGCCC
>CAZUPH010000038.1:0-25029 GCA_964621995.1 uncultured Rubrivivax sp. | reverse complement strand
GCGGCTCGGGCACCGCCTCCCCGGTCCCCGGCCCGTCCGCTGCCTGGGGGCCGGAAGCCGGTGTTGCCGCCGCTGCGCCCGCGGGCGGCTTCGGCCGCGCCGCGACGCGGTCCAGCAGGGCGAGCAGTTCGTCGCTGCCGCGCTGCTGCAGCGGCAGCGCCATGCGGTCGATCTCCTCGCGCTCGCGGTAGCGCCAGCGCTCGCCGGGGTCGGCGTCGAGCAGAACGCTCACGGTGGCGAGGTCGACGCGTGCGCGCGCCGCGTCCTCGGTGCTGCGGCCGGCAAGCCGGGCGTCGAGCTCGGCCACGCGGTCCACGCCGGCGGCGCCGTAGCGGTCCCAGACGCTCGGCAGCGGCGGCGGCCCGTGGCCGTGCAGGTCCTCGAGACGCTCGGCGAGCTGCAGCGCCAGCGCCGGCAGCGCATCGCGCTCGAGCCGGAACCACAGGCTGACGTTGTTCTCCACCGAGCGCAGCACCGCCGCGGCGCGCGCGCGCATCGTCGCCACCTCGTGCAGCGCGGCCAGCGGGTGGCGCGAGGGTGCGGGCGGCACGGCATCGGCAGCGTCGGGACGGGGCGGCGGGGCTTCGGACATGGTGGGCAGTCGGACTCGGGCGGCGCGGGCGGGGCGGACGGTTCGTGCCGGCGCGGTCGCATGATGCCAGCCCGGCGCGGCGAGCCCGCTAGACTGGCCCACACGATGCGCCTGCTGACCCTGGGCCGACGCCCCTACGCCGAGACCGAAGCCGCGATGCGCGACTTCACGCTCGCGCGCGGCCCTGACACCGAGGACGAGCTCTGGCTCGTCGAGCACGATGCCGTGTACACGCAGGGCATCGCCGGCCGCGACGCGCATGTGCTGGC
Organism: uncultured Rubrivivax sp.; assembly: GCA_964621995.1. Classification (GTDB taxonomy): domain Bacteria; phylum Pseudomonadota; class Gammaproteobacteria; order Burkholderiales; family Burkholderiaceae_C; genus Rubrivivax. The sequence continues at coordinate 24,168 of CAZUPH010000038.1, read as the reverse complement.
ACCCGGCGACATCCCGGTCGTGCGCACCGACCGCGGCGGCCAGGTCACCTACCACGGTCCGGGGCAGGTGGTGGCCTATCCGCTGGTGGACCTGCGGCGCATCGGTCGCGCCGGCATCTACGTCAAGGAGTATGTCTTCCGGCTCGAGGAGGCCGTCGTCGAGACGCTGGCGCATTTCGGCGTCACCGGGCACCGCGTGCGCGGTGCGCCGGGCATCTACGTGCGGCTGGACGACCCCTGTGGCCATGCGCGGCTGGCCGCGCCGCCGGCGACGGTGGCCGATCCCTTCGCCGGGCTGGGCAAGATCGCCGCGCTGGGCATCAAGATCAGCCAGCACCGCGCCTACCATGGCGTGGCGCTGAACGTGGCGATGGACCTCGCGCCCTTCGCGCGCATCGACCCCTGCGGCTACCCGGGCCTGTCCACCGTGGACCTGCGCACGCTGGGCGTCGAGGCGACCTGGGACGAGGCCGCCGCCCGCTTGGCCGCCGCGCTGCAGCGCCGGCTGCAGTGAACCCCGTGCCAGCGTGCCGTCAGGCCCGCCGGTACACTGCGGGTCAACCCTGATGCGACAGCGCCGATGAGCACCTCCACGCCCGCCTACGACCCGACCGCCAAGCAGAAGTCGCAGGCCAAGACCTCGCGCATCCCGATCAAGGTCGTGCCGGCCGAGGTGCTGAAGAAGCCCGACTGGATCCGCGTCAAGGCCGGCAGCCCGAGCACCCGCTACTACGAGATCAAGCAGATCCTGCGCGAGCACCAGCTGCACACCGTCTGCGAGGAAGCCAGCTGCCCCAACATCGGCGAGTGCTTCGGCAAGGGCACCGCCACCTTCATGATCATGGGCGACAAGTGCACGCGGCGCTGCCCGTTCTGCGACGTCGGCCACGGCCGGCCCGACCCGCTGGACGCGGCCGAGCCGCTGAACCTGGCGAAGACCATCGCGGCGCTGAAGCTCAAGTACGTGGTCATCACCAGCGTCGACCGCGACGACCTGCGCGACGGTGGCGCGGCGCATTTCGTCGAGTGCATCCGGCGCACGCGCGAGCTGAGCCCGGCCACGCAGATCGAGGTGCTGGTGCCCGACTTCCGCGGCCGCGACGACCGCGCGCTCGAGATCCTGAAGGCCGCGCCGCCGGACGTGATGAACCACAACCTGGAGACGGTGCCGCGCCTGTACAAGGAGGCGCGCCCGGGCTCGGACTACGCCTTCAGCCTGAACCTGCTGAAGAAGTTCAAGGCCCTGCACCCCGGCGTGCCGACCAAGAGCGGGCTGATGGTGGGCCTGGGCGAGACCGACGAGGAGATCCTGCAGGTCATGCGCGACATGCGCGCGCACGACATCGACATGCTGACCATCGGGCAGTACCTGGCCCCCAGCGGCCACCACCTGCCTGTGCGCCGCTACGTGCACCCGGACACCTTCGCGATGTTCGGGCGCGAGGCGCAGGCGATGGGCTTCACGCATGCCGCCGTGGGCGCGCTGGTGCGCAGCAGCTACCACGCCGACCAGCAGGCGCACGCGGCGGGGGTGGCCGGCGCGGTCTGACGCCGGCGCTGTCAGGCCCTCATCGGGCGCCGGCCAAGGCCACCACCCGCTGCACCTTGCCGCTGCGCCCGCGCAGCGGCGGCTCGGCCGTCTCGTCCAGCACGCGCAGCGAGGGCGCGCCTTGCGCGCGCGCGAAGGCCTGCAGCGCCCGGCGGCAGCGCGCCAGCGCGCCGCCGTCGGCGGCGGCGCCGCTGCCCAGGCGCAACGCCAGCGTGCGTGGTCCGCGCTGCAGCAGCTGGAAGTCGAAGACGCCGGCCTCGTCCTCCAGCACCGTGGAGATCGCCAGCGGCAGCAGCGGCACGCGGCGGCCGCCGGCGCCGGCCAGCTGCAGCACGTCGTCGTGCCGCCCCAGCACCTCGATGGCCGGCAGCGGCGAGCCGCAGGCGCAGCGGCCGGGCAGCACGCGCACGCGGTCTCCCAGGCGGTAGCGCAGGAGCGGCTGCACGCGGTTGGCCAGGTTGGTCAGCAGCGTGTCGTGCGAGAGCTCGCCGGCCGGTGTGGGCCGGTCCTGCGCGTCCACCGGCTCCAGGATCACCCAGTCGGCGTTGACGTGCAGCCGGCCCTGCGCACAGTCCGCCGCGATGGTCAGGAACTCCGAGGCGCCGTAGCTGTTGTGCACCGGGCAACCGAAGGCCGTGCCGACATGCCGGCGCACCGCCTCGCCCAGCGTCTCGCCGCCGGTCAGCAGTTCGCGCAGCGGCAGGCGCAGCGTGCCGCGCCGCGCCTCGTCGGCCAGCATCGCGGCGGCGGTCGGGTAGGTGGCCAGCACGGTGGGCGCCCAGTCGTTGAGCTGCTGCACCAGCGCGGGCAGCGGCTGCAGGATCGAGAAGCTGCGCAGCTGCCGCGCCAGCCAGGGGTTGAGCCGGCGCAGCCGCTGCACCGAGGCCTGGCTGGCGAAATGGCCGTCGATCGCGCCGACGAAGGCCCAGCGGTCGCCGGCGCCGCCCAGCGCGGCCCAGCGGCCCCAGGCGTCGAACAGGCCGAAGGGGTCCAGCGGATCGAAGCCCTTGCCCGGCGCGGCACCGCGCGGCGCCCGGCGCAGCGCCTCCAGCGCGTCGTAGACCGCCATCGCCTGCGCGTCCTGCACGAACAGCCCCGGCCGGCCGCTGGTGCCCGAGCTCTCCCAGACCGCATAACGCTCGAGCAGCGGGGTGCCGATGCGCGCCGGGTCGGCGACGAAGTCGCGCACCACCGCCAGCGTCAGCGCGGGGTCGGCCACGCCGTCGTCGAAGCGCGCCATCAGCGTGGCCTTGTCCAGCACCGGCAGCGCGGCCAGCGGCGGCTGCGCGGGCAGGCCGTGCAGGCGCTCGGCGTGCAGCCGCGTGTGCAGCCGCGCGTGTTCCAGCAGCGCGGCCAGCCGCTCGCGCTGGCGCGCGGCCACGGCGTCGGCACCGCCCTGCGGGGCCGTCAGCACGTCGGCGGCCGTGCGGGCGCTGTGCCAGGGGTCGAAGTCGGTCATAGGCGCATCGAACACCAGCCTGCGGCTGCCGCTCCAATGCGGCGACCCTAACACCCGCGGGACCTGGGGAATTGCCGTCGATCAACCGGCAAGCACCCTTGCCGCGTCGTGTGCTTGTGCACGGGGCCGTCGCGCAGTAGTCTGGGCCGTGCGTCCTGTCCACGCATTCCCTGGCCCGCCGGTGCGTGCGCCGGCGCGGCGCGCTGTCGCATCGAGGCCGCCGAACTGGTGGCGCTGGCTGCTGCCGTGGGGCTTGCTGCTGCTGTTGCTGGCCCCGGCGCCGGCGGCCGACCCGCCTGCCCCGGTGACCGTGCTGCGCGTGCACGACGCGATCGGCCCGGCCAGCGCCGACTACCTGGTGCGCGGGGTCGAACGCGCCGCGAAGGCGGGCGTGCGGCTGGTGGTCGTCGAACTGGACACGCCCGGCGGCCTGGACAGCTCGATGCGGCAGATCATCCAGGCCGTGCTGGCGGCGCCGCTGCCGGTGGCGGTGTTCGTCGCACCCGAGGGTGCGCGCGCCGCCAGCGCCGGCACCTACATCCTTTACGCCGCCCATGTGGCCGCCATGGCGCCGGCCACGACCCTGGGTGCGGCGACGCCGGTGGCGGTCGGCCTGCCGGGTACCCGGCCTGGCGGCACGCGCGACCCGTCGTCCGGACCGACCGAAGGTGCCGAAGGCAAGGACCGCCCGCCGACCCAGCCGGCAAATCCCGCCGCCCCGGTCGACGCGATGGGTGCCAAGCAGGTGCACGACGCGGCAGCCTTCATCCGCGGCCTCGCGCAGCTGCGCGGGCGCAACGCCGAGTGGGCCGAACGCGCGGTGCGCGAGGCGGTCTCGCTCACCGCCGATGAAGCGCTGCGCGAAAGCGTCATCGACGTGATCGCCGAGGACGTGCCGCAGCTGCTGCAGCGCATCGACGGCCGCAAGGTGCGGGTGCAGTCGGCCGACGTCACGCTGGCCACCGCCGGCCTCGCGCATGCGCTGGTGCTGCCCGATGCGCGCCACCGCCTGCTGTCGGTGATCGCCAACCCCAGCTTCGCGCTGGTGCTGATGATGCTGGGCATCTACGGATTGATCTTCGAGTTCTCGTCGCCGGGCTTCGGGGTCGCCGGCGTCACTGGTGCGATCTGCCTGCTGCTGGCGCTGTTCGCGCTGCAGATGCTGCCGGTCAACTATGCGGGGCTGGCGCTGCTGGCGCTGGGCCTGGCGCTGATGGCGGCGGAGGTCTTCTCGCCCGGCTTCGGCGTCTTCGGCGTCGGCGGCGTGCTCGCCTTCGTCGCCGGCGCGCTGCTGCTGTTCGACCGCGAGGTGCCCGGCTTCGCGGTGCCGCTGACGCTGGTGCTGCTGCTGGCCGCCACGTCGGTGGCGGCCGTGCTGCTGGCCGGCGGCATGGCGATGCGCGCGCGGCGCCGGCCCGTGATCAGCGGCGCCGAGGAACTGCCCGGCAGCGTCGGCACCGTCACCGCGGTCGCAGCCGACGAGTCCTGGGCCCACCTGCACGGCGAGCGCTGGCGCGTGCGCAGCGAGACCCCGCTGCAGCCCGGGCAGGCGGTGCGCGTGGTGGCCGTCGAAGGGCTGACGCTGCACGTCGTGCCCCTCGACGGTCCGTCGGCAAGATCCCGGATCCCAGGAGCCACTCCATGACGTTCGATCTTCCCATCGGCCTGTCGGGCCTGATCGTGCTGCTGCTCGCGCTGGCGCTCAGCGCGCTGCGCATCCTGCGCGAATACGAACGCGGCGTGGTGTTCCAGCTCGGCCGCTTCTGGAAGGTCAAGGGTCCGGGCCTGGTGATCGTGGTGCCGGGCATCCAGCAGCTGGTGCGCGTGGACCTGCGGGTGGTCACGATGGACGTGCCGCCGCAGGACGTGATCTCGCGCGACAACGTCTCGGTCAAGGTCAATGCGGTGGTCTTCTTCCGCGTCGTCGACCCGGCCAAGGCCATCATCCAGGTCGAGGACTTCCTGATGGCGACCAGTCAGCTCGCGCAGACCACGCTGCGCGTCGTGCTGGGCAAGCACGAGCTCGACGAGATGCTGGCCGAGCGCGAACGCCTGAACCTGGACGTGCAGAAGATCCTCGACGCGCAGACCGACGCCTGGGGCATCAAGGTCACCAACGTCGAGATCAAGCACATCGACCTCAACGACTCGATGGTGCGCGCGATCGCGCGCCAGGCCGAGGCCGAGCGCGAGCGGCGCGCCAAGGTCATCCACGCCGACGGCGAGAAGCAGGCCGCGGCGGCGCTGCTGGAGGCCGCCGAGACGCTGTCGCGCCGGCCCGAGGCGATGCAGCTGCGCTACCTGCAGACGATGACGCAGGTCGCCGGCGACCGTGCCAGCACCGTCGTGCTGCCGCTGCCGCTGGACCTGCTGAGCGCCTTGCTGTCGCGCTCGCCGCCGGCCCCGGCCGACAAGGCGTGAACGACGGGGCGGGCTTGCTGCAGGCTCACCGCGCGCTGGCCGACGCGCTGGAGCAGGCACTGCGCCGCCGCACGCCCGGCGCCTGGCCCGAGCCGCTGCCGGACCCGCCGCGCGTGGAGCGCATCGAGACCCACATCTCCACGCTGCTGCTGGCCGGCACCGGGGCGCTGAAGCTGAAGAAGCCGCTGGCGCCGGGGTTCCTGGACTTCCGCACGCTGGCGCAGCGCGAACACTTCTGCCGCGAGGAGCTGCGCATCAACCGGCGCACCGCGCCGGCGCTGTACCGCGACGTGCTGCCCGTTACCGGCAGCGTGCAGGCGCCGCGCATCGGCGGCGAGGGCCCGGTGCTGGACTGGGCGCTGTGGATGCGCCGCTTCGACAACGAGCAGCTCTACGACCGCCTGGCGAGGCGCGGCGCGCTCACCGCAGCGCATGTCGATGCGCTGGCCGGGGTCGTCGCCGCCTTCCACGCCGCGCTGCCGCCGGCGCCCGCGCACCACGGCGACCCGGCCCTCGCGCTGGCCGCCCACCGCGACACGCTCGCGGCGCTGGCCGACCCGGCGCCGGGCGCCGAACTGCCGGCCGCGGCGCAGCGGCAGCTGGCACGCCTGGCGGCCTGGGGCCCGGCGCGCGCCGCCGAGCTCGCGCCGCGCCTGGCCGCACGCCGCGCGCAGGGCGCCGTCGTCGAGGGCCATGGCGACCTGCACCTGGGCAATATCGTGCAGCACGAGGGCCGGCCGCTGCTCTTCGACGCGATCGAATTCGACCCCGCGCTGCGCCATGTCGACCGCGCCGCCGACCTGGCCTTCACCTTCATGGACCTGCTGGACCATGGCCTGCCGCGCCTGGCCTGGCGCTTCCTGGGGATGACGCTGGAAGTCAGCGGCGACCACGAGGCCCTGCCGCTGCTGCGCTGGTATGCCGCCGACCGCGCGCTGGTGCGCGCCAAGGTGGCGCTGATCGGCGCGCGCCAGGCCGAGGCCGCTGCGCGTGCCGAGGGCGTCGCCACGGCCGCGCGGCGCATCGCGCTGGCCCATGCACTGGCCTTCCCGCCGCCGGCCCAGCTGCTGTGGACCGGCGGGCTCAGCGGCACGGGCAAGAGCACGGTGGCGCTCGCGCTGGCGCAGGCGCTGGGCGCGGTGCGCGTGCGCAGCGACGTCGAGCGCAAGCGCCTGCACGGCCTGCGCGCCACCGAGCGGCCCGCCGACCCGGCCACGCTCTACAACCCCGACGGCAATGCGCGCACTTATGCGCGGCTGGCCGAGGTGGCGCGGCTGGGCCTGGCCGGCGAGGTGCCGGTGGTCGTCGACGCCGCGCTGCTGCACCGCGCCGAGCGCGAGGCGCTGCGCGAGGTCGCACGCGCCGCCGGCCGGCCCTGCCTGGGCCTGTGGTGCAGCGCGCCCGAGCCGGTGCTGCGCGATCGCCTGGCGCGGCGCGCGGCGCAACAGCAGGACCCGTCCGACGCCGACGCTGCGGTGCTCGCGATGCAGTGGCGGGTGCATGCCGCGCCGGCCGCCGACGAAGGGGCGCAGGTGCTGGACACCGACCGGCCGCCGGCGGCGCTGGCGCACGCCGTGGAGGAGGCGCTGCGCGGCTGGGGCCTGGAGGTGCTGCCGGCTTGAGCCGGTAGGCCCGGCGCAGGGCGCCGGCTTGACCTCGCTCAAGGCCCCGCGCAGGGGGGCTGCCGATGATGCGTTCACGCGGCGATGCGAGACCGCCCGCGAGGAGACCCACCGATGGGACCTGCCCGATGAGCGCCGTCACGCCGGCGCGCTGGCCGCGCATCGTCAAGGACCCGGCCGCCTTCAAGCGGCCGCCCAACCTGGCCGACCCGGCGGCGGCGCGCGGGCGTTTCCGCTGGAGCGACGCACGCCGCTGGCTCGACGGCCTGCCCGGCGACGGCGGGCTCAACATCGCGCACGAGGCGGTGGACCGCCACCTGCTGCACGGCCGCGGCGCGCGCACCGCGCTGCGCTGGATCGGCAAGGGTGGCGAGCAGATCGACCTCAGCTATGCCGGGCTCGCCGCGGCGAGCAGCCGTTTTGCGAATGCGCTGGCTGCGCTGGGGCTGGGCGCCGGCGACGGCGTCTTCGTGCTGATGGGCCGGCTGCCCGAGCTGTACGTCGCGATGCTCGGCGCGCTCAAGGCGCGCTGCGTCGTGACGCCGCTGTTCTCGGCCTTCGGGCCGGAGCCGATCGCCACGCGCTGCGAGATGGGCGACGCACGGCTCGTCGTCACCACGCCGGAGCTCTACCAGCGCAAGCTGCGGGCACTGCGCGAACGGCTGCCGCGGCTGGCGCACGTGGTGCTGGTCGGCGAGGTGCCGGCGGCACTGCTGGACGACCCGGGCGTGCATGCCTGGGCCACGCTCGTCGATGCGCAGGCGGCCACCTGGACGATCCCGCCGACGCCGCCGGAGTCGCCCAGCCTGCTGCACTTCACCAGCGGCACCACCGGCCGGCCGAAGGGCGCGCAGCACGTGCACGAGGCGGTGCTGGCGCATGCGATGACGGGCCGCTATGCGCTCGACCTGCATGAGGACGACGTGTACTGGTGCACCGCCGACCCCGGCTGGGTCACCGGTACCAGCTACGGCCTCATCGCGCCGCTGGTCTGCGGCGTGACCAGCGTCGTCGTCGAGGCCGAGTTCGACGCCGCGACCTGGTACGAGGTGCTCGAGCGCGAGCGCGTGAGCGTCTGGTACACGGCGCCGACGGCCATCCGCATGATGATGCGCCTGGGCACCGAGCCGCTGGCCGGGCGCGACCTCTCGGCGCTGCGCTTCATGGCCAGCGTCGGCGAGCCGCTCAACCCCGAGGCCGTGGTCTGGGGCCAGCAGGCCTTCGGGCTGCCCTTCCACGACAACTGGTGGCAGACCGAGACCGGCGGCATCATGATCGCCAACCTGCCCGCGCTGGACATCAAGCCCGGCTCGATGGGGCAGCCGCTGCCGGGCATCACGGCGGCCATCGTGCAGCGCGGCGCCGACGGCCACCTGCACCCCGTCGGCCCCGGCGTGGAAGGCGAACTCGCGCTGAAGGCGCCCTGGCCCTCGATGATGCGCGGCTACCTGCACGAGGAGGCGCGCTACGCGAAGTGCTTCGACGGCGAGTGGTACCTGAGCGGCGACCTTGCGCGTGTCGACGACGAGGGCTACTTCTGGTTCGTCGGCCGCGCCGACGACGTCATCAAGTCGGCCGGGCACCTGATCGGGCCCTTCGAGGTCGAGAGCGCGCTGATCGAGCACCCGGCGGTGGCCGAGGCCGGCGTCATCGGCATCCCGGACGAGACGGTCGGCGAGGTCGTCAAGGCCTTCGTCGCGCTCAAGCCCGGCTTCCAGGCCAGCGAGGCGCTGATGCGCGAACTGCTGGGCCACGCGCGCAAGCGGCTGGGCGCCGCGGTGGCACCGAAGGCGATCGAGTTCCGCGCCAACCTGCCCAAGACGCGCAGCGGCAAGATCATGCGCCGGCTGCTGAAGGCGCGCGCGCTCGGGCTGCCCGAGGGCGACCTGTCCACGCTCGAGAGCGACGAGAAGAGGTAGGCGCGGGTCATGACCGAGAAGATCCACCTCGACCGCGCGCACCTGCACCACCTGTGGCGGCAGATGCTGCGCATCCGCCGCTTCGAGGCCAAGTGCGTGGAGCTGTACCAGGCGCAGAAGATCCGCGGCTTCCTGCACCTGTACGACGGCGAGGAGGCGGTGGCCGTGGGCGTGTGCAGTGCACTGGACCCGGCGCGCGACGCCGTGGTGGCCACCTACCGCGAGCATGGCCAGGCGCTGGCGCATGGCGTGCCGATGGCGCCGCTGCTGGCCGAGATGCTGGGCAAGGCCGAGGGCTGCTGCCGTGGCCGCGGCGGCTCGATGCACCTGTTCGACGCCGCGCGGCGCTTCTACGGCGGCAACGCCATCGTCGGCGGCGGGCTGCCGCTGGCCGCCGGCATCGCGCTGGCCGACCGCCGGCTGCGCCCGGGTGCAGTCACGGCCTGCTTCTTCGGCGAGGGGGCGGTGGGCGAGGGTGTCTTCCACGAGACCATGAACCTGGCCGAGCTGTGGCAGCTGCCGGTGCTCTTCGTCTGCGAGAACAACCTCTACGCGATGGGCGTGCCGCTGGAAGCCAGCGAGGTCGAGACCGAGATCTGGCGCAAGGCACGCGCCTACCGCATGCCGGCCGAACGCGTGGACGGCATGGACCCGGTGCAGATGGAGGCCGCGGCGCGGCGCGCGGTCGAGCACATACGCTCCGGCGCCGGCCCCTTCTTCCTGGAAGCGCGCACCTACCGCTTCCGAGCGCATTCGATGTTCGACACCCAGGCCTACCGCACGCGCGAGGAGGTCGAGGCCTGGAAGCCGCTGGACCCCATCCAGCGCCTGCGCGCCTGGATGGAGGCCAACCACCAGCTGAGCGGCGACGAGGTCGCGGCCATCGAGGCCGGCGTGGCGACCGAGATCGCCGCCGCGGTGGCCTTCGCCGAGGCCGGCACGCTGGAGCCGGTGGACGACCTGGAGCGCCACGTGCTGATGGACACGGTGGTGCAGGAGCAGGGCGTGGAGCCGCGGGCATGAACGCGCCGCTGAAGATGAGCTACCGCGAGGCCTGCCGGCAGGCCCTGCGCGATGCCCTGATCGCCGACCCGCGTTGCTTCGTGATGGGCGAGGACGTCGGCAAGTACGGCGGCTGCTACGCCGTGACCAAGGGGCTGCTCGAGGAATTCGGCCCCGAGCGCATCGTCGACACGCCGCTGGCGGAGAACGGCTTCACCGGCATCGGCATCGGCGCCGCGCTGGCCGGCCTGCGGCCCATCGTCGAGATCATGACCTGCAACTTCAGCCTGCTCGCGCTGGACCAGATCATGAACAACGCGGCGACACTCCCGCACATGAGCGGCGGGCAGTTCGCGGTGCCGCTGGTCGTCCGCATGGCCACCGGCGGCGGGCGGCAGCTCGCGGCGCAGCACTCGCACAGCCTGGAGGGCTGGTATGCGCATATCCCGGGCCTGAAGGTGCTGGCGCCGGCCACGGTGGAGGATGCGCGCTTCATGCTCGCCGCCGCGCTGGCCGACCCCAACCCGGTGCTGATCTTCGAGCACATCGTGCTCTACAACACCGAGGGTGAACTGGACCCGGCGGTGACCGCGGTCGACATCGAGCGCGCCAGGGTCCGCCGCGCCGGCCGCGACCTCACGCTGGTGACCTATGGCAACAGCCTGCCCAAGTGCCTGGCCGCGGCCGAGGCCTTGGCGAAGGACGGCATCGAGGCCGAGGTGATCGACCTGCGCGTGCTGCGCCCGCTGGACATGCCCACGGTGCTGCGGTCGGTGACGCGCACGCGGCGCGTGGTCATCGTCGACGAAGGCTGGAAGAGCGGCTCGCTGTCGGCCGAGATCGCGGCCCGGCTGGCCGAGGAGGCGCTGTACGAACTGGACGCGCCGGTCAGGCGGGTGTGCAGCCGCGAGGTGCCGGTGCCCTATGCCGCGCACCTGGAGGAGGCCGCGCTGCCGCGCGTGGACGACATCGTGGCTGCCGCGCGTGCGCTGCTGCCGGCGCGGCGGGAAGCCTGACGATGGCGGACTTCACGATGCCGGCGCTCGGCGCCGACATGGAGACCGGCAAGGTCGTGCAATGGCTGGTGAAGCCCGGCGACCATGTCAAGCCCGGCGACGTGGTCGCGGTGGTCGAGACACACAAGGGCGCGATCGACGTCGAGTGTTTTCTCGACGGCGTGATCGGCGAGCTGGCGCCGCTGGACCAGGACCTGCCGGTGGGCGCGGTGCTGGCGCGGGTGCGCACCGCGGGAGAGGGCACGGCACCGCCCGTTGCACCGGTCGCCGCGGTCGCCGCTCCGGCGGCTGCACCGCCCGCAGCACCGCTCACTGCGCCGCCCGCGGCCACGCAGGAGCCTGCGGCTCGTCCGATGCCAGCACCGCTGCCCGCGCCGCCGGCCGCCGGCTCCGCGCGCGTCCGCGTGACGCCGGTCGCGCGCCGCCGCGCGGCCGAACTGGGGCTGGATGCCGACACGCTGGCCGGCACCGGCGCGGACGGCGCGGTCACGCTGGCCGACGTCGAACGCGCGGCGGCCACGCCCGCGCGGCGCTCCACCGTGGCGCCGGCGCCCGCGCCGGCACGCGCGGCGCGCGGCGGCTTCGACCCGGCGCAGATGCGCGCGGCCATCGCCGCCGCGATGGGCCGCTCCAAGCGCGAGATCCCGCACTACTACCTGTCGAGCACGGTCGACTTCGCCGCCGCGCAGGCCTGGCTGGACGCGTACAACGCCGAACGCGACCCGGTGGACCGCCTGCTGCCCGCGGTGCTGCTGCTCAAGGCCAGCGCGCTGGCGCTGGCGCAGGTACCGCAGCTCAACGGATTCCACGAGAACGGCGCCTTCCGCGCCGGCGCCGGCGTGCACGTGGGCTGGGCGATCGCGCTGCGTGGCGGCGGACTCGTCGCGCCGGCCATCCGCGACGCCGATCGGCTGGCGCTGCCGGCACTGATGACGGCGCTGCGCGACCTCGTGCAGCGCGCGCGCGCCGGCGGCCTGCGCAGCTCCGAGCTGACCGACCCCACGGTCACCGTCACCAGCCTGGGCGAGCGCGGGGCCGAAAGCGTGTACGGCGTGATCTACCCGCCGCAGGTGGCCATCGTCGGCTTCGGCCGCGTCGTCGAGCGGCCGGCGGTGGTCGGCGGCCAGGTCGTCGCGCGGCCGCAGGTCGCGGTGACGCTGGCCGCCGACCACCGCGCCAGCGACGGCCACCTGGGCGGGCAGTTGCTGGCCGCGATCGACCGTGCCCTGCAGTCACCCGAAGCCCTCTGAACGGAACGATCTCCATGAACGACGACGAGATCCGCGCCCTGGCCGCCGAGGTGCTGGCCGGCATCGCCCCCGAGGCCACACTGGCGGGCGTCGGTGACGACGAGGACCTGCGCGAGGCGCTGGACCTCGACTCGATGGACTTCCTGAACTTCGTCATCGCGCTGGGCGAGCGTACCGGGCGCAAGATCCCCGAGGCCGAGTCGCGGCGGCTCGTCACGATGAACGGGCTGCTGGCCTACCTGAGGTCCTGAGCCGCGGCGCCCGACCGTCCGTGCGGCCGGTCGGGCGCCGCGCTGTGGCGGACGAGCGCCGCCCGCTTCAGGGGGTGGCGATCTGCACCGTGTAGCTGCCGGTGGCGTCGCCCGCCGCGTCGACCTCGATGAGGTAGGCGCCGCTGCCGAACACCGCACCCGAGGGCAGGGTGCCCGGGATGGTGAAGCTGGCCACGCGCGGCTGGCCCGGCGCCAGCGCCTGCGGGAACTCCGGCAGCAGGTTGGTGCCTACGCTGGTGTGATTGCCGTTGGGCGCGAGCTTGTACACGCGCACCGTGCCGGCGAATCCGGCCTGCACCGTGACCGTATAGCCCTGGCCCTGCGTGGCGTCGAAGCGGTGGTAGCGGCGTTCGCCCGGGATCTGCAGCGCGCGCGCCAGCGCCGCCGCGCCGATCGTGATGGGCTCGGGCGCCGGCAGCGGCACCAGCACGGCGCTGAAGGCCGCCTGCGGGCCGCCCGGGCCGGCGACGAAGGGCGGATCGGGCCGGTCCAGCGTCAGCGTGTGCGCGCCGGCACGCAGCAGCGCGATCGCTTCGCTGGCGCCTCCCGCGCTCGCGGCGCGCAGGTCGCCGTCGTAGTTGACGAAGGGCGCGCTCGGGCCCCACAGCACGCCGCGCATGGGTTCGGCCGCCAAGCTGGGGAACACGGTGCGCAGCAGGTGGTAGCCCGGCTCGGGCAGCACCAGCCGCCAGGCCCGCATCTCGCGCGGGGCCAGGGTGCCGGTGATCGCCTGGCCCGGCTGGGCCGGCAGCGGCAGCGGGCGGACGACCTGCAGCGTGAAGTCGCCGCGGGTGCGGCCGGCATCGGGCGCCGAGCTGCCCAGCCGCAGCTCGCGCACGCCGGCGCCCGCGGCGTAGGAAGGCGCGCTGTGCGCGGAGAACGGGGTGCCGCTGAGGGCGGTCACCGTGGCGAAGCCGGCCTGCGAGCTGCCGCCCGCCGCCTGCGCGGACAGCCCGGCCATGGTCGGCGTGCTCAGGCCCAGCGCGAAGACCTCGGCGTTGTCCAGCGGGAAGCGCCAGCGCCGCACTTCGCCCAGCGCCAGGGTGCCGGTGATCGTCGTGACGCCGTCCTGCAGCACGAGATCGGCCGGCGGCGCGGCGTTGTTCAGGCGCAGCGTGAAGTCGCCGCTGAAGTTGTTCTCGCTGACCACCACCACGGTGTGCCGGCCGCTGGCGGCCAGCGACCACACGTTGCCCACGGCGGCCGGCAGGACCACGCCGTCCGGACCGTAGAACAGCACCGTGGGCGAACTCGATGCGTCGGCCGGCACCTCGCGCCCCCAGCTCAGCACCTGGCCGGACTGGCCCTGGAAGGTGTGGACCGTGGGGCCCTGGCCGCGCGGCAGTGCCGTCACGGTGACGTCGGCATCCAGGGCCAGCGGCGTCGGCACCAGGCTGCGCAGCGTGACCTGACCCGGCCCCGGGCTGGCGGTGACGTTGCGCACCACCTGCACCACCGGCAGCACGGCCGGATGCTCCTGGTAGCTGTTCGCGCGGAAGAACGCCAGGCCGCCGCAGGCGCCGCCGCCGGACTGGAAGCTGGTGCGCGACGGGAATACGGTGACGCTGTAGGTGCCGTCGCAGCCGGTGAAGCTCAGCGCGAACACGCTGCCGGGCACCGGCGTGCGCAGCAGCACGCGCCGGCTGGCGCCGCTGGCCAGGTCCGTCTGGGTGAAGGCGTCGGGCAGGCCCATCTCCGGCAGCGTTTCCAGCGCGCCGCTCAGGCGCACGTTGCCGCCGGTGGTGCCGGTGTTGACGACCTCCACCCGGTAGATGCCCGGCTGCACCACGCCGGCGCGCAGCTGCGCGGCGCGGCCGCTGGTGACGAAGCCGTCCTGCGCCACCACCTCGCCGGCCGGGCTGCGCAGCTGCACGCTGCCGCGCAGGCCGCCGCTGAGCCCGGTGGCCTGGAAGTCCAGCGCCTGCCCGGCCCCCAGCGTCACGTCCAGGCACTGCAGGCCCTGCGCCGGCAGCGGCACCGTCTGGTCCTGGATCGGCAGCGCCAGCGGCGTGCCGGTGCCGCAGCCGCCGGCCAGCGCACGCGCCTGGATGCGGTAGGCCCCCGGCGCCGAGCCGCTGGCCCGCAGCTCGACCGTGTAGGTGCCGGCCGCGGCGTCGGGGATGACGACCGTGCGCGGGTCGGCGCCCATGGCACCGCTGCCCATGGTGCTGCCGTCCGGGCCGCGCACCACGACGTCGGCACTGAGCGTGGACGCGTTGCTGCGCGAGAACTGCAGCTCCAGCGTCTGGCGGGTGGTCGTCGTCAGGCTGAAGCGGTCCACCTCGCCGACGTGGCTCATCGCGTAGACGCGGCTCGAGGGCAGCGTCAGCGCCACCGTGCCGGTGGCGTCGGCCACCGGCGACAGCACCATCACCACCTCCTCGGTGACGCCGGCCGCGCCGCGCACCCGGGTCTGGCCGAACAGCGTGCCGCCCAGCGCGTAGCTGTGGAACACGATCTCTGTGTCGGCCGGGATGGGCAGCTCCAGGCCGCCACCGGCCGGCGTGGCCGCGGTGGCGAGGAAGGCCGGCGGCCGCGGCGGGTTCGGCGGCGGCGTGCTGGCGATGCGCGCCGACAGGGCCTGGCGCCGTTCGTCGCCCGGCACCGCGCCGAACTGCCGCAGCCGCGGCTCCCAGTTGGTGGGCGTGCCCGCCTCGTGCCAGCAGTAGCCGGTGCCGGTCAGGTCCTCCAGCACGCCGTCGTAGTTGGTGTCCACCAGGCACTTCGGCCGCGGCCGGTAGGGCGGGCCCGTGAACTTGTCGTGGTTCCACCAGGAGAAGTGCGTGACCTCGCCGCGCAGCGCCAGGCCCTCGGGCGTGCCCGGCGCGGCCACGACCGTGCCGGTGCCCTCGGCCACCCACAGCCCGGTGCGCTCGTTCAGGCTCCACAGCGGGTAGGTGTCGCCGGCCTGCAGCGGCTGGCCGTCGGTGCCCAGGCTCGCATAGACCGGGATCTCCAGCGTCGCGCGCCGCCCGGGCGCCAGCTGCAGCGGCTGGCCGCCCTGGCGCAGCACGACTTCGACGACGCCGAAGCTGACGATCAGGCCTTCCTCGCCGTCGGGCGCCAGGCCCTCGAAGCGGCCGGGGAAGGCGCGCGGGCTCTCGGTCACGTCCACCGGCGTCATCGCCACCTGCACCGCGCCGCTGGCCGGGTTGCCGGCGGCGTCCACCAGGCTGCCGGGCGCGAACACGACGCGCACGCCGTCGGGGCCGTCCACGGTGCCGCCGGCGGCGGCGTCGGGCAGGGTCACGGCCGCCGCGCGCTCGCGCATCGTCACCTGCACGAAGCCGGGCTCGGCGCTGGCCGGCACCTGCAGGCGCTGCACCTGGTCGGCGTAGCCGTCCTTGCTCAGTCGCAGCACCAGCGGCACCCCGGTGCCGGTGCGCAGCGTGGCGCGGCCGTCGGCCCCGGTGGTGGCGCTGGCGCTGCCGTCCACCAGCGCCACGCTGACCCCGGCCAGCGGCTCGCCGAGCTCGCTGCGCACCCGCACCACGCTGTCCACGAAGCCGGCCGGCGCCGGCGGTGCGGCCACCGCGACGCTGCGCTCGGCCTGGGCCACGCCGCCGCGGCCGTCGCTGACGGTCAGGCGCACGGTGAAGCTGCCGGCGCGGTCGAAGACATGGCCGATGCGCTCGCCGCCGCCGCGCACGCCGTTGCCGAAGTCCCAGCTGAAGGTCAGCGCGTCGCCGTCGGGATCGGTGGTGGCGCGGGCGTCGAAGAGCACGGCCGCACCGGCCACGGCCGCGGCCGGCGCGGCGAAGTTCGCCGCCGGCGCCCGGTTGACCGGCGCAGCGGGCGGCGGGGTGACCTCGGCATGCGCCGCGTCGCCGCCACTGCCGCCGCAGGCGGCCAGGAGGGCCGCCGCGAGGCTGGCGGCCAGCGCAGCGCCCAGCCGGGCGGCCCGGTCGGCAGTCTTCGGCCCGCGCGGGCAGGGGATGTGCCCGCCGCTGTCGGTCGGGGGCGGCGGCGTGCGGGCCAGGGTCTGGCGAGTGCGGATCGGGGTCATGCTCGTCCCAGGGGCTACCGCTTTGGCGGCGATGCCCCATTGGGCCGCTGCAGGCGTTGCGAAAACGTTGCGACGCCGGCCCGAGGGCGCGGGCCCCGCTGCCCGCCGGCGTTGCGCGCCGGCGGTTCGCGGGCGGCGACTCAGCCCGCCGGCGCCAGGCCCGCGGATGCGAGCACGCGCCGCACGCGGTCGCGCGTGCCGCGCGGCACCTCGCCGGTGACGGCCACGCTGGGGCCGGCGGCGATCAGGCGCCGGAAGGCGTCGCGCACGGCGTCGCCGCCGACCTCCCGGACCGCAGCGAGCCGCTCCGCCAGCGGCCGCACGCGGCCGAAGGTGAAGAGGTCCAGCGCCGCGTCCTCCAGCCGGCGCAGCGGCCGCTCGCGCGCGCGCAGCAGGCGCACCGCGAGCTGGTTGCGCGCGCGCTCCAGGTCCACCGGGTCGACGGCCTCGGCGTGGCGCGCGAGCAGCCGCGCCACCGCGGCCAGCGCCCGCTCGAACTGCCCGGGCGCGGTGCTCGCCTCGACGACGAACTGCCCGCATACCGCCAGCACGTCGGCCGACGCGGCGGCGTGGTAGGCCAGGCCCTCGCGCTCGCGCAGCGCCTGCAGCAGCGGCGAGCTCATGCCGTCGCCCAGCACCGCGGCGGCCACCGTGGCGGCCACGTCCTCGTCGGCCAGCGCCGGCAGCCCGAAGCCGAGCACCAGGTGGGTCTGGCTGCTGCCGTCGCTGCGCTGCGTGGCGATCCCGCCGCCATAGGCCGGCGGCAGCACGCGGTGCGGCTCGCCGGCCGGCAGCGCGCCGAAGGCCTGCGCGGCATGGCGCAGCATCTCGTCGGGGTCCACCGGCCCGGCGACACCCAGCACCACGTTGGCGCCGCTGAACTGCCGCCGCGTCCAGTCCAGCAGGTCCTGGCGCCGGAATCGCTCGACGTTGTGGCGCGGCCCGATCACCGGCTGCGCCGCCGGGTGGGTGCCGAAGCAGCTGCGGTCGAACAGCTTGAAGCCGGTGGCCACCGGGTCGTCGCTGTCCTCGGCGTGCTCCTGCAGCAGCACCTGGCGCTCGCGCTCCAGCTCCTCGGCCGGGAAGGTGGGTTCCAGCACCAGCTCGCCGAGCTGCTGCACGAACTGCCCGGCATGCGCCGCCAGCCCGCGCATGTGCAGCGCGGTGTGGTCCTTGTCGGTGTGTGCATTGACCTCCGCACCCAGGCGCTCGGCGTCCAGGTTGATGCGCTCGGCGTCGCGCCGCGCCGTGCCCTTGAACAGCATGTGCTCGACGACATGCCCGATGCCGGACTCCGCCGGCCGCTCGTGCGCGCTGCCGCTGGCGACGAAGACGCAGGCGGTGGCGGTGGCCAGGTGCGGCTGGTGCAGCGTGAGCACGCGCACGCCGTTGGCCAGCGTCGCGAGGTGGGTGTCGGCTTCGGCGTCGCGGCCGGGGGGAGCGAAGGTCATCGTGGGTACAGTGTAGGCACCGCCCCGAAATCAAGCCGAGCCCACGATGAAGGACCTCTCCCGCGCCGAACTGGCGGCCCTGCTGCGCCGCATGCCCAAGGCCGAGCTGCACATGCACGTGGAGGGCTCGCTGGAGCCCGAGATGATCTTCCGCCTGGCCGAGCGCAACGGCGTCGCGCTGCCCTACGCCGGCGTGGAGGCGCTGCGCGCGGCCTATGCGTTCACCGACCTGCAGAGCTTCCTGGACATTTACTACGCCGGCGCCAGCGTGCTGCTGAAGGAGGCCGACTTCTTCGAGCTGGCCTGGGCCTACTTCGAGCGCGCCGCGGCCGACAACGTGGTGCACGCCGAGATCTTCTTCGACCCGCAGACCCACACCGCGCGCGGCGTGCCCATCGGCGACGTGATCCAGGGCCTGTCCCATGCCTGCCGGCGCGCGCACGCCGAGCTGCGCATCGGCGCGAAGCTGATCCTGTGCTTCCTGCGCCACCTGCCCGAGGAGGACGCGTTGGCCACGCTGGAGGCGGCGCTGCCTTGGCGCGAGCACTTCATCGGCGTCGGGCTGGACAGCAGCGAGCGGGGCCACCCGCCGGAGAAGTTCGCCCGCGTCTTCGCGCGCGCGCGCGAGCTCGGGCTGCACGTCGTGGCCCATGCCGGCGAGGAGGGGCCGCCCGCGTACATCGCCACCGCGCTGGACCTGCTGCAGGCCGAGCGCATCGACCATGGCGTGCGCTGCCTGGAGGACCCGGCGCTGGTGCGGCGGCTGGCGGCGCGGCGCGTGCCGCTGACGGTGTGCCCGCTGTCCAACGTCAAGCTGTGCGTCTTCCCGACGCTGGCGCAGCACCGCCTGCCGGCGCTGCTGGACGCCGGCCTGTGCGTGACGGTCAATTCCGACGACCCGGCCTACTTCGGCGGCTACGTCAACCAGAACTTCGTCGAGCTGTTCGAGGCGCTGCCGCAGCTGGGCGTGGCCGAGGCGAGGCAGCTGGCGGCCAACAGCTTCGAGGCCGCCTTCGTCGACGAGGCCACGAAGGCCGGCTGGCGGCGTCAGCTAGTCGCGGTGTTAGGCGCGGCCACGGCGCCGTAGCGGGAGATGGGCAGCACGCGGGCGCGGCGTGCGGTGCCTATGATGGGCGACGCAAGGCAGCGGAGGCACGGACCATGGGCATCGGCGGCTTCATCGTCAAGCAGTTCATCGACGTCATCGAGTGGCTGGAGGGCGGCGAGAACCTCGTCGCCTGGCGCTACCCGATGCGCGACCAGGAGATCCAGAACGGCGCGCAGCTCACCGTGCGCGAGGGGCAGCTGGCCCTGTTCATCGACGAGGGCCGGCTCGCCGACGTCTTCGGCCCCGGCCGCCACCGGCTGACGACGGCCACGCTGCCGCTGCTGACCAACCTGCGGCACTGGGACAAGCTCTTCGCGAGCCCGTTCAAGAGCGACGTCGTCTTCCTCAGCACGCGCCAGCAGCTCGACCGCCGCTGGGGCACGCGCCAGCCGGTGACGCTGCGCGACCGCGACTTCGGCGCCGTGCGCGTGCGTGCGCACGGCAACTTCGCGTGGCGCGTCGGCGATGCGGCGGCCTTCCTGCGCGAGGTGCTGGGCACCCGCGCGCAGCTGCCCGCCGGCGAGGTGGACGAGCCGCTGCGTGCGCTGCTGGTGCAGCACCTGGGCGACGCGGTGGCCGAGAGCGGCCGGCCCTTCCTGGACCTGGCGGCCAACCAGGTGGAGTTCGCCGCGCAGCTGCTCGCCGCCTGCCGCGCCGACGCCGCGCGGCTGGGCCTGGTGCTGGAGGCGGTGACGGTGCAGAGCGTGTCGCTGCCCGAGGAACTGCAGAAGCTGCTGGACCAGCGCATCGGCATGGCGATGGTCGGCCCGGACATGGGCCGTTTCGTGCAGTACCAGGCCGGGCAGGCGCTGCCCGCGCTGGCCGCCGGCGCCGCGGCCGGCGGCGGTGACGGTGGCGGGGGCGGCGGCGGTGGCGTGATCGGCGACGCTATGGGCCTGGGCGCCGGCGTCGCGCTGGGCCAGGTGCTGGCGCAGCAGCTGCAGCCCGGCGCGGCGGCCACCGGCGCCGCGAAACCGGCCGACCTGCTGGCCACGCTGGAGAAGCTCGGCGAGCTGCACGCCAAGGGCGTGCTCACCGACGCGGAGTTCGGCGCCAAGAAGGCCGAGCTGCTGGCCCGGCTGGGCTGAAGGATCCGGCGGGCCGCGGCGCGCCGCCGGGCTCAGGCCGCGATCGCGGCCTCGTCCTCCGCCAGGGCCGCGGCCCCGGCGCCGAAGGCGTAGGCGTCCATGCCCAGGTCGCCGTAGGTCAGGCTGGCGTGGATGCGCTGCGCCGGTGCGCCCTCGCCGCCGGCCCCGGCGGCGACGAAGAAGGGCAACAGGTGCTCGTCCGTCGGGTGCATCAACACCGCATGCGGCGCCCGGCGGCGCCAGTCCCGCAGCGCTGGCCAGTCGCCCGACGCGGTGCGCGCGGCAAACCAGTCGCGGAAGGCGGTGCTCTCGGGCGTGGCCGGCTGCTCCGGCGCCGGATGCATGCCGCCGGCGAAGACCCGCCGCAGGTTGTGCGTGATGCTGCCGCTGCCGACGATCAGCACGCCCTCGGCGGCCAGCGGCGCCAGCGCGCGGCCGAGCGCGAACAGCTGCGCCGGCGTCCAGTTCGGCGGCCAGGCCAGCGGCAGCACCGGGATGTCGGCGTCGGGGAAGGCGTAGCGCAGCGGTGTCCAGATGCCGTGGTCCAGCCCGCCTTCGGCCGCCACGTGCGCCGGCAGCCCGGCCGCCTTCAGCAGCGCAGCCACGCGCTCGGCCAGCGCCGGCGCGCCGGGCACGTCGTAGCGCAGCGTGAACAGGCGGTCGTCGAAGTTGCCGAAGTCGTACACCGCCTCGTGCCGCGGGGCGGCCAGCAGCACCGGCTCGCGCGTGAGGCTGTGCGCCGAGACGGCCAGGATGGCGCGCGGGCGGCCGAAGCGCCGGGTGATCGCCGGG
This sequence comes from uncultured Rubrivivax sp., assembly GCA_964621995.1. GTDB lineage: Bacteria > Pseudomonadota > Gammaproteobacteria > Burkholderiales > Burkholderiaceae_C > Rubrivivax. Next base: position 3,213 of record CAZUPH010000038.1, on the reverse strand, counting down.
CCCAGGCGCTGCATGAAGCCACCGGCCTCGCGGGGCTCCAGCGCCGTCATCGGCGAGCCGTGCGAGAGGAAGAGGGCGGGCAAGGGCATGTTTCGGGTGTCCATGCGGGCATTGGAGCACCCCGCGGGCGCGCCGGGGTTCAGCGTCCTTGCACGGTCAATTCGGCCCGGCGCGCCGGCGCTCGCGGGTTTCCGCTAAGGTGGCGGCATGTCCAGTGTCCTGCCGCCTGCCGCCCCACCGGGTTCCGCTCCGCTCGTGCGTCCGGCGGTGCCCGGCCGTGCGCCGTACCGCGCGCCGTCCGTCGCCGCGCTGGCCTGGCGCCAGGCGCTGCGCGACTTCCGCGCCGGCGAGCTGCGCCTGCTGGCGGTGGCCGTGATGCTGGCGGTGGCCGCGCTGACGGCGGTGGGCTTCTTCGCCGACCGGCTGAACAGCGGCCTTGAGCGCAATGCGCGCCAGCTGCTGGGCGGGGACGCGGTGGTCAGCAGCGACAAGCCGGCGCCGGCCGAGCTGGTGCAGCGTGCGCAGGCGCTCGGCCTGCGCGTGGCCGGCGCCGCCACCTTCCCGAGCATGGCGCGCGCGCCCGAGGCCAAGGGCGGCGCGACGCGCCTGGTCGCCGTCAAGGCGGTGGGCGCGGCCTACCCGCTGCGCGGCCAGCTGCAGCTGCGCGACGCACCCGACGCGCCGGTGGTCGTGCAGGCCGCCGCCCCGGCGCCGGGCACCGCGTGGGTGGACGCCGGGCTGCTCGACGCGCTGGGCCTGGCGGTCGGCGACGCGCTGCTGCTCGGCGACGCCGAACTGCGCATCGCGCGCATCATCGTCACCGAACCCGACCGCGGCGCCGGCTTCACGAGCTTCGCGCCACGTGTGCTGCTGGCCGAGGCCGACCTCGCGGCGACCGGGCTGATCCAGCCGGCCAGCCGCGTCAACTACCGGCTGGCCGTCGCCGCGCCGGACGCGATGGGCGCGACCCGCGGCGACGCCGTCGTGCGCGAGTTCGTGCGCTACGCCGAGCAGCGCATCCACGAGGCTCCGCTGCGCGGCGTGCAGGTCGAGTCGCTGAGCAGCGGCCGGCCGGAGATGCGCCAGACGCTGGACCGCGCCGAGAAATTCCTCAACCTCGTGGCGCTGCTGTCGGCGCTGCTGGCCGCGGTGGCGGTGGGCATCGCGGCGCGCGACTTCGCGCAGCGCCACCTGGACGACTGCGCGATGCTGCGGGTGCTGGGCCTGAGCCAGCGCCGCATCGCCGGCGCCTACACGCTGGAGTTCGGCCTCGTCGGCCTGGCGGCCAGCGCGGCCGGTGTGCTGATCGGGCTGGCGGTGCACTTCGTCTTCGTCTGGCTGCTCGCCGGGCTGGTGGACAGCCAGCTGCCGGCGCCGGGCCTGTGGCCGGCGCTGTTCGGGCTGGGCGTGGGCATGACGCTGCTGCTGGGCTTCGGGCTGCCGCCGGTGCTGCAGCTGGCGCGCGTGCCGCCGCTGCGCGTGATCCGGCGCGACGTCGGCGGGCTGAAGGCCTCGTCGGTCGGCGTGCTGCTGGCCGGCACCGGCGGCTTCGTGGCGCTGCTGATGGCGGCGTCGTCGGACCTCAAGCTGGGGTTGATCGCGGTCGGCGGCTTCGCGGCCGCGGTGGCGCTGTTCGCGGCGCTGTCCTGGCTGGCGGTGCAGCTGCTCAAGCGCGCGGTGCCGGAGTCGCGCGCGCCGCGCTGGCTGGTGCTGGCGACGCGGCAGATCGCCGCGCGCCCGGCCTTCGCCGTGCTGCAGGTCAGCGCACTGGCAGTGGGCCTGCTGGCGCTGGTGCTGCTGGTGCTGCTGCGCACCGACCTCATCGGCAGCTGGCGCCAGGCCACGCCGCCGGACGCGCCGAACCGCTTCGTCATCAACCTGCAGCCCGAGCAGGGCGAGGCCTTCCGCCGCACGCTCACCGAGGCCGGCGTCGAACGCTACGACTGGTACCCGATGATCCGCGGCCGCCTGGTGGCGATCAACGGCCGCAGCATCAGCGCCGACAGCTACGACGCCGAGCGTGCACGCCGCCTGGTCGACCGCGAGTTCAACCTCAGCCACGCCGCGGCGCTGCCGCCGCACAACGAGCTGGTCGGCGGGCGCTGGACGCCCGACGAGGCCGACGGCCTGTCGGTCGAGGAGGGCCTGGCGCAGGAACTGGGCCTGAAGCTCGGCGACACGATGAGCTTCGACATCGCCGGCCAGGTGCGCAGCGCGCGCATCACCAGCCTGCGCAAGGTCGACTGGGGCTCGATGCGCGTCAACTTCTTCGTCATCTACCCGCTGGCCGAGATGATCGACGTGCCGCTGACCTACATCAGCGCCTTCCGCGCGCCGCCGGTGGCCGGCTTCGACAACCGGCTCAGCCGCGACTTCCCGAACATCACCAACGTCGACGTCTCGGCCTCGGTGGCCCAGGTGCAGCGGGTTCTGGACCAGGTGATCCGCGCCATCGAGTTCCTTTTCGGCTTCACGCTGGTGGCCGGGCTGGTGGTGCTGTTCGCCGCGATCAGCGCCACGCGCGAGACGCGGGCGCGCGAATTCGCGATCATGCGCGCGATGGGCGCCGGCGGCCGCCTGCTCGCGCAGGTGCAGCGCGCGGAGCTGCTGGGCGTGGGGGCCCTGGCCGGGCTGCTGGCCTCGGTGGCCGCCGTGACGGTGGGCTGGCTGCTCGCGCGCTATGCCTTCGAGTTCGACTGGAACCCGTCGCCCTGGGTGCCGCTGGCCGGCACCGTGGCCGGTGCGCTGCTCGCGCTGGCCGCCGGCTGGTGGGGGCTGCGCGAGGTGCTGCGCCGCCCGGTGCTGGAAACGCTGCGCCGCGCCGGCGCTGTGTGAGGCGCGGCGCCGCGCGAAGGCGGCGCCGGCGCGACGACTAGAAGGTCTCCCAGTCGTCGTCCTTCCCGGACTTCGCGGCGCCCGCGGGCTTGCCGGGCGCGGCGCTGGTGCTCTGGGCGACCGCCTTCGGGGGTGCTGCCACGGCGGGGGCGGGCGGTCGGGCTGCCGCGACGACCCGGGTCGTGGCCATCGCGACCGCGGACACCTTCGCCAGCACCTGCTTCGCGGCCTGCGCGGGCTTCGGCGTGGGCTGCACACGCGTCGCCGGCGGCGCGGCGGACCGGGCGGGCTGCGCGGCACCCATGCCGGTGGCGGCGCCCAGATCGAATCGGCCCACCACCTCGGCCAGCCGCTGCGCCTGGTCCTTCAGGCTCTCGG
>CAZUPH010000037.1:20867-25088 GCA_964621995.1 uncultured Rubrivivax sp. | reverse complement strand
CGACAGCGTCTACGACCGCCTCGTGCCGCGGCTGAAGAAGGCCTACGAGAGCGTCTCGGTCGGCAATCCGCTGGAGACCTCGGCCCTCGTCGGTCCGCTGATCGACAGGGCCGCTTTCGACGGCATGCAGAAGGCGCTGAAAGCCGCCGAGGCGGCCGGCGGCAGGGTTACCGGCGGCAGCCGCGTCGACACCGCCCATGCCGAGGCCTTCTACGTGCGCCCGGCGCTGGTCGAGATGCCGGCGCAGGCCGGCCCCATGCTCGAGGAGACGTTCGCGCCGATCCTCTACGTCGTACGCTACTCCGACTTCGACGAGGCGGTCCGCCTGCACAATGCCGTCGGCGCCGGCCTGTCCTCGTCGATCTTCACGCTCGACCTGCAGGAGGCCGAGCGCTTCCTGTCGGCGGAAGGCTCCGACTGCGGCATCGCCAACGTCAACATCGGCACCTCGGGCGCCGAGATCGGCGGCGCCTTCGGCGGCGAGAAGGAGACCGGCGGCGGCCGCGAGGCCGGCAGCGACAGCTGGAAGGCCTACATGCGCCGCGCCACCAACACCATCAACTACGGCCGAACGCTGCCGCTGGCGCAGGGGGTGAAGTTCGACGTCGATGCATGACTTCGCCCGCGCTGCTACGCTGACGGCAAAAGACGACGACGAGGGTCGGGGTGGGACGCGAAGCCTGAAGGGAGCCCTTCGATGCGAAGCTTCAATGCACCGTCCTGCTGCGCGCTGCTGGCCGCCGCGCTGCTCGCCGGCTGCACCACGACACCCCCGGCCGGCAGCACACGCGACGAGGTGCTGCGCGCCTGGGGCGCGCCGACCGCGCGCCATGCGCTGCCGCAGGGCGGCGAGCGGCTGGAATATGCCAGCGGCCCCTACGGGCGCACGACCTGGATGCTGGACCTGGATGGCGGCGGGCGGCTCGTGCAGTCGCGCCAGGTGCTCGGCGAGGCCGAATTCGCGCGGGTGCAGCAGGCCGGCGAGCTGACGCGCGACGAACTGCTGCGCTGGATCGGCACCCCGGGCGAGCGGCGCGGCATCGCGCGCCCGCCGGCCGAGGTGTGGTCCTGGCGCTACCCGACCAACGACTGCCTGCTGTTCGAGGCCACCGTCAGCGCCGACGGCCGTGTGCACGGCACCGGCTACGGCATAGACCGGCGCTGCGACCCGCCCAGCGACCGCGACTGAAGCGTCGTCGGCGCCGGGCGGCCGGCCTTCACTGGGTCAGCAGCGCTTCGGCCGTGGCCGACAGCGGGTGCGCGCGGTGCAGCGCCAGCCAGCCGATGCGGCTGTCGTTGCGCAGCGCCTGGCGGCGTTCGTCGCGGCGGTCGACGTAGCCGTCCGCCGCCGGCGCGCCGGCGCAGGCCTCGCCGCGCAGCAGGTCCTGCGCATCGGCCGAGCGCGGGTGGGCGCGCTGCAGGGCCAGCCAGCCGAGACGGCCGTCGTCCTGCACACGGGCCTGCGCCTGGGTGCAGCGCTCGGCGTCGGGCGCGGCCATAGCCGCGGGGCCGCAGGCGAGGGACAGGGCGGTCAGCGAGAGGGCGATGAGCTTGTTCATGACGGTTCCTTGCATGCATCCGGGGCTGCTGAGGGGCCGGCCGCGCGGATGTCGTTCGCGGACCGGCCCGGGTCGCCGCCGTTGCCAGGGCGTGTCGTCGGCGGCCTGCGGCCAGTGTCGGCAGCGGGTGCCCGCGGCGCGGTGGCGCAGGTCGCAGCCTGCGAGTGACGTATTCACAGGTCGCGAGGGGCGGCAGGGGCATTGCCCGCCGGACCGTCCTCCGGGCGTCCTCAGGGCGTCGGGCCGGGCGACGGGCCGGGTGCCGGGCCGGGCGTCGGGCCGGCGCGCTCAGCCCGCCAGCGCCGTGGCGAGCAGCCGGTGGAAGTGGTGCACGCCGGCCTCGTGGCGCGGCGAGTAGCGGCCGTCGCGGTACAGGCGCGAGCGGATGCCGCGCTGCACGGCCACCACCGCCGCCTCGTCTTCCATCTCCACGGTGACCAGCGCCGCGCCGGCCCCCTGGCCCAGCCGCGACGCATCGGCGACGAAGCTGCGGAAGACCACCCGCGTGCGCGCCGGGCCGAGCGGCTGCACGACGTTGACCGACAGCCCCCAGGGATAGAAATTGAGCATCAGGTTGGGAAACAGCCACCAGTAGTACGCGGCGATGCGCTGGCCCTGCTCGCGCGCACCGGGTGGCAGCTCGAAGGCCGGCTCGCCGGGGCGCGCCCGCGCCAGCTGCAGCACCGAGGCGCGGCCGAGCTCGTAGTCGTAGCCGTCCATCGCCAGCGTGCCGTTCAGCGCCGGGTGCAGGAAGGGGATGTGCAGGCCCTCGAGGTAGTTCTCCACGTACAGCGCCCAGTGCGCGTCGAAGGTGAATTCACGCGAGCGCGACGGGTCGGGCTCGAAGCGGGCAGTGTCCAGCCAGGGCAGCCGCTCGCGCCACTCGCGGGTCCAGTCGTCGAAGGGCAGCGCCGGGTCCAGCGCCGCGTAGGCGTGGCCCCCGGCCTGCGCCAGCGCGGCCTGCGGCAGGTGGTCGGCCGCCGACGGAAAGTCGCACGCGCCCTCGAAGCCGGGCATGAAGCGCAGGCGTCCGTCCAGGCCGAAGCGGCGCGAGTGGTAGGGGCAGCGGATCTCCTTCGCGCGGCAGGCTGCGTCCACCAGCGGCATGCCGCGGTGGGTGCACACGTTGGACAGCACGTGCAGCGTGCCGGCCTCGTCGCGCGAGAGCAGCAGCGGCTCGTCCAGCAGCCCCGGCAGCAGCGTCAGGGGTGCCAGCGAGCCCGGCGCCGCCACCTCGTCCAGCGGGCCCAGCCAGTGCCAGGCGCGCGCGAAGATGCGCTCGCGCGCCAGCGCCCAGACGCCCTCGTCGAGGTAGAAGTCCTTGGCGATCGTGCGCGCGCGCGTCACGTCGGGGTCGATCTCGAAGCGCGGGCCGCTCATGCGTCGTCCTTCGGCATCGTCAGCGTGAAGGCGGCCTCGGCGAGCACGCGGCCGTTGACCTGCACGGCCAGGCGATGCCGCCCGGCGTGGTAGCGGCGCGTCGTCACCGGGCGCAGGCTGTGGCGCCTGGTCAGCGTGAGCGTGCCGCGCGCCGGCAGCTCCAGCTGCCAGCCCTTGAATACCTTGGGCGTGGTGCGGCCGTCGGCCTTGACGTGGTGCACCGCATAGTCGATGGCCAGGCGCTGAGGCTTCGCGGCGCCGGAGTGCAGCACCAGCGTCAGCGTGACCGCGCCGCCGAGCGCGACACGCGCCGGGGCCAGCTTCAGCGTCGCGCTGCCCTTGAACGGCCGCCCCAGCCCCCAGGCGTGCAGCACCTGCGGGTGGCCCTGCTTGATCAGCGTGCGGCAGGCATGGCGCAGCAGCGCGCGCCGCTCGGGCGGGGCGTCCGGCAGGTGCTGCGCCAGCCAGCGCACGACGATGTCCGGGTGGTCCTTCGCGATGTCGTTGAGGTGGTTGGCGACGCTGCGCCGCACGTCCTCGCTCGGGTCGTCCTGCAGCGCGGCCAGCAGCGGCAGCGTCGGCGAGGGGTCGCGCACCAGGGCCTGCAGCCGCAGGCCCCAGGGCAGGCGCGGGCGGCTGCCCTCGCTGGCCAGGCGGCGCACCTGCGGACTCGGGTCCTGGCACCAGCGCGCCAGCGTCGCGAAGACGAGGTCGGGGTGGGCGACGATGAAGGGCCGGATCGCAAACTCCGCGGTGAAGCGCTGCGTGATCGCATGCAGCGCCGCCAGCGCACGCGCGGGCTGCTGCAGGCCGCGGCGCGCGACGTATTCGCCGGCCGACCACAGGATCCAGCCGCGCAGGCCCTCGTGCAGCTCGCCGGGCCGGGCCATGTCGGCTGCGCCGCCCGGCGGCGCGAGTGCGGCCTCGATCACGCCGCAGGCGGTGGCGAAGTCCTGTGGCAGGGTGGCCTCCAGCGCATCGGCCACCTGCATCGCGCGCGCCTTGAGCTCCAGTGCCACCAGCCCCGTGCAGGCCAGCGCAACGAAGCGTTCGCCGTCGAAGTCCGGCCAGGCGCGCAGGAGCGGCGCCACCGCGGCACGCACGAGCGCCGGGTTGACGAGGTTCTTGAACGGCTCGGGCATGCGCGCGCGGGCGGTGCCGCTCAGCCCAGCGTCACCGGCAGGTGGCGCAGCCCGCGGAAGCGCACGCGGCGGTCGCGCTCGGGCGCGCCGGCGGCGGCTCGTTGCTGCGCGGTTTCCCGGAACGCATCCGTCAAGAAACC
>CAZUPH010000037.1:0-20857 GCA_964621995.1 uncultured Rubrivivax sp. | reverse complement strand
GGTGTATCGCTTTCAGCTTCGGCGAGCATCTTTTCGAGCAGCAGGACGTCGGCGCCGTTGCGGAGCAGCCGGCCGATCGCGATGCGCGCTTCGAGCCGTGCCACGTTCATGCCCGAGCAGGCGTGGGCACCCTGACCGAAGGCGAGGTGGTTGTTGGGCCGCCTGGCCACGTCCAGCCGGTCGGGGTCGGCAAAGACCGCCGGGTCGCGGTTGGCCGCGCCGATGGCCAGGGTGATGAACGTGCCCGCCGGCAGCACGCGGTCGGCGAGCTCGATCGGCGCGGTGGCCAGGCGGTTGTTCAGCTGCAGCGGGCTCTCGTAGCGCAGCAGTTCCTCCACTGCCGTCGCCAGCAGCGCCGGCTCGGCGGCCAGGCGCTCGAGCTGCCCGCGGTGCGTCAGCAGCGCATGCAGGCCGTTGCCGATCAGGTTGGTCGTCGTCTCGTGGCCGGCATTGAGCAGGAAGATGCAGTTGTGCAGCAGCTCGGCCTCGGACAGCCGGCCCTGGTCGTCGCCGCGCAGCAGCCGCGTCAGCACGTCCGCGTCCGGGTCGCCGGGATGGCGCTCGCGGTCGGCGACGAGCGTGCGCAGGTAGGCCAGGAAGTCGCTCGTCGCCGCATTGGCGCGCGCCAGCACGGCCGCGCCCGGCGCCGGTTCCAGCGCCGAGAGGATGGCCAGCGACCAGTCGCGCAGCGGCTCGCGATCTTCGCGCGGCACCGCGAGCAGGTTGCCGATCACCTCCACCGGGATCTGCGCCGCGAAGTGCTCGATCAGGTCGGGCGCCGGCTGCGCCGCCATCTCGTCGAGCAGCCGGTCCACCAGGTCCACCACACCGGCCTCCATGCGCGCGATGGCGCGCTGGTTCAGCGCGCCCATCAGCAGCCGGCGCACGCGCGTGTGCAGCGGCGGGTCGTTGAAGACGAGGCTGGTCGTGTGGTGCTCGTAGATCGGCGTGCCGCGCACCAGCGGCGCGGCGAAGGCCTCGCGCTTGTCCGAGCTGGCATGCGGGCTGCGGTAGACGGCCAGCACGTCCTCGTAGCGCGTCAGCAGCACGCTGCCCGGCGCCAGTTCGTGCACCGGGTCGTGCGTGCGCAGCGCGGCGTACAGCGGGTAGGGGTCGTCGACGAAGCCCGGCGGCGGCGCCGCGAGGCTGAAGCCGGCGAGGGCGTCGCGGTCCGTGCCCATGCCGGTCTTCAGGCCATCGGCCGCGCCAGGTACACGCCCTCGCGGCCGACCACGGGCTGGCGCGTCGGCATCAGCACCGTGCAGTCGGGGCAGGGTGCGCGCACCTCGTGCTCGCCGTCGCTGGCGATCAGCTCGCCCTCGGCGAAGGTCTCGAAGCCGAGCAGCGGACGCGCGAAGCGGAAGTCCGGCGACTTGACGACCCAGGTCTGCAGCAGCTCGAAGCGGCGCTGCGGCAGCGCCGCGGGCTCGCGCGGCTCGATCAGGCCGAAGTGGGCCAGGAAGTCCAGCGTCACCGCAATGGCGCGCTCGCCGCTGGCGCGCCGGAAATGCTGGCCGCACTCGGCGACCAGCGCCACGCCGTGGTGTTCCGGCTGGCCATGCCGGCCATGCTGGATCAGCGGCGTGCCCGAGCCCAGCCCCTGCGGCATCACCAGGTGGGTGGCCGGCTGCGCGATGGCCAGCGCCGCGGCACTGTTGCGCTCGAACCTGGGGTAGACCCAGAACGGCTCCACGTCCTGCGAGGTCGAGTGCAGGTCCAGGATGTGGTCGGCCGCCGCCACCACCGGCCGCAGCTCGCGCGCGCGGCGCAGCTCGGGGCTGTCCTCGGTGCCGTCGAGCCAGGCCTCGGACCAGATGCGGTTCAGGTTGTGCACCAGCTGCCGGCTCTCGAAGGGCTGCGCCTGGTCGAAGCTCTCGTAAGCCGCCACGTTGGCGAAGCTCACCGTGAGCGTGCCGATGCGCGGGCGCACGCCTGCGTCCAGCAGGTGCGTCGCGGCGACCATGCCGCAGAACTCGTTGCCGTGGGTCAGCGCATTGACCAGCACATGCGGCCCGGGGCGGCCGGAGTCGAAGCGGTGCACCCAGTCCACGCCGACGTTGCCGCGGCGGTAGGGCTGCAGGTCGCGCGGCAGCAGTTCGAAGTGCAGTGGATCGGCGGACATGCGGTCACTGTACATCGGGCCGCGGGCCTGCCCGATACACTGGCCACCATGTTCACCGGCATCGTCCAGGGCACCGCCACCGTGCGCCGGCTGCAGGCTCGGCCCGGCCTCGTCAGCCTCGAGCTTGCCTTCCCGCCGGGCTTCGCCGCGGGCCTGGCGATCGGCGCCAGCGTGGCCGTCGACGGGGTGTGCCTGACCGTCACTGCGCTGGCGGGCGACGACGCCGCGCGCTTCGACGTCATGCAGCAGACGCTGGCGCTGACCACGCTGGCCGCCCTGCGCGAAGGCGACCGCGTCAATGTCGAGCGTGCCGCGAAGGACGGCGCCGAGATCGGCGGCCACCCGCTGTCCGGGCACGTGGACTTCCGCGCCACCGTGCAGGCCCTCCGCCGGCCCGAGAACAACCATGTGCTGCGCCTGGCGGTGCCGGCACCGTGGATGCGCTATGTCTTCGCCAAGGGCTACATCGCGGTCGACGGCGCCAGCCTCACGGTGGCCGAGGCCGGCCGCGCGGCCGACGGCAGCGGCTGGTTCGAGGTCTGGCTGATCCCGGAGACGCTGCGCATGACCACTTTCGGCGACAAGCGCGAAGGCGATGCGGTCAACATCGAGATCGAGCGCCAGACGCAGATCGTCGTCGACACCGTCGAGCGCGCGCTGGACGAACGGCTCGGGCCGCTGATGCCGGCGCTGCGGTCGCTGATCGCCGGCCGGCAGGGGGACTAGACGCCCTCGCCGTGCCGCCCGGCGCCGGCCGCGAAGCGCGCCGCGCCGTCCAGGCCCTCGGCGTGGACCACGTCGTGGCCGCCGGCGCCCTCGCGCTGCAGCGCCTCGGCCAGCGGCCAGTCCCATTGCGCCAGCGCCGACGCGCGGTCGGCGCGCAGGCAGCGCTGCGGAAACGCCGCGACCTGCGCCGCCAGCGCCAGCGCCGCGGCCAGCGCCTGGCCGTCGGGCACGACGCGGTTGGCCAGGCCCCAGGCCAGCGCCTCGCGTGCATCCACCGCACGGCCGGTGAGGATCATCTCCAGCGCACGTGCCTGGCCCACGATGCGCGGCAGCCGCACCGTGCCGCCGTCGATCAGCGGCACGCCCCAGCGCCGGCAGAAGACGCCGAAGACCGCGCCGGCCGCCGCCACGCGCAGGTCGCACATCAGCGCCAGCTCCAGCCCGCCGGCCACCGCATAGCCCTCCACCGCGGCGATCACCGGCTTCGTGAAGGCCATGCGCGTCGGGCCCATCGGGCCGGGCGCGCGGCCGGTGGCTTCGATGGCGTTGCGGCGCGCCGGGTCGGCCATCGCACGCAGGTCGGCCCCGCCGCAGAAGTGGCCGCCGCCGCCCGTCAGCACCGCGGCGTGCAGCGTGTCGTCGGCCTCGAAGGCCTCGAAGGCGGCGCGCAGCGCGGCGGCGGTGGGGCCGTCCACCGCGTTGCGGCATTCGGGTCGGTACAGCGTGATCGTCGCGACCGCGCCGTCGCGCTCCAGCCGCACCGCGTCGCCGGGGGTGTCGTCGTTCATGGCGCCTCGCACAGGCAATGCACGACCGCATCGTACGGCCGCCCGCGCGCGGCCACCTCGGCCAGCCAGCCCAGCTCGTCGGCGACGCCCGCCAGCACCGGCGTGTGCAGCAGCGCCGCGGCACCCGGCGGCGCCGTCGCGGCGGCGCCCGCGGCCATCGCGCCGGCCAGCACCTCGGCCACCTGCGCACCCAGCAGGTCCATCAGCCGCTGCCAGCGCGAGGGCTGCTCCTCCAGATACACCACGCGTGCATCGGCCGGCAGCCCGGCACGCTGCGCCGCGCTGGCCAGTGCGTCGCCGAAGCTGCCGTTGCGGTCCACCAGCCCATGCGCCAGCGCCTGGCGGCCGGTCCACACGCGGCCCTGGGCCACCTCGTGCACGGCCCCGGCCGTGGTCCTGCGCTCGCGGGCCACCAGGCCGGTGAAGTCGGCATAGACGCGGTCGATCGCGGTCTGCACCAGGGTCAGGAAGCGCGGGTCGGGCGCGCGCCGCGGGTCCCAGGCGCCGACCAGCCAGCTCGTCGTGTGGCCGCCGGTGTGCACGCCCGCGCGATCCAGCGCCTGCTTCGCGGAGGGCAGCAGCGCCACGACGCCGATCGAGCCGGTGATCGTGGCGGCGTCGGCGACGATCTCGTCGGCGGCCATCGAGATCCAGTAGCCGCCCGAGGCCGCCACGTTGCCCATCGACACCACCACCGGCTTGCCGGCGCGGCGCGTGAGCTCGAGTTCGTGGCGCACGAGCTCGGAGCCGAGGGCGCTGCCGCCGGGCGAGTCCACGCGCAGCACCACGGCCTTGATGCGCTCGTCCTCGCGCGCGCGGCGCACCAGCTCGCCGGTCGAGAGCCCGCCGATGCGCCCGGGCGCGGCGCGGCCGTCGCCGATGGGGCCCTGCGCGACGATCACCGCCACCGCGTCGCCGTCGCGTCGCGGCTGCACGTGGCGCAGGTAGCCGGCCAGCGAGACCTGGCGGAAGCTCCGGCCCTCGGCGGCCGGCTCGCCGAGCTCGATCAGGCGCCGGCGCACCTCGTCGCGCGTGCGCAGCGCATCCACCAGGCGGCTGGCCACGGCCAGCTTCGCGGCGCTGCCGCCGGCGGCGGCCAGGCTGCCGGGCAGCGCCTCGATGCCGCGGGCGATGTGACCCTTCTCCAGCCCGCGCGCGGCCTCCACGCCCTGCTGCCAGGTGGCCCACAGGTCCTCGTACAGCGCGCCCTCGGCCTGCAGCGTCTGCGGCGAGGGCGCGCTGGCTGAGTACACCTCCGCGGCATTCTTGAACTGGCCCACGCGCAGCACATGGGCCTGCACGCCGAGCTTGTCGAACAGCGCGCGGTAGTAGTTGCGCTGGCGCCCGTAGCCTTCGATGAGCACGCCGCCCATCGGGTGCAGCCAGACCTCGCTGGCCTGCGCGGCCAGGTAGTAGCTGCGCTGGTCGAAGGCCGAGCCCCAGGCGTACACGGGCTTGCCGGCGGCCTTGAAGCGCTGCAGCGCGGCGCCGATCTCGCGCAGCACCGGCAGCCCGGCGCCGCCGAAGTCGTCCAGCAGCAGCACCGCGTGCGTGATGCGCTCGTCGCGCGCGGCGGCGTCCAGCGCCGCGAGCAGGTCGCGCAGCCGCCACGAGGTCTCCTGCTGCTCGCCCAGCCGGGCCAGCCGGCGCAGGCGCTCGAGCCGGCCCTCGCTGCCCACGCGCTGCTCCAGCACCGGGCCGGCGAGGTCGATCACGAGCGCGGTCTTCGGCTGCAGCGGCGGCGGGCCGCTTCGCCACCACAGCCAGGCCGCGGCCAGCAGCAGGGCCAGCAGCAGCAGGTTCAACAGGGCGCGGCGCGTGAAGTCCAGCGCCCGCCACAGCGTGCCGGCGGTGGCGGCCACGGGGCGCAGCAGGCGCGCGAAGGACGAGCGGTTCCGGTCAGGCATGGTGGGGACCCCGGTGCGTGGCGGCAGGCAGCGATGCAGACGGGCCGAGCTTAGTCAAGGCCCGCCCGCCGGTGGGGCCGGTGCGACGAAGGCCCGGATGCGCGGCACCGACGACGCCGGCGCGGGGTCGGAAGCGGCCCCGGCGCGGGCGGTTGAGATACTCGCGGTTGCATGCAGGCCATCCTCGCCGTCACCGTCCCCTTCTTCGCGCTCGTGCTCGCCGGCTACCTGGCCGCGCGCCAGCAGTTGCTGCCCGAGAGCGCAATCCCGGGGCTCAACGCCTTCGTGCTGTACTTCGCGCTGCCCTGCCTGTTGCTGCGCTTCGGCATGAATACGCCGGTCTTCGACCTGCTGAACCCGGTGATGCTGGCGGTGTACCTGGTGGCCGCGCTGCTGATCGTCTTCTTCACGATCGCGGTCACGCTGTCCGAGCGCATCGCGCTGAAGGACGCGGCCTTCGGCGCGCTGGTCGCCGCCTTCCCGAATACCGGCTTCATGGGCGTGCCGCTGCTGGTGGCGCTGCTCGGGCCGGCGGCGGCGGGGCCGGTGATCTGCACCATCCTGGCCGACCTGTTCGTCACCAGTTCGCTGTGCATCGCGCTGGCGCAGTCGCAGGGCGCGGCCGGGCAGGGCACGCGCGCGGCGGCGCTGCGCGCGCTGAAGGGCGCGGTGTCGGACCCGAGGCCCTTGTCGATCGCGGTCGGCGCGCTGTTCTCCGTCATCGGCTTCAGGCTCGAGGGGCCGGTGGACGTGGTCGTGCGCATGCTGGCCGACGCCGCGAGCCCGGTGGCGCTGTTCACCATCGGCGCCGTGCTCTGGCGCGCGGGGCAGCACGCCCACACGCGCACGCCGCTGGCCGACTACCTGCCGGTGGCCGCGATCAAGCTCTTCGTGCACCCGCTGCTGGTCTTCCTGCTGGCCGGTGCCGCGCTGGCGCTGGGCGCGCCGCTGAGCGGCTTCCAGGTCATGGTGCTGACGCTGGCTGCCGCGCTGCCCAGCGCCAGCAACGTCTCGCTGCTGGCCGAACGCTTCGGCGCCGACAACGGCCGCGTCGCGCGCATCATCATGAGCAGCACCGTGGCGGCCTTCGTCAGCTTCACGCTGCTGGCCTGGGGGTTCGGGGTGCGGCCTGGGTGACCGGGACCCGGTCCGACGTTTGCTTGCGGCGCGTTGCGGACATGGCACACAACCGTTCGCGCTGAGCCTGTCGAAGCGCCCGTGGTCCTCTGGGCTTCGACAGGCTCAGCCCGAACGGTTCGGGCGGGCGCTTCGACAGGCTCAGCGCGAACGGCTCGAGCGAGCGCTTCGACAGGCTCAGCGCGAACGGTTGTGTACCGGGCAGAGAGTGTCGTGTCCGTTATGCGCCGGGAGCCGCCGCGGATGAACCACAACGCCCCCGCCCCCAACGCCGCGCAGCGAAGCTCCTGAGACAATCCGCCGCCATGCAACTGCCCATCGAATGGCTGCCCGCGGAGGGTGAAGCGCAGCAGCTGGTCCTGCTGCTGCACGGCTGGGCCTCGGACGCGATGGCGATGGCGCCGCTGGCGCAGGCGCTGCGCGGCACCTTCCCGCAGGCCGCGATCGTGGCGCCCGAAGCACCGCTGGCCGCCGACGGCGGCCGCCCCGGGCGGCAGTGGTACTCGCTGGACGGCATCAGCCCGCAGAACTGGCCCGCCCGCGTGCAGGGCGCGCTGCCGCCGCTGCACGACTGGGTGCGTGGGCAGCAGCGCCGGCTGGGCGTGGCGCCGGCGGCGACGGCGCTGGCCGGCTTCTCGCAGGGCGCGATCCTCGCGCTGGCGCTGGCGCTGCGCGAGGACGGCCTGGCCGGCCGCGTGCTGGCCTTCGGCGGCTGCTTCACGGCACCGCCCGAGGCCGCGCCGCGGCTGACCACGGTGCACCTGTTCCACGGCAGCGCGGACCGCGTGATCCCGGCCGACGGCTCGCGCCAGGCGCTGGCCTGGCTGGGCGAGCTGCGCGGCGACGCCACGCTGGACATCGCCGAGGGCGTCGGCCACGAGCTGCACCCGGCGCTGATCGACTGCGCGCTGCACCGGCTCACCCACCACATCCCGCTGCGCACCTGGCAGGAGGCGCTGGGCGCCGCGCCGCGCGCGCCGGCGTCCTGAACCCCGACCGTCGCCTCCTGCGCCCGTGCCATGCTGTTCCTGCTGTCGCCCGCCAAGACCCTGGACTACGAGACCCCGCTGCCCGCCGCGCTGCAGCGCCAGGCCAGCGAGCCGGTCTTCACCGAGCGCGCCGCCGAGTTGATCGCGGTGCTGCGCAGGAAGCGCCCGGCGCAGGTGGCTGCGCTGATGGACCTCTCGGAACGGCTGGCGCAGCTCAACGTGGAGCGCTACGCCGCCTGGCAGCCGCTGGCGACGCCGGCCAACAGCCGGCCGGCGCTGCGCGCCTTCGCGGGCGACGTCTACGACGGCCTCGAGGCCGCCACGCTGAGTGCGGCCGACCTGAAGTGGGCGCAGCAGCACCTGGTGATCCTCTCGGGCCTGTATGGCGTGCTGCGCCCGCTGGACCGGCTGCAGCCCTACCGGCTGGAGATGGGCACCGCGCTGGCCACGCCGCGCGGCAGGGACCTCTATGCCTACTGGGGCGATGCACTGGCCGAGTGGCTGAACGGGCGCCTGGCCGACGAGAAGCACCCGGTCGTCGTCAACCTGGCCTCGCAGGAGTACGCACGCGCCGCGCTGCGCCCGGTGCTGCGCGCGCGCGTGGTCGACGTGCAGTTCGAGGACTGGCACGGCGGGCGCTACAAGCTCATCAGCTTCTTCGCGAAGAAGGCGCGCGGCGCGATGGCGCGCTGGGCCGTGCGGCGGCGCGCGCGCAGCGTGGCCGCGCTGCAGGGCTTCGACACCGACGGTTACGCCTTCGATGCCGGGGCCTCGGCGGCCGACCGGCTGGTCTTCCGGCGCGGCGGCTGAGCGGCGCTTTTCCCCGTTTGACGCCGCCCGGCGCTGCGCGAGAATTCCGCGCCATGAGCACCACCGTCGCCCAGACCATCACCGACGACCTGCGCCGCTGGATCGTCGAGCAGGCCGAGTCCGGCTGCCGCCCCGCCGACGTGCTGGAGGCGATGAAGGCCAGCGGCTGGGAGGAGTCGGTGGCCATCGCCGCGCTGGAGCAGACGCTGCGCCAGCGCCTGGCGCAGCTGGACGAGGAGGAACTGCCGCCGCCCACGCCGGTGCCGCAGCCGGCGCTGGAAGGCGCCCACCCCATCGTGCAGGTCGGCGACCGCGAGGTGCGCGTGCTCAGCACGATGAAGCTGCCGCGCGTGGTGGTCTTCGGCGGGCTGCTGTCGGACGACGAGTGCGATGCGCTGATCGCGCTCTCGCGGCCGCGCCTGGTGCGCTCGGAGACGGTGGACAACGCCACCGGCGGCAGCGAGGTCAACGCCGCGCGCACCAGCGACGGCATGTTCTTCGAGCGCGGCGAGACGCCGCTGATCGAACGCCTCGAGCGCCGCATCGCCGAGCTGGTGCGCTGGCCGCTGGAGAACGGCGAGGGTCTGCAGATCCTGCGCTACCGGCCGGGCGCCGAGTACCGTCCGCACCACGACTATTTCGACCCCGTGCACCCGGGCACCGCGCGCATCCTGCAGCGCGGGGGGCAGCGCGTGGGCACCATCGTGATGTACCTCAACACGCCCGAGGGCGGCGGCGCGACCACCTTCCCCGAGGTGGGCCTGGAAGTGGCGCCGGTGCGCGGCAATGCGGTCTTCTTCAGCTACGACCGCGCGCACCCGGCGACCAAGACGCTGCACGGCGGTGCGCCGGTGCGGGCCGGCGAGAAGTGGGTCGCCACCAAGTGGCTGCGCCAGGGCGTATTCACCTGATTCAGCGGACCAGGCCGTTGCCCACCCAGGCCGCGAGGCCCGCGGCGCCGGTGGACAGCAGCAGCGACAGCGCCACGCGCGCGCCGTAGGCGCCGCCGCCGGCGGCGAAGGCGGTGACGCTGCGCGTGACGGCATTCGTCGCCACCGCGAGCAGCGCGCCGTCGCGCACCGCCTGGGCCGACAGCGTGCCCGCGGCCTGCAGCGCGCCGAGCGCGGCAATCGGCGAATGGGCATCGGCCAGCGCCGCCAGCGCCGTGCTGCCGAGGAGGCCGAGTGCCCCGAAGGTGCGTTCGGCCCAGCTCACGCCCACCGCCACCGCGCCCAGCAGCAGCGCCAGCAGCGCGGCCTCGCGCAGGCGCAGCGGGCCCTGGACCGTGGCCGGCGCAGGCACCGCGGCGGCGCCGCGCGCGCGCAGCGCACCGAAGGCCACCGCCACCGCGACCCCGGCCGCCGCCGCCGGCGCCAGCGCGCGCGCGGCGGCGGGCGCCAGGGCCAGCAGCATCAGCATCGCCTGCAGCCAGGTCGCGGCGGTGGACAGCACCGCGCCGGCCTCGCAGGCGGCGCGCTGCGCCGGTTCGCTGCGTGCACGCATGCCCATTGCCGCCACCGTGGCGGTGCTGGAGACGAAGCCCGAGAACAGGCCCGAGAGCGCGATGCCCGCGCGCGGGCCGAACAGCCGCAGCGCCACGTGGCCGGCGGCCTGCAGCAGCAGGATCAGCACCACCAGCCCGAGCAGCGTGCGCGGCGCCAGCCCGCCCAGCAGCGGCCAGGGCTCGGCCGGCACCACCGGCAGCAGCACGAGGGCCAGCGCGGCCAGCAGCAAAGCGTCGTGCAGCTCGCCTTCGCTGAGCAGTTCGGTCGCGAAGCGGTGCAGCCGCTCGCGCAGCGCCAGCAGCCCGGCCACGACCACCGCGGCGGCGGTGCCGAGCATCGGCTCGCGCACCGAGAGCACGCCGACCAGGTAGGTCACGAAGAGCGCCAGCTCGGTCGTCAGCCCCGGGTCCACCGCCTCGCCCGGCGGCGGCTGGTGGCTCTTCCAGTACGCGATCAGCCCCAGCGCGGCGACGACCAGCGCGCCCAGCGCCACCAGCGCCGGCTGGTCCAGCGCCTGCGCGATGCCGCCGCCCAGCGCGGCCAGCGCGAAGCTGCGGATGCCGGCCGCCTTGCGCGAGGCCCCTTGGCCCTTGCGCCGCTCGCGCTCCAGCCCGATGAGCAGTCCGCCGCCCAGCGCGGCGGCCAGGCCGAGCCAAGGCGCTGCGGCGAGGGCGCCCCAGGGGCCGGCGTCGTTCACGGCGACGCGGCCGATGCGCGGCCGAGGTCCTGCATCTCGCCCGAGGAGAGGATGCGCAGGCCCGGCCGCCCCTGCAGCAGCGCGGCCTGCAGTGCGCGCGCGACGGTCGCCGCCTCGATCGGCCGCCAGGCCTTGGGCACCAGCGGCGCCAGCGGCCGCGACAGCGCCAGCGCGAGCGCCTCGGCGCGGCGCACGGGCTGTCCCAGCACCGCGCGGTCGCCGGCCAGCAGCGAGGGCCGCGCGACGACGAGCGTGGCGAAGCCCAGTGCCGCGAGCGCCGCTTCCATCTCGCCCTTGGTGCGGCTGTAGAGGTTGCGCGAGCGCGCATCGGCGCCGAGTGCGGAGACGACCGCGAAACGCTGCACGCCGGCAGCCTGCGCGGCGCGTGCGAAGGCCAGCACGGCGTCCAGGTCCACGGCACGGAAGGCCTCGGGCGAGCCGGCGACGGCGATCGTCGTGCCCAGGCAGCACACCGCGTCGCGCGCCGGCGGCAGCGCCGGCAGCGCGGCATGGTCCACCACGTGCACGCGGCAGTGCGGCCCCGGCGCCGGAACCGGCCGCCGCACCAGCAGGTGCAGCTGGCCGGGGCCGCTCCACTGTGCCGCGTAGGCGCGGCCGATGAGGCCGGTGGCGCCGGCGAGCAGCGTGTCGGAAGGGGTGTCTTCGTGGCGGGGCATGGCACGAGCTTAGTGGATGCGCAGCCCGCAGCCGCGGGCTCCTAACATCGCCGGCCATGACGACCGACTTCGACGAAGCGCGCGGGCTGCGGGCGCCCGATGGCGCGCGCATCGCGTGGCGCGTGCGCGCGCCGGCCGCGCCCGCGCACGAGACCGGCGCGCCGGTGCTGCTGCTGCATGGCCTGGCGAGCAATGCGACGCGCTTCGCGGAATTCGTCGAGCACAGCACGCTGGCGCGGCGCCACCGGCTGATCCCCGTCGACCTGCGCGGCCACGGCGCGGCGCTGACGCGCCGGCGCACCGGCCTCGATGCCTGGTGCGCCGACCTGGCCACGGTGCTGGACGCCGAGGGGGGTGCACCGGCGTTCGTCGTCGGCCACAGCCTGGGCGCGCAGGTGGCGCTGCAGTTCGCGCGCCGGCAGCCGGCAAGGGTGCGCGGGCTGGCGCTGATCGACCCGGTGTTCCGCGACGCGCTGCACGGGCGCTGGCGGCTGCTGGCCACCGCCTCGCCGCTGCTCGCGCTGGCGGCCGCCGCGGTGCGCGGCCTGAACGCGCTGGGCCTGCACCGCGGCGCGCTGCCGCCGCTGGACCTGCGGGCGCTGGACGAGGCGGCGCGCGTGGCGCTGGCCTCGTCGCCCGCTGCGGAGCGGGCCTTCGTCGCGCAGTACAGCTCGGCGCGTGCCGACCTGCGCCACGTGCCGCTGGCGGTCTACCTGCAGGACCTGGTGGAGATGTTCCGCCCGGCGCCTCGGCCGCGCGAGCTGGGCCTGCCGGTGCTGGCGCTGCTGTCCAGCGGCGCGACCTTCGCCGATGCCGGCGAGATGCGCGACGCGCTGGCCGGCCCGCAGGTCGTGCTGCACACCATCCACTGCCAGCACTGGCCGCTGACCGAACGGCCGGCCGAGGTGCGCGCGGCGATCGAGGACTGGGTGGCGGGCGTGGATCCGCCGCCGGGTCAGCGCATGTCGCCGTCCACGTAGAACCAGCGCCCGTCCTCGCGCACGAAGCGGCTCAGCTCGTGCAGCCGCGTCGCGCGGCCGGCGAGGCGGCTGCGGGCGATGAATTCCACCGTGGCCTGCGTGTCGTCGATGCGCCGGTGTGCCCGCACCTCCAGCCCCAGCCAGCGCACGCCGGGATCCAGTTCCAGCGACGCCGGCCGCGTGGACGGGTGCCAGGTCGCGAGCAGGTAGGCGGCGTCGCCACGCACGAAGGCGCTGTAGCGCGAGCGCATCAGCGCCTCGGGATCCGGCGCCTGCAGGTGCAGCGGCCCGGCGTGGAAGCGGCCGCAGCAGGCGGCGTAGGGGCGGGCGCTGCCGCAGGGGCAGGCGTCGGGCGGTGCGGTCGGGCGGGCCATCGGGCCTGGATGGTAGGCGCCGTGGCTACACTCTTCCCGCCCCGTCCGGAGACCCCGTCATGCTCGACCCCCAAGCCCGTGCGCTGCTGGACCTGATGATCGAACGCCAGGTGCCCGCGGTGCACACGCTGTCGCCCGACGAGGCGCGGCGCCTGTACCTGGAGCGGCGCTACTTCACGCAGCCCGATCCGCCGGCGGTGGCCGAGGTGCGGGCGCTGCAGACCGAAGGCGGCGTGCCGCTGCGCCTGTACCGGCCGCCGGCCGCAGCGTCCGGCCCGCAGCCGGTGCTGGTGTACTTCCATGGCGGCGGCTGGGTCATCGGCGACCTCGAGACGCACGACGTGCTGTGCCGGCAGCTGTGCATCGCCGCCGGCGCCGCGGTGGTCGCGGTGGACTACCGGCTGGCGCCCGAGCACCGCTTCCCGGCCGCGGTGGACGACTGCGTGGCCGCCACGCGCTGGGTGCGGCGCGAGGCCGCGGCGCTGGGCCTGGACGCGACACGCCTGGCGGTGGGCGGCGACAGCGCCGGCGGCAACCTCGCGGCCGTCGTCTGCCTCACGCTGCGCGACGCCGGCGAGCCGCTGCCGGCCTTCCAGCTGCTGATCTACCCGGCCACCGACATGCGAGCGCTGGCGCCCTCGCACGCGGCCAACGGTCAGGGCTACCTGCTCACCGCCGACAGCATCGCCTACTACCGCGGCCACTACACGCCGGCGCCGGCGCAGTGGAGCGACTGGCGCGCCTCGCCGCTGCTGGCGGCGGACCACTCGCGGCTGCCGCCGGCGCTGGTGCTGACCGCCGGCTTCGACCCGCTGCGCGACGAGGGCCGGCAGTATGCCGACGCGCTGTCGGCCGCCGGCACGCCGGCGCAGTATGTGTGCTTCGAGCGCCAGGTCCACGGCTTCATCACGATGACGCGGGTGCTGGACGAGGCGCGCACCGCGGTCGCGCTGTGCGGCGCGGTGCTGGGGCAGGCCCTGGCGCCGCGGTGAATCAGCCGGCGGCCGGCACGCCGTCGGCCTGGCGCAGCATCTCGCGGAAGGGCGCGAACAGCCACGAGCGCAGGCCCACGAGCAGCGTGTAGGCGCGGCGTTCGCTGGCCGGCAGCTTCTGGTCGGCCAGATGCTGCGCCGCGAAGTCCTGCGCCAGGCGCTGCAGCCGCTCGTCGAACTGCACCGCCTGCGCCGGGCTCACCTGGCCGTGCACCAGCACGAGGGTCTCGCCCTCGCCGTCGAAGCCGCCGGAGAAATAGTCGCCCACCGCGTGCTGGCGGAAGAACTGCATGACCGGTCCGTGCGGCCGCCAGCGGAAGGTCTTGTCGATCTTCAGCCGGTAGCGGTTGCCCGCGCGCAGCTCCAGGATGCCCAGGCGGTCCAGCGCCAGCAGGCAGGCCACGGCCTGCGGCTTGCTGATCCTGTATGTGGCCACGATCTGCTCCACCGTCCACTGGCTCAGGGCGCAGATGGCGGTCAGCAGCAGCCGCGGGTCGGCGACCACCGCGCGCTCCTGCTCCGCCGTCAGCTCGCGCCGCGGCGGCGCGGCCAGCGCGAGCTCGCGCGCGAGGTCGGCGAAGTCCAGCCGCAGCACGGCCAGGATCTCGTCCACCCGTGCCAGCGTCATCTCGCCGCGCGAGAACATGCGCTTGACCGTGCTCTCGGCCAGGCCCAGCTCGCGCGCGAGCTGCGCATAGGTGATGCCGGCGCGCCGCAGCTCGGTCTTCAGCGCGCCGACCAGGGACAGGGTGCCGCTCATCGGCCGGACCTCCAGAAGTATCGTATGACGATACCAGACGGCCGATCGCGCACCACGCCTCCTGGGGGGATGGATACCTTGGCCGGCCGCGGGCAGGATGCCGTCCATGTTCAACGACCCTTGCTCCCCGATGAGTCCGATCCGATCCGACGTCTGCCTCCATCGCGCCCCGTTGCGCGGCCGCCGCACGCTCCGTGCCCTGGCCGGAACGCTGGCTGCCGCGCTGGCCTTCACCTTCGCCAGCCCGGCGGCCGTGCATGCGCACACCACCGCCTCGGAAGCGAGCGCGCTGTCGATGCTGCCGGTGGCGGTGTCGGTGGCCGCGCCGGTGGGGCTGCTGGTCTCCGGCGCCGCGTTCACGGTGGTCGCCGTCGAGGCGGCGTCCGAGGGCACCGTGTGGGTGCTGGAACGCGCCAGCGACGGCGCACGCGCCAGCGTCACGCTGTCGGCGCAGGCGGTGCAGGCGACGGGCGCGGTGTCGGTGGTGGCCGGCACGGCCGTCGTCGTCACCGCGTTCAGCGCCGGCTGGGTGCTGTCGGCGGCCGGCAAGGCCCTCGCGGTGATTCCCAACGAGCTCGGGCGGGCGCTGCTGTACAACGAGCGGGTGACGCGATGAGGCCGACGATGCTGCGCACCCCCTTCACCGCCCTGGCCCTGGCCACGCTGGTGGCCACGATGACGGCCACGACGGTGGCGCACGCCGGCCGCAGCTGCGAGCAGCGCCTGCCCGACGCGGACGCGGTGCAGCGCTCGTTCGAGCTGGCCGAGCGCACGCGCCAGGCGCTGGACGCCAGCGGCGCCGAGGTCGTGGTCATCGCGCGGGCCGGCCAGGACCTGGGCAAGTACGGCCTGCAGTGGTCGCACCTGGGGCTGGCCTACCGCGACCGCTTCACCGGCGGCGCCTGGCGCATCGTGCACAAGCTCAACCACTGCGGCAGCGCGCACGCGGACCTGTACCGCCAGGGGCTGGCCGAATTCTTCCTCGACGACCTGTGGCAGTACCGCGCCGCGCTGGCACCGCTGGCGCCCGAGGCGCAGCGCCGGCTGCTGGCGGTGCTGGACGACAACCGCGCCGTGGCGCGCATGCACGTGGCCGACTACAACATGGTCGCCTACCCCTGGGCGCAGCGCTATCAGCAGAGCAACCAGTGGGCGATCGAGACGATCGCGATGGCGCACGAGCCGGCGGCCATCACCGGCGTGCAGGCCCGCGAGCGTGCCCAGGCCTGGCTGCGGCTGCAGGGCTACGAGCCCACCGTGCTGCGCATCGGCGCGATGAGGCGGCTGGGCGCGCGCATGACGGCGGCCAACATCGCCTTCGACGACCACCCGAACGACAAGCGCTTCGGCGACCGCATCGAGACGGTGACCGTCGATTCGGTCTTCGCGTGGCTGCAGCGCGCCGCGCTGGCCGGTGCCGTGCAGGTCGTCCGCTAGACCCGGCAGCGCCGCCACCGTGGCATCCCCGCGCATGAAGCGCCGCCACCTGCTGATGGGCTGCTGCGCCGCGCTGGGCGCCGGGCTGTTCACCGGCCTGGGCCTGCACGCCGCGGGCCAGGCGCGCAACCCCTGCCGCGGCGCGCTGCCCGACGAGCTGGCACGGCACGAGCTGGTGCTCGCGGCCTTCGAAGGGCTGGACACGACGCGGCTCGTCGACACGCACGCCCACCTGCTGGGCACCGGCGACAGCGGCAGCGG
Organism: uncultured Rubrivivax sp.; assembly: GCA_964621995.1. Classification (GTDB taxonomy): domain Bacteria; phylum Pseudomonadota; class Gammaproteobacteria; order Burkholderiales; family Burkholderiaceae_C; genus Rubrivivax. The sequence goes on along the minus strand of CAZUPH010000037.1, from coordinate 4,695 downwards.
CTGCACGGTGCACCCGAGCCTGCACCAGTGGTGGCGGCCGACCGAGCTGCTGCGCAAGCACGTGATCCTGGACGCCGCCTGCGTGGCGGCCGATGCGCCGTCGATCGACCGCGCCTATGTCGAGCGGCTGCAGCAGCTCGCGGCCGGCTTCCCGGCCGGCGCGCGCTGGTGGCTGTATGCCTTCGACCAGGCCTGCCGCGACGACGGCACGCCCGAGCCCGACTGGACCACCTTCCACGTGCCCGACGCCTATGCGCGGCGCATCGCCGCGGCCTCGGGCGGCCGCTTCGTCTGGGTCGCCTCGGTGCACCCCTACCGCGCCGACGCGCTCGCGCGGCTGGACGCCGCGGTGGCCGGCGGCGCGGTGGCCGTCAAGTGGCTGCCGAGCGCGATGAACATCGACCCGCGCGACGCCCGCTGCCGCGCCTACTGCGAACGGCTGGCGCAGGCGCGGCTGCCGCTGGTCGTGCACTGCGGCGAGGAGAAGGCCGCCCCGGGCGCGCGCCGCGACGAGCTCGTCAACCCGCTGCTCGTGCGCCACCTGCTGGCCCACGGCGCGACGGTCCTCGTCGCGCACTGCGCGTCGCTGGGCCATGCGCACGACACCGACCGGCCCTCGGCGCCCAAGGTGCCGGCCTTCGACCTGTTCGCGCGCCTGATGGCCGAGCGCGAGTGGGAGGGCCGGCTGTTCGGCGACCTCTCGGCCGTCTTCCAGCGCAACCGCACGCCGGCGGTGTGGCGCGCGGTGCTGGAGAACGAGGCCTGGCACGGCCGGCTGCTGCACGGCTCGGACCACCCGCTGCCGGGCATCGTGCCGCTGTACTCGATGCCACGGCTGGTCAGCGCGGGCCTGCTGCACGAAGCGCAGGCCGAGCCGCTGGTGCGCATCCGCGAGCACAACCCGCTGCTCTTCGACCTCGTGCTCAAGCGCAGCCTGCGCCTGGGCGCGGCGCGGCTGCCGGCCTCGATCTTCGAGGCGCGCGCTCTGGATGCGCTGCGCGCCGGCTGAACACCGCACTCCGGAGCGATCCGCTTGTCCACCCCGAACGAGCCGGCGGCCCACCCGAACCAGTTTGCGCTGCTGCGGCAGCGCCGCTTCGCGCCCTTCTTCTGGGTGCAGTTCCTGGGCGCGGGCAACGACAACCTGTTCAAGTTTGCCTTCACCGTGATGGTGACCTACCAGCTGCAGGTGAGCTGGCTGCCGCCGGCACTCGCCGGGCTGGTGATCGGCGCCGTCTTCATCCTGCCCTACCTGCTGTTCAGCGCCACCAGCGGGCAGATCGCCGACAAGGTGGACAAGGCCGGGCTGATCCGCCAGCTCAAGACGCTGGAGATCGCCATCATGGCGCTCGGCGCGCTGGGCTTTTGCACCGCGAACGTACCGCTGCTGCTGGGCTGCCTGTTCCTGATGGGGCTGCAGAGCACGGTCTTCGGTCCGGTGAAATACGCCTACCTGCCGCAGCACCTGGACGAGCGTGAACTCACCGGCGGCAACGGCGTCGTCGAGATGGGCACCTTCGTGGCCATCCTGCTGGGCAACGTGGCGGGCGGGCTGCTGATCGCGCTGCCCGAGGTGGGTGCGCAGGTCACCGCCTGGGCCTGCCTAGTGGTGGCGGTGGCGGGGCGCGCGGCGGCGCATGGGGTGCCGGCCTCGCCGGCCAGCGATCCGGCGCTGGTCGTCAACTGGAACCCGGCCAGCGAGACCTGGCGCAACCTGAAGCTGGCCTACGGGCAGCGTGCGGTCTTCCGCTCGCTGCTGGGCATCAGCTGGATGTGGTTCTTCGGCGCCGTCTTCCTGAGCCTGTTTCCCGCCTTCTCGCGCGAGGTGCTGCACGGCAACGAGCAGGTCGCCTCGCTGCTGCTGGTGGTGTTCTCGCTGGGCGTGGGGCTGGGTGCGCTGCTGTGCGAGACGCTGTCGCGCCGGCACGTCGAGATCGGCCTCGTGCCGCTGGGCGCGCTGGGCATGAGCGTCTTCGCCTTCGACCTGTATTTCGCCACGCGCGCGCTGCCGCCGGCGGACGCCGCGCTGACGCTCTCGGCCTTCGTGGCGCAGCCGGCGCACTGGCGCGTGATCGCCGACCTGGCGCTGCTGTCGCTGAGTGCCGGCGTGTACAGCGTGCCGATGTATGCGCTGATCCAGCTGCGCAGCCCGGCCACGCACCGCGCGCGCATCATCGCCGCCAACAACATCCTCAATGCGCTGTTCATAGTGGTCAGCGCGCTGATGACGGGTGCGTTGCTGGCGGCCGGCTTCAGCATCCCCGAGGTCTTCCTGACGCTGGCGCTGCTGAATGCGCTGGTCGGCTTCTACATCTTCCTGCTGGTGCCGGAATACCTGCTGCGCTTCGCGGCCTTCCTGCTGACGCGCGTGATCTACCGCTTCAGCGTGCGCGGCGACGAGCACATCCCGCGCGAGGGCGCGGCCGTGCTGGTGTGCAACCACGTCAGCTTCGTCGACGCGATGCTGCTGATGGCGGCCAGCCCGCGGCCGATCCGCTTCGTGATGGACCACCGCATCTTCGCGATCCCCGTGCTGGGCGCGCTGTTCCGGCTGGCCAAGGCGATCCCGATCGCGCCGCAGCGCGAGGACCCCGCGGCCTACGAGCGTGCCTTCGCGCAGGCGCGCGCGGTGCTGGACGAAGGCGAGCTGCTGGCCATCTTCCCGGAAGGCGCGATCACGCGCGACGGCCAGCTCGGCGTATTCAAGGGCGGCGTGATGAAGATCCTGGCCAGCCACCCGGTGCCGGTGGTGCCGCTGGCGCTGCACAACCTGTGGGGCAGCTTCTTCTCGCGCGTGGAGGGCGGGCGCGCGATGCGCCGGCCGTTCCGGCGTGGTCTGTTCAGCCCGGTGGGGCTGAGCGCGGCGGCGCCGCTGCCGGCGGCGGCGGTGACGCCCGAGGCGCTGCGCGAGCGGGTGGCGGGCTTGCTCGCGGGGTGAGCGTGCAGACGATGCCGCGGTGCGCCGTCGCGCGGCGCGGCGTCGCATCGAGGCCCGCGCCCTGGAGCCGGCCGCCCGGAGGCTCCCGGCAGGCCCCGCCCGGCCTCAGCCGAACTTCAGGAAGAACTGGCTGTAGGGCTTCTTGATCTGCCCCAGCGCGGCGCGGGCCGCCGCGCCGTCGCCGGACACCAGCGCGCTCTTCAGCGTGGCCACCGACTGCCGGACCTCGGCCACGAGCCGGGCGAACTCGACGTCGGCTCGCAGCGCCTCGGGGGCTTCACTCTCCAGCCGGCCGCCCAGGTACGCCAGTGCGCCGGTGCGGGCCAGGAGTTCCAGGCTGCCCTGCGGCTGCACCAGCAGCTTCGGGCCTTCGCCGAGCACATGCTCCATCTCGGCGTGGTAGGCATTCATGTGGTCGCTGTAGACGATGACCTGGTTGCGCCGGCGCAGGTCGGCCAGCAGGTCGCGCACGGCCTCCAGCGTCTCGTGCGCCTCGGCGAGCCGGCGCTGGCCGACCTGCGTGGCCGCCCGCTCGTAGGCCGCGCCGATCTCGGACAGGCTGGCCGCGAAGCGCGGGTCGCGGTCGTAGGGCGCGGGCGGCTGCGTGCCGAAGCGCCCGACGACCGCCGCCCAGGCCTGGCGGGCCTGGGCCACGGCCTGTTCGGACTCGGCCTGCGCCTGGCCGTTGGTGCGGAACAGCGCGGCCCGGTAGGGCCCGTAGGCCGCCTGCACCGCGTCGGTGAAGGGGTCGGCGGCGCGGGCCGGGGCGGCCAGGGCCAGGGTCAGGGCAAGGGCGGTCAGGGCGGGTGCAAACGGGCGTGGCATCGTGTCCTTCAGCGGCCGCGGCGAGGAGGTGGCGGCGGGCCCATTCTGCGAACCGGCCCGGCGCCGGCCGTGACCGTGATCAATCCGGCACGGTGTCGGGCGGGCGAGGGGCGTCGGGCGCCCGGTTTTCGTCGACCTTTCTTGCCCAGAGAACTGTATGGATATACAGTATCCTCGTGGCCTTCTCCCCCGATCTTTTTGCCGACTTCCCGCCCGGTGGGCCGGGGAGGGCGCTGCGCCCCGACCTGCATCCCAACCTGTGGCGCGCCGACCAGCTGGCGCGCCCGCGCGGGGCGGTCGTCGCCAGCGGCTACGGCGAGCTCGACGAACAGCTGCCCGGCGGCGGCTGGCCGCTCGGCGCGCTGACCGAGCTGCTGCTGCCGCACCCCGGCGTGGGCGAGCTGCGGCTGCTGGCGCCGGCGCTGGCGGCGCTGCAGCCGCGCGGGCTGGCCTGGTTCGACCCGCCGGCGGCTCCCTGCGCGCACCTGCTGCAGGCGCTGGGGCTGGACCTGCGCCAGCTCGTCGTCGTGCAGCCGCGCCAGGCGCTGCATGCCGGCGCGCGCCGCCGGCTGCCGGCGGCCGACATCCTGTGGGCGCTGGAGCAGGCGCTGAAGAGCGGCCAGCTCGGCGCCGTCGTCGCCTGGCTGCCGGCGCGGCTGCCGGCCGACGCGCTGCGCCGGCTGCAGCTGGCGGCGCAGGGCCACGAGGGCGCCGCCTTCCTGCTGCGCGACACCGCGCTGGCGCGCCAGCCCAGCCCGGCGCCGCTGCGGCTGGCGCTGCGCAGCGCCGGCGCCGACGAACTGTGCGTGCAGCTGCTCAAGCGCCGCGGCCCGCCGGCCACCGCGCCGCTGGTGCTGGCGCTGCCGCCGGTGCTGTCGCCGGCGGCGCGCGCGCGGGCGCAGGCGCTGGCCGAGGCCGTCGCGGCCGCCGCC
>CAZUPH010000036.1:0-25098 GCA_964621995.1 uncultured Rubrivivax sp. | reverse complement strand
CGATCGAGATCAGGTCCGGCGAGCGCACGAAGGCCATGCGGCCGTCGCGCGGCGGGCGCAGGATGGTCACGCCATGCTGCTGCAGCCGCGCGCAGGTGGCATAGACGTCGTCCACCGCGTAGGCGACGTGGCCGAAGTTGCGCCCGCCCGTGTAGGGCTCGGGGTCCCAGTTGTACGTCAGCTCGATCTGCGCCTCGTGGTCGCCGGGTGCCGCCAGGAAGGCCAGCGTGTAGCGCCCGGCCGGCACCTCGCGCACACGCAGCACCTCCAGGCCCAGCGCGTCGCGGTAGAACTTCAGCGAGGCCTCGAGGTCGGTCACGCGGACCATCGTGTGCAGGTATTTCATCGTCTCCGCCCGGTCGGGGTCATCCGTTGGCGCCGGATTATCGGCGCTGTGGCCGGCCCGAAAGCCGGTGGCGGAAACGGCGACGCCGGGCGCTCGGGCCCGGCGTCGAGGGTCGGCGGCTGCCGGCTGTGCGCCGACGCGCCGGTTCAGCCCTGCCGGCGGCGGCGCGCCGCGCCCAGCCCGGCCAGCGCCAGACCCGCCAGCGCCAGCGTCGCCGGCTCCGGGATGCGGTGGTCGAAGGTCACGGTGGAGATGCCGACCGTGCCGCCGCCGTCGCGGAACTTCAGGTAGGCGATGCTGCCGCCGGTCAGCGTCTCGGTCCCGGAGCAGGTGTCGCCGGTGGCGCAGCGCGTATTGAAGCTGTCCAGCGGGTTGTCGGCGGCATCGTAGGCTTCCAGCGTGATCGTCGTCGTGATCGTGAGCCAGTCCACCGTCGCAGCCGACGTGCCGTTCAGGAAGCGGATCGTGCCCTCGAGGCCACGATTGGCCACGCCGATGGTGTCGAAGGGGTCGCGGGCGTCCACGTACCAGTACACGCCGCTCAGGTCGAGGCCGAACGAGGCCCATTCGTTGGTCACGTCCTGGCCGCTGCTCAGCCCCGGCACCTCGGTGAAGGTCACGGTGGTCGCCGAGGCGGCCAGCGGCAGGGCGGCGCCGAGGGCGATCAGGGCGTTCAGGCAAAGCTTCTTCGGGGACATGATGTTCTCCTTCAGGTCAGCGTGCGACGCCGGGTGTGCGGTCGGCCAGCACAAGCACTAACCGCGCCAACGCCAGAATCGTCCACGGCGACAGGCACTTGACCGCCCGGCTCGGGGCACGGGCGGCACGTGTGTCAAGTTTGCCGACAGGCGCGCGCCGCGGGGCGGCACCTCACTCGACCACCGTCTGCGACTGCTCGCGCAGGTATTGCGGCAGGTACCAGTACGAGCCGATCGCCTTGCCGGTGCTGCCGCTGGCCTTCCAGCCGCCGAAGGGCTGGTAGCCGGGCCAGGCGCCGGTGGTCGCGCCCTGCGGGCGGTTGACGTAGGTGACGCCGGCCTCGATGCGGTCCAGGAAGACCGGGATCTCGTCGGGCGCACCGTAGAAGCCGGCCGTGAGGCCGTAGTCGCTGTCGTTGGCGCGCACGAGGGCTTCGTCCAGCGAGGCCACCGCGCCGACCATCACCAGCGGCAGGAACAGCTCGTCGCGCCACAGGCGGTGATCGAAGCCGGCGCCGGCCACCGTCGGCGCGACGAAGTGGCCGTGCGCCAGGTCACCGGCGTCGAGCCGGCGTCCGCCGGCGTGCACCATGCCGCCGCTGCGCAGTTCCTCCACCGCCTGCGCGTAGCGCGCGAGCGCCTTCGCGTCGATGACCGGGCCCATCCAGTGCTTCGCGTCGGTCGGGTCGCCGACCGCCAGGGCCTCGGTGCGCGCCACCAGGCGCTGCAGCAGTTCGTCGGCCACCTCGCGCTCGACATACACGCGCGAGCAGGCCGAGCACTTCTGCCCGCTCAGCCCGAAGGCCGAGCGCACGATGCCGGTGGCGGCGCGTTCCAGATCGGCGTGGCGGGTGACGATGGCGGCATTCTTGCCGCCCATCTCGGCGATCAGCGGCCGCGGCCGCGCGCCGGCCGCGAAGCGGCGCAGCAGCGCGAGGCCCACCTCGGCCGAGCCGGTGAAGGTGGCGCCGGCCACGCGCGCGTCGCCCGCGAGGGCGTCGCCCACTTCGCCGCCGGCACCCTGCACGAGGTTGACCACGCCCGGCGGCAGGCCGGCGGCCTCGAAGCAGTCCATCAGCAGCCGGCCGCTCCACGCGGTGCTGCTGGCGACCTTGAAGACCGCCGTGTTGCCGGCCGCCAGCGCCGCGCCCAGCGGGCCGCCGGCCAGCGCGACCGGAAAGTTGAACGGCGCGATCACCGCCCACACGCCGTAGGGCCTGAGCACGGTGCGGTTGTGGCTGCGCCAGCCGGCCAGCGGGTCGTCGGGCAGCGCGCGGTCGAAACCGCCGGCCTCCTCGAGGCGGTCGCAGTACCAGGCGACGAGGTCGGCCGTCTCCTGCACCTCGCCCAGCGCCTCCATGCGGTTCTTGCCGACCTCCAGCGCGACGGCGGCCGAGAAGTCGAAGACGCGCTGCTCGATGGCGGCGGCGACGCGGCGCAGCGCCGCCACGCGCTCGCGCCACGGCGTGGCGGCCCAGCCGGGCGCGGCCGCCTGCGCGGCGGCGACGGCGTCCTGCACGTCGGCCGCGCTGCCGCGCGCGAAGCGCCCGAGCAGCAGGCGCTGGTCGATCGGCGAGCGCAGCTCGAACCACCGGCCGGTGCTGCGCGGCCGGCCGCCGATGTGCATGGCGTGCTCGGCGCCGAGCTGCGCGCGCACGCGCGCCAGCGCGGCGTCGAACTGCGCGTGCAGCGACGCCGGGGGGTCGAACATCGTCGCGTAGGTCAGGCGAAAGCCCGGTGTCTCGTCGTTCATCGCGGTCCGCATCTCAGCAGGTTCAGCCCAGGTCGCGCAGCTGGCGCATCGCCACCGACAGCATCGCCAGGTCGGCCTGCGGCGAGTCGGCCAGGTCGGCCAGCATGCGCTGCGCGCGCTCCAGGGCCACGCTCTGGCCGGCGGCCCAGCTGTCAAGCGCCGCGGCGCCGTCGCCGCAGCTGGCCGCGGCGGCCAGCACCTGCTGCGCCAGCGTGCGCCGCAGGTCGGCCAGGTCCTCGCCGAGCGCGGCCTTCGCGCGCTGCTCCCAGTACTGGCCGGCCGGCAGCGCGTCGATCGCGGCGCGCAGCCGCGCCAGGCCCAGCCGCTCGCCGATGCCGGCATGCACCGCGCAGACCTCGTCGAAGCCGCACTGCACCGCATCCGCGACCTCGGCGATGTCCAGCGCATCGAGCAGGCCCGGCGCGGCGGCCACGCGTGCGGCCAGCTCGGCCGGCACGCCGGCGTCCACCCAGGCCTGGGCGCGCGGCGACTCGCCGGCGGCTGGCGCCAGCTGCTGCGCCAGCGCGGCGACCGCGCCCTGCAGCCGGGTGATGGTGTCGCCCATGGGCTCGGCCAGCCGGCGGCTGCGCAGGAACCAGCCGGTGGCGCGCGCGGTGAGCCAGCCTTCCTCGATCAGCAGCTCGGCCTGCACGGCGTCGGGCACGCGGTTGTCCAGCGCCTCGACCTGCTGCCACAGCGCGACGTCGCCGAAGACCTCGCGCGCCAGCAGGTAGGCGCGCACGACCAGCGGGGCCGGCGTGCCGGTGCCTTCGGCGAGCCGGTGCACGAAGGTGGCGCCGACGCGGTTGACCATGCTGTTGAGCACGTGCGTGGCGACGATCTCGCGCTTGAGCGGGTGGCGCGGGATCCAGGCCGCCATGCGCTCGCGCAGCGTGGCCGGGAAGTAGCGCGCCAGCGCCGTCGCGACCCAGGGGTCCTCGGGCAGCTCGCTGGCCAGCAGCTCCTCGAACAGCCACATCTTGCTGTACGCCAGCAGCACCGCGCGCTCGGGTGTCGTGAGCTGGCCGCCGGCGGCGCGGCGCTCGGAGATCTCGTCGTCGGCGGGCAGGAATTCCAGCGCGCGGTCCAGGCGGCCGGCCTTCTCGAGGAAGCGGATGAAGCGCGCCTCCTGGTCCAGCAGCTGGCGGCCCAGCCGCCCGGTGATCGACAGGCACTGGGTCTGGAAATAGTTGTCGCGCAGCACCAGCGCGGCGACCTCGTCGGTCATCTGCGCCAGCAGCGCATTGCGCTGCTTGGTCGTCATCTCGCCCTCGGCGACCACCATGCCGAGCAGGATCTTGATGTTGACCTCGTGGTCCGAGGTGTCCACGCCGGCCGAGTTGTCGATCGCGTCGGTGTAGATCGCCACACCGGCCTGCGCCGCCTCGATGCGGCCCAGCTGCGTGAAGCCCAGGTTGCCGCCCTCGCCCACGACCTTGCAGCGCAGTTCGCGGCCGTCCACGCGCAGCGCGTCGTTGGCGCGGTCGCCCACCTGGGCGTGGCTCTCGCTGCTGGCCTTGACGTAGGTGCCGATGCCGCCGTTGTAGAGCAGGTCCACCGGGGCGCGCAGGATGGCGCTGATCAGGTCGGTGGGGCTCAGCCGCTCGGCGTCCACCCCGAGCCGCGCGCGCGCCTGCGGCGACAGCGGGATGCTCTTCTCCTGGCGCGACCAGACGCCGCCGCCGGCGGAGATCAGCGTCGTGTCGTAGTCGGCCCACGAGGACCGCGGCAGCCTGAACAGGCGCTCGCGCTCGGCGTACGAGACGGCGGCGTCCGGGTCCGGGTCGATGAAGACATGCCGGTGGTCGAAGGCGGCGACGAGCCGGATGTGGCGCGACAGCAGCATGCCGTTGCCGAAGACGTCGCCGGACATGTCGCCGATGCCGACCACCGTGAACTCGGTGCTCTGGATGTCCACGCCGCGCTCGCGGAAGCTGCGCTTGACGCTCTCCCAGGCGCCGCGCGCGGTAATGCCCATCGCCTTGTGGTCGTAGCCCACGCTGCCGCCGCTGGCGAAGGCGTCGCCCAGCCAGTGGCCGTATTCGGCGCTCACCGCGTTGGCGTGGTCGCTGAAGGTCGCGGTGCCCTTGTCGGCGGCGACCACCAGGTAGGGGTCGTCGCCGTCGCGGCGCACCACCAGCGGCGGCGGCACGATCGCGTCGCCGACGCGGTTGTCGGTCAGGTCGAGCAGGCCGCGCAGGTAGTCCTGGTAGCAGGCGATGCCCTCGGCCAGGAAGGCCTCGCGCTCGCTCGCCGGCGGCGCCTTCTTCAGCACGAAGCCGCCCTTGCTGCCCACCGGCACGATGACGGTGTTCTTCACCATCTGCGCCTTCACCAGGCCCAGCACCTCGGTGCGGAAATCCTCCGGCCGGTCGCTCCAGCGCAGGCCGCCGCGCGCGACCTTGCCGCCGCGCAGGTGCACGCCCTCGAAGCGCGGCGAGTAGACGAAGATCTCGTACATCGGCTTGGGCGCCGGCAGCCCGGGCACCTTCGCGCAGTCGAACTTGAACGAGAGGAAGCTGCGCCGCGGCCCGGCCTCGCCGCCATGGCCGCGGCCGGTGCGCCACCAGTTGGTGCGCAGCGTGGCCTCGATCAGCCCCAGCAGCTGGCGCAGCACGCGGTCCTCGGACAGGTTGCTCACCTTGTCCAGCGCCAGCTCGATGGCGTGCACCTGGCTGGCGGCCGCCGCCTCGTCGTGCTGCGCCGGGTCGAAGCGCAGCCTGAACAGCTGCAGCAGCTGGCGCGCGATGCGCGGCTGCGCCGCCAGCGCCGCCTCGATCGTGCCCTGGCTCAGCGCGAAGCCGATCTGCTTGCAGTAGCGCGCGTAGGCGCGCAGCACGACGATGTCCTCGGCCGGCAGCCCGGCCGCGAGCACCAGGCGGTTGAAGTCGTCGTTCTCGACCGTGCCCTCGAAGACACGCACCAGCGCGTCCTCGAACAGGCGCGAGAGCTCCTGCACGTCCAGCGCCTCGCCGGCGGTGGCCTGCAGGTCGAAGTCGTGCAGCGAGACCGGCACGCCGCCGTCGTCCAGCCGGTGGTTGTGCTCGCCCATCACGCGCATGCCCATGCGCTCGAGCATCGGCAGGCTGTCGGACAGCACCACCGGGCCGCCGCGCCGGTAGACACGCAGGCCCCAGGCCTGCGGCTCCGCGCCCAGTGGGCGGTACAGCGCCAGCGCCAGCGGGCGCTCGGCGCTCAGCGTGGCCAACTTGCGCACGTCGGCGACCGCGGCGCGGGCGGTCACGCGCTCGCGGTAGTCGGCCGGGAAGGCGGCGGACCAGCGCTTGAACAGCGCCAGCCCGCGCGCCTCGCCCTCGGCGTCGACCAGCGCGTCGCGCAGCAGGTCCACCCAGCGCCGCGCCGCGGCGGCCAGCCGGGCCTCGATCTCGCGCCGGTCGTAGTCCGGCACCTGGCCCGGCGTCGTGCGCACCGTGAAGTGGATGCGCGCCAGCGCGGATTCACCCAGGGCCACCTCGAAGTCGGCGCTGCTGCCGCCCAGCGCCTGCAGCAGGATCTGCTGGCAGCGCACGCGCAGGTCGGTGCCGTAGGCCTCGCGCGGCACGTACATCAGCGCCGAGACGAAGCGGTCGAAGGGGTCGCGGCGCAGGAACAGGCGCAGACGCTGGCGCTCGCCCAGCGCGAGGATGCCCAGCGCGATCTCGTAGAGCTCCTCGTCGCCGATCTGGAACAGCTCGTCGCGCGGGTAGGTCTCGAGGATGTGCGAGAGCGCCTTCGCGCGGTGGCCGCCCGGCGGCAGCCCGGCGCGCTGGCGGATGGCCTCCACCTTGCCACGCAGCAGCGGCGTCTCCGACACGCGCGCGCTGTAGGCGCTGGAGGTGAACAGGCCCAGGAAGCGGTGCTCGCCGACGACCTGCCCGCTGGCGTCGAAGCGCTTGACGCCGATGTAGTCCGTGTAGCCGGGCCTGTGCACCGTGCTGCGCGTATTGGCCTTGGTCACCACCAGCGGCGGCACCTGCGCGCGCGCCAGCGCCCGCGCCTCGCGCGGCAGCGCCGAGAAGCTGGCCGAGCGGCGCTCGGCATCGGTCTCGCGCAGCACGCCCAGGCCGCTGCCGGGCACCAGGCGCAGCGCGTCCTCGCCGTTCTCCACCACCAGGTCGTGCGAGCGGTGGCCCAGCAGCACGAAGTGCTCGTCGGCCAGCCAGCGCAGGAAGGCGCTGCCCTCGGCCGCGGCCTCGGCCGGCAGCGCGGCGCAGGCGGCCAGCTCCTCGGCCGCGTCGCGCAGCCTGGTCAGCATCGCCGGCCAGTCCTCGTAGGCCGCGCGCACGTCGGCCAGCACGCGCTCGATGCCCAGCACCAGCGCCGTGCGCTGGTCCTCGTCCACCAGGCGGTCCACCTCGATGTGCATCCACGACTCGCGCGCACGCGGCGGCGTCGCGTCGCGCGCGCTCGCGGCCGCGCCCACTTCGGAAAGCACGCCGTCGCCGCCACGCGCCACCGCCAGCACCGGGTGCACGATCAGGTGCAGCGTCAGGCCCTGGCGGTTGATCTCCACCGTGGTCGAGTCCACCAGGAAGGGCATGTCGTCGTTGACGATCTCGATCACGCTGTGGCGCGAGCTCCAGCCGTCGTCGGCAATGGTCGGCGAGATCAGGCGCACGCGCGGCTGCCCCGGCAGCCGCCGCGCCCCGAACTGGAAGTGCGACAGCAGCGCGCCGGCCAGGTCCTCGGCGGCACGCTCGGCGAGGTCGTCGTCGTCGAGCTGTGCGCACCACTGCTGCGCGAAGGCCTCGAAGGCGGTGCGTCGTTCTGCGCCCAGGCGGGCCGCGGCCAGCGCGATGGTTTCGGCAATGCGCTCGCGTCCGGGCGGCGTGGCCGGCTTGTCCATGTCTTCTCCTGCTGTTCTTCGAATGCCGAAGGCGCCATTCTGACCCCTTCGGCGCGTGCGGCCGAGCGGGTTCAGCCCGTGCCCGCGGCCCGGCCCGGCGCCAGCAGCACGGCGGCCAGCGCCGCGAGCGCGAACCCGGCAAGCAGCAGGGCCGAGCCGCGGTTGACGCGCCGCCGCCAGCGCGTGTCCAGGTGGCGCCGCAGCCGCGCCACCACGCCGGCCAGCAGCCCCCACCACAGCGCCGAGCCGGCGAACACGCCGGCCAGCATCAGTGCCGGCGAGGCCGGCACCGCGCTGGCCGCCGCGAGCAGCGCGAAGACGGCAACGAAGGAGACGACGGTGGCCGGGTTGGCCAGCGTCAGCACCAGGCTGCTGGCGAAGGCGGTCGACCAGCGCAGCGCGCGCGGCGAGGCAGCGTCGGCACTGGCGGCCGGGTCGGCGGCCGGCTGGTGCCAGATGCGCCAGGCTAGCGCCCCCAGCAACGCCGCCGAGGCCAGCGCCAGGGGCCGCTGCAGCGCCTGCAGCGCGTGCACCAGCGCCTGCGCGCCATAGGCGCCGACGGCGCCGTACAGCCCGTCGGCGACCGCGGCACCCAGGCCGGTGGCCAGCCCGATGGCCAGGCCCTGGTGCAGCGTGCGCTGGATGGCCAGCACCGCGATCGGCCCCACCGGCGCGGCGATCGCCAGGCCGACCAGCAGGGCCTGCAGGAACAGCGTGGCGTCGGAAGCCATCGCCGCATTCTCGGCGGGCCGCAGCTGCCGGGCGCGGCGGCGGCCGCGGGCTCAGGCCGGGGCGGCGACCCCGTGGCCGAGCCGGAAGACGCCGACCAGTTCCGCGAGCCGCGCCGCCTGGTGCTTCAGGCTGTCGGCGGCGGCGGCGCTTTCCTCCACCAGCGCCGCGTTGCTCTGCGTGACCTGGTCGAGCTGCCCCACGGCGGCGCTGACCTGGCCGATGCCGGCGGTCTGCTGCACCGCGGCGGCGCTGACCTCGCCGATCAGGTCGGCCACCCGGCGCACCTGGACCACGATGTCGTTCATCGTCGCGCCGGCGTCGCCGACCAGGCGCGAGCCGGCATCGACCTTCTCGACGCTGGCGCCGATCAGGCCTTTGATCTCGCGCGCCGCGCCGGCGCTGCGCTGGGCCAGTGCGCGCACCTCGCTGGCGACGACCGCGAAGCCGCGGCCGGACTCGCCGGCGCGCGCCGCCTCCACCGCGGCGTTGAGCGCCAGGATGTTGGTCTGGAAGGCGATGCCGTCGATGACGCCGATGATGTCGGCGATGCGCCGCGCGCTGGCGGCGATGTCGTCCATCGTCGCCACCACGGTGCCCATCACCTGGCCGCCCTGCGCGGCCACCGCGCTGGCCGCCCCGGCCAGCTGCGCCGCCTGGCGCGCGCTGTCGGCGCTGCTGCGCACGGCCGCGTTCATCTGCTCCATCGACGCCGCGGTCTGCTGCAGGTTCGTGGCCTGCTCCTCGGTGCGCTGCGAGAGGTCGGCATTGCCGGTGGCGATCTGCGTCGAACCGGTGGCGATGGAGTCCGAGGCCGCGCGCACCTGGCCGACGATGCGCGCCAGGCTGGCCTGCATTGCGCCCAGCGAAGCCAGCACGCTGCCCGCCGGCGCCTGCGCGGCGCCGGGCACCGGGCCGAGGTCGCCTTCGGCCACGCGCGCCGCGGCCGCACCCAGCACCAGCGGCTCGGCTCCCAGCGCCCGCAGCAGGCCGCGCGCGATGGTCCACGCCAGCACCAGCGCGGCGGCCACCGCCAGCACGCAGGCCGCCAGCAGCAGGCTGCGGTCGCGCGCATAGGTCGCCTCGGCGTGCTGCACGCGGCGCTGCGACACCGTCTCGGCGGCCTCGATGTAGCCGGCGACCGCGCCGACCAGCGCCGCCAGCATCGGCCGGCACTCGGCATTCATGCGCGTCAGCGCCTCGTCCTGGCGGCCCTCGGCGGCGAGTTCCACGACGGCCAGCGCGACCGGCGCGTAGCGGGTCTCCACCGACTCGATGGCCGCCAGGCGCTGCCGCTCGTCGCCTTCGACGCCCTTGCCGCTGGCCACGACCGCCTTCAGCTGCGCCAGGCCGGCCTGCAGGCGGGCCTGCGCCTGCGCCACGGCCGCGCGCTCGGCCTCGCGGGCGGACGGCTCGGTGGCCAGCAGCAGGTTGCGTGAACCCACCGCGCGTGCATACGCCGCGTCGAGCACCTGTTTGGCCAGGCGCACGCGCAGGCTGTCTTCCTGGACATAGCCCACGAAGGCCTCGTGCTCGCGCCCCAGCGCCAGCATCGCCAGCGTCGCGACGACCAGCACCAGCGCCGCGAGCAGCCCGAAGGCCCCCGCGAGGCGCGCCTTCACGCTCAGTTCCGACAACTTCATTTGCTGCACTCCCGCTTGCTGGGCCGGCCGCGGGGTGAGCGGCCGGCCTGGAAGGACTGTTAGTCCTGGACAAGAGTGACTATCGGAGGGCGTGACGAAAACTGAAATGTCAATCGTATCGAGGCGCGGAAAGCTTCATGCGTGGTGCATGGGGAGCCAGAACTGCACGCCGCGACCTTCGGGGCAGGTCGAAGGGGCCCGTTTTGTCCATGACGAAACGGCGTCTTGTCGAAACCCTGTCGAAGCCCGCCGACCGGGCCGGGCCGCCGCGGCTTCAGGCCGCAACGCGCGCCAGCGCCTGGTCCACGTCCCACAGGATGTCGTCGATGTGCTCCAGGCCGACCGAGATGCGCACCATGTCGGGCAGCACGCCGGCGGCGAGCTGCTGCGCCGGGTCCAGCTGGCGGTGCGTGGTGCTGGCCGGGTGACTGACCAGCGTGCGCGTGTCGCCGATGTTGACGAGGTGGCTCATGAACTGCGCGCTCTCGATGAACTTCACGCCGCCGGCCGCCCCGGCCTTCAGGCCGAAGGCCAGCAGCCCCGACGCGCCGCGCATCTGCCGCTGCAGCAGCGCATGCTGCGGGTGGTCCTCCAGCCCCGGATAGTTGACCCAGGACACGCGCGGGTCGTCGCGCAGGAAGCGCGCCAGCGCCAGCGCATTGGCGCAGTGGCGTTCCATGCGCAGCGGCAGCGTCTCCACGCCCTGCAGCACCTGCCAGGCGCTGGTCGGCGCGAGCGCGGCGCCGTACACGCGCAGCGTCTCCATGCGGCAGCGCATCGTGAAGCCGAAGTCGCCGAAGGTCTCGTAGAACTTCACGCCGTGGTAGCCCGGCGAGGGCTCGGTCATGCCGGGGAACCTGCCGTTGTCCCAGGCGAAGCCGCCCTGCGGCCGGCCGAGCTCGACCACCACGCCGGCCAGCGTGGTGCCGTGGCCCCCCAGGTACTTGGTCGCGCTGTGCACGACGATGTCCGCACCCAGCGCCAGCGGATTGCACAGGAAGGGGCTGGGCACCGTGTTGTCCACCACCAGCGGCACGCCGTGGGCATGCGCCACCTCGGCCACCGCCGCGATGTCCAGCACCACCAGGCTGGGGTTGCCCAGCGTCTCCGCGAAGACCGCGCGGGTATTCGGGCGCATCGCGGCGGCGAAGGCCTCGGGCTTCGTCGCGTCCACGAAGGTGGTCGTGATACCGAACTTGGCCAGGTTGACGGCCAGCATCGTGACGCTGCCGCCGTACAGCGCGCCGGCCGCGACCACGTGGTCGCCGGCCTGCAGGATGGTCATCAGCGCCAGCGCCTCGGCGGCCATGCCCGAGGCCACGGCCACCGCAGCGCGACCGCCCTCGAGCGCCGCGACGCGCTCCTCCAGCGCCGCGACGGTGGGATTGGACAGCCTCGAGTAGACGTTGCCGAAGGTCTGCAGGTTGAACAGGCTCGCCGCGTGGTCGGCACTGTCGAAGACGAAGCTCGTCGTCTGGTAGATCGGCAGCGCACGCGCGCCGGTGGCGGCATCGGGTATCTGGCCGGCGTGGATGGCCAGCGTCTCGGGGTGGAAGCGGCGGTCGGGCATGGCGCAGTCTCAGACGGGGCGGCGCGCGGAGATGACGCGCGTGTTGACGCCGGCCCAGTGCAGGCCGCCGAACAGGCGGCCGTGCTCGATCTTCGTGCAGCGGTTCATCACCGAGTCCAGCCCCGCGGCACGCACCAGCGCGTCGGCCTCGGCATTGGCCACGCCGATCTGCTGCCACAGGCACTTGGCGCCGATGCGCAGCGCGGCCTCGGCGATGGGCAGCACGTCCTCGCTGCGGCGGAAGACGTCGACCATGTCCACCGGCTCGCCGATCTCGTCGAGGCTGGCGAAGACCTTCTCGCCGAGGATCTCGCCGCCGGCATAGCGCGGGTTGACCGGGATCACGCGGTAGCCGTGGTCCTGCAGGTACTTGGCGACGAAGAAGCTCGGCCGGTGCCACTCGGCCGAGAGGCCGACCACCGCGATGGTGCGGCAGTCCTTCAGGATGCGGCGCAGCGTAACGACGTCGTCGGCCGGGGCATTCATCCGCGCATACTATCGCCATGGAAACGCGCACCAGCCATGTCTTCCACCGCCACCTGCGGCAGACCTACCCGGTCGCGGTCGCCGGCGACGGCCCCTACCTGATCACGAGCGACGGCCGCCGCTTTCTCGACGGCAGCGGCGGCGCCGCGGTGTCCTGCCTGGGCCACGGCCACCCGGCCATCGTCGCGGCCGTGCGCGAGCAGGTCGCGAAGCTCGAATATGCGCACACCTCGTTCATGACCAGCGAGCCCGCCGAGGCGCTGGCCGACGACCTCGTCGCGCATGCGCCCGCCGGGCTGAGCCACGTCTACTTCGTCAGCGGCGGCAGCGAGGGCGTGGAGGCGGCGCTGAAGATGGCGGTGCAGTACCACGCCGAGCGCGGCCGGCCGCAGAAGAACCGCATCGTCGCGCGCTGGCAGAGCTACCACGGCAATACGCTGGGCGCGCTGTCGGCCGGCGGCAACCGCTGGCGGCGCGCGCAGTTCTCGTCGCTGCTGCTGGACATCTCGCACATCGGCGAGTGCTACGAGTACCGCGGCCGCCGCGACGGCGAGAGCGTCGAGGCCTACGGCCAGCGCGTGGCCGACGAGCTGGAGGCCGAGATCCGGCGACTGGGTGCCGAGCACGTGGCCGCCTTCATCGCCGAGCCGGTGGTCGGCGCGACGATGGGCGCGGTGCCCGCGGTGCCCGGGTACCTGAAGCGCATCCGCGAGATCTGCGACCGCCACGAGGTGCTGCTGATCCTGGACGAGGTGATGTGCGGCATGGGCCGCACCGGCACGCTGCACGCCTGCGAGCAGGACGACGTGGCGCCGGACCTGGAGGTCGTCGCCAAGGGCCTGGGCGCGGGCTACCAGCCGATCGGCGCGGTGCTGGTGCACGGCCGCGTCGTCGAGGCCATTCGCGCCGGCAGCGGCTTCTTCCAGCATGGCCACACCTACCTGGGCCACCCGGTGGCCTGCGCGGCGGCGCTGGCGGTGCAGCGCGAGATCCGCCCGCTGCTGCCGCAGGTGCGCGCGCACGGCGAGCGGCTGCACGCGCTGCTGCACGAGCGCCTGGGCGCGCACCCGAACGTGGGCGACCTGCGCGGGCGCGGCCTGTTCCGCGGCATCGAGCTGGTGGCCGACCGCGCGAGCAAGGCGCCGCTGCCGCCGGCGCGCCAGACCCATGCCCGCATCAAGGCTGCGGCCATGGCCCGCGGTCTGCTCTGCTACCCTGCGGGCGGCACGCTGGACGGCGCACAGGGCGACCACGTATTGCTCGCCCCGCCGTTCACCGCCACGATGTCTCACCTGGAAGAGCTGGTCGACAAGCTCGCCGCCGCCATCGACGACGTGCTGCCTCGCGGCTGACCCCGCCCGGCACCGGCCCTGCCCCCACCACCCCAACAAGGAGTTCAAGACGTGCGTACCACGCTCACCCTCGCCGCCCTGGCCACCGCTGCCGTCATGGCCGCGCCCGGCGCGTATGCGCAGCAGCGCTTCATCACCATCGGCACCGGCGGCGTCACCGGCGTGTACTACGCGGCCGGCGGCGCGATCTGCCGCCTGATGAACAAGGACCGCGCCAAGCACGGCATCCGCTGCTCGGTGGAGTCCACCGGCGGCTCGGTCTTCAACATCAACACCATCAAGGCCGGCGAGCTGGACTTCGGCGTGGCGCAGTCGGACTGGCAGTACCACGCCACCAACGGCAGCAAGGTCTTCGAGAAGGACGGCAAGCACACCGACCTGCGCGCGGTCTTCTCGGTGCACCCGGAGCCCTTCACGGTGCTCACCCGCAAGGAAGCCAACATCACGAAGTTCGAGGACCTCAAGGGCAAGCGCTTCAACATCGGCAACCCGGGCTCGGGCACGCGGGCCTCGGCCGAGGAGCTGCTCAATGCGCTGGGCTGGAAGCTCTCGGACTTCTCGCTGGCTGCCGAGCTCAAGGCCGACGAGCATGGCGCCGCGCTGTGCGACAACAAGATCGACGCCTTCTTCTACGGCGTCGGCCACCCCAGCGCCAACATCCAGGACCCGATCACCACCTGCGGCGCGAAGCTGGTGCCGCTGTCGGGCCCGGCGGTGGACAAGCTGGTGGCCGGCGCGCCGTACTACGCCAAGGTCAACATCCCCGGCGGCCTGTACGCCGGCCACCCGAACCCGACGCCCACCTACGGCGTGCTGGCCACCTTCGTGACCAGCGCCAAGGTGCCGGACAACGTGGTGTACGAGCTGACCAAGGCGGTGTTCGAGAACTTCGACGAGTTCAAGAAGCTGCACCCGGCCTTCGGCGCGCTGGACCCGAAGGAGATGATCAAGAACGGCAACTCGGCGCCGCTGCACCCCGGTGCCGTGCGCTACTACAAGGAAAAGGGCTGGATGTGACCGGCCGCATGAAGGCCGCGGCGCGCGCCGCGGCCTGAGGACCCCCTGCACAGGCCCCGCGACCCGGGGCCTGTGTCGTTTGCAGACCGCCGGCCCACGCAGGAGCGAGACCCATGTTCGGCAAGAAGAAGAACGTCAGCGAGATCGACGCCAAGGCCCTGGCCGAGGAAAGCGACACCGGCGGGCGCAAGCCCGGCCCGCTGGTCGGCCGGCTGCTGCTGGCGGTGTGCCTGTCCTGGAGCCTGTTCCAGCTCTGGATCGCCTCGCCGCTGCCCTTCGCGCTGGGCTTCGGCGTCTTCAACGACACGCAGTCGCGCGCGGTGCACCTGGCCTTCGCGGTCTTCCTGGCCTACATGGCCTACCCGGCCTTCAGCCGCTCGCCGCGCGACCGCGTGCCGCTCACCGACTGGGTCTTCGCGCTGGTCGGCGCCTTCTGCGCCTCGTACCTGTTCTTCTTCTACCGCGAACTGTCCACGCGCCCGGGGCAGCCCACCGACCAGGATCTCGTCGTCGCCGCGGTCGGCGTCGTGCTGCTGCTGGAGGCCACGCGGCGCGCGCTCGGGCTGCCGATGGTCATCGTGGCCATCGCCTTCCTCGTCTACACCTTCGGCGGGCCCCACATGCCCGACCTGATCGCGCACAAGGGCGCCTCGCTGTCGCGCGTGGCCTCGCACCAGTGGCTCACGACCGAGGGCGTCTTCGGCGTCGCGCTGGGCGTGTCCAGCGGCTTCATCTTCCTGTTCGTGCTCTTCGGCAGCCTGCTCGACCGCGCCGGCGCCGGCAACTACTTCATCAAGAGCGCCTTCGCGCTGCTGGGCCACATGCGCGGCGGGCCGGCCAAGGCGGCCGTGGTCTCCAGCGCCGCCACCGGCATCATCAGCGGCAGCTCGATCGCCAACGTGGTGACGACCGGCACCTTCACGATCCCGCTGATGAAGCGCGTGGGCTACCGCGGCGACCAGGCCGGCGCGGTGGAGGTCTCGAGCTCGGTCAACGGCCAGATCATGCCGCCGGTGATGGGCGCGGCCGCCTTCCTGATGGTCGAGTACGTGGGCATCCCGTACATCGAGGTCATGAAGCACGCCTTCCTGCCCGCGGTGATCAGCTACATCGCGCTCTTCTACATCGTGCACCTCGAGGCGCTGAAGGCCGGGCTGCAGGGCCTGCCGCGGCGCGGCACGGCCACCGCCGCGCAGCGGCTGCTGGCCTTCGCGATGAACGTGGCCGGGCTGCTGGTGCTGGCCGGCGTCGTGTACTACGGCATCGGCTGGATCAAGACCGTGCTGCCCTCGGCGGCGATCTGGATCGTCGGCAGCGGACTCGTGGCGGCCTACGTGGCGCTGATGTGGATCGGCTCGCGCCAGCCGCCGCTGCTGCTGGACGACCCCAATGCGCCGGTCTTCGAGCTGCCCGAGACCCGACCCACGCTGCTGGCCGGCCTGCACTACCTGCTGTCCGTGGTGGTGCTGATCTGGTGCCTGATGGTCGAGCAGATGAGCCCGGCGCTGTCGGCCTTCTGGGCGACGATGTTCATGGTCTTCGTGATGCTGACGCAGCGCCCGCTGATGGCGCTGCTGCGCGGCGACGGCAGCCCGCTGGGCGCCGCCGTCGTCGACGGCCTGCGCGACCTGGTCGCCGGCCTGGAGGCCGGTGCGCGCAACATGATCGGCATCGGCGTGGCCACCGCGGCCGCCGGCATCATCGTCGGCACCGTCTCGCTGACAGGCATCGGCCTGGTGATGACCGAGGTGGTCGAGCTGCTCTCCGGCGGCAACCTGATGCTGATGCTGGTGCTGGTGGCCGTGATCAGCCTGGTGCTGGGCATGGGGCTGCCGACCACGGCCAACTACATCGTCGTCTCCACGCTGATGGCGCCGGTGGTGGTGGAACTGGGCGCGCAGAGCGGGCTGCTGGTGCCGCTGATCGCGGTGCACCTGTTCGTCTTCTACTTCGGGCTGATGGCCGACGTGACGCCGCCGGTGGGGCTGGCCAGCTTCGCCGCCGCGGCCATCGCGCGCAGCGACCCCATCAAGACCGGCGTCACCGCGTTCTACTACTCGATGCGCACGGCCATCCTGCCCTTCCTGTTCATCTTCAACACCCAGCTGCTGATGATCGGCCTGACCGGGCCGCTGCACCTGGCGCTGACGGTGGTCAGCGCGGTGGTGGCGATGCTGGTCTTCGCGGCGGCCACGCAGGGCTATTTCCTCGTGCGCACGCGCTGGTGGGAGACGATCGCGCTGCTGCTGGTGACCTTCACGCTGTTCCGTCCCGGCTTCTGGTGGGACATGGTCTACCCGCCCTACGAGGAGGCGCCGCCGTCGCAGCTGATGACGCTGGTGGAGCAGGCCAAGCCCGGCGAGCGCAAGCGCATCTGGATCGAGGGCACCAACCTCGACGGCAAGGACATCCGCAAGGGCGTGCTGCTGCCGCTGGGCGACGCCGGCCCGGCGCGCGAGCGGCTGCGCCGCATCGGCGTGACCATCGTGCCGCTGGGCGACCAGATGCAGATCGCCCAGGTGCAGTTCGGCTCGCAGGCCGAGAAGCTGGGCCTGGAGCAGGGCTTCAACGTCACCGGCATCGAGCTGCCGGCCGACCGCCCGGCCAAGGAGTGGATGTACCTGCCGGCGCTGGCGCTGCTGGCGCTGGTGATCGTGCTGCAGCGCGGGCGGCTGCGGCGCGAGGTGCCCCCCGCGCCGCAGGCACGGCCGGCCTGATCCCGCCGCAGGCGCGGCCGCCCTGGGCGGCCCCGCCTACTCCGCCGGCGGCGTCAGCAGCGGCATCGCGCCGTCGTCGCCGCCCAGCAGCCCGGCGGCGCTGTAGACGCCCAGCTTGGCGCGTGTGTCCTGGATGTCCAGGTTGCGCATCGTCAGCTGGCCGATGCGGTCGGCCGGCGTGAAGGCGCCCTCCACCTTCTCCATGCTCAGCCGCTCGGGCGCGTAGGTCAGGTTGGGACTCTGCGTGTCGAGGATCGAATAGTCGTTGCCGCGGCGCAGTTCCAGCCACACCTCGCCGGTGATCGCGCGTGCCACCCAGCGCTGCGCGGTTTCGCGCAGCATCAGGCACTGCGGGTCGAACCAGCGGCCCTGGTAGAGCAGCCGGCCGAGCTTGCGGCCGTTCATGCGGTACTGCTCGATCGTGTCCTCGTTGTGGATGCCGGTGACCAGGCGCTCGTAGGCCACGTGCAGCAGCGCCATGCCCGGCGCCTCGTAGATGCCGCGGCTCTTGGCCTCGATGATGCGGTTCTCGATCTGGTCGCACATGCCCAGGCCATGGCGGCCGCCGACGCGGTTGGCCTCCTCGAACAGCTCCACCGCACTGCCGAACGTGCGGCCGTTGACCGCCACCGGCACGCCTTCCTCGAAACGCACGCTGACCGTCTCGGCCTTCACCGGCACGTCCTCGCGCCAGAACGCGACACCCATGATCGGGTTGACGATGGAAAGGCCCTTGTCCAGGTATTCCAGGTCCTTGGCCTCGTGCGTGGCGCCGAGCATGTTGCTGTCGGTGCTGTAGGCCTTCTCGACGCTCATCTTGTAGTCGAAGCCGTGCGCGACGAGGTACTCGCTCATCTCCTTGCGGCCGCCGAGCTCGTCGATGAAGCGCTGGTCCAGCCAGGGCTTGTAGATCTTCAGCTGCGGGTTGGCCAGCAGCCCGTAGCGGTAGAAGCGCTCGATGTCGTTGCCCTTGTAGGTGCTGCCGTCGCCCCAGATGTGGACCTGGTCCTCCTTCATCGCCACGACGAGCATGGTGCCGGTGACGGCGCGGCCCAGCGGCGTGGTGTTGAAGTAGGTCGCGCCGCCGGTGCTTATGTGGAAGGCGCTGCACTGGATGGCCGCGATGCCCTCGGCCACCAGCTGCGCGCGGCAGTCCACCAGGCGCGCGGTCTCGGCGCCGTAGGCCAGCGCCTTCTTCGGGATCGCCTCGTAGTCGCTCTCGTCGGGCTGGCCCAGGTTGGCGGTGTAGGCGCATGGGATGGCGCCCCGGGCGCGCATCCAGTGCACCGCGGCGCTGGTGTCCAGGCCGCCGCTGAAGGCGATGCCGACACGCTGGCCGGCGGGCAGGGTTTGCAGGATGGTGGCGGACATGGCTCGGCGATGCAGGCGGGGAAGGAGGAATCCGCGATTGTCGCAAGACCGGGCGCGGCCACGGCGGCGGCCGCGCGCCGCAGCGGGCACGGCCTCAGAGCAGGCCCTGCGCCCGCGCCTCGAAGACCGCCTCGGTCTTGCTGTGCACGTCCAGCTTGGCGTAGATCGAGCGCACGTGCGTGCGCACGGTGGACAGCGACACCGCCATGCGACGGCCGACCTCCTCGTAGCTGAAGCCGCGCGCCACCAGGGCCAGCACCTCGGTCTCCTTGGGCGTCAGCGGCCGCGAGGGGTCGCCGCCGCGTGGGCGCCGCGTTCGCGTGGAGGCTTCCGCCGGTGGCAGCTCCCGCGCCTGCGCACGCGCCCGTGCCCGCCAGCGACGCAGGCCCTCCGCGCCGCTGGCGGCGGCCGGCCGCAGGCCGACCAGCAGCACGTCGGCGGCGTCCACGGCCAGCTGCTCGAGGGCCTCTGCCGTCGAGGCGCCGACCCATGCCAGCTGCACCCCGGTGCCGTCGCGCAGCGCCTGCACCAGCCGCGCCAGGGTGCCCGGCTCGTCCTCCAGCAAGGCGATCCTCAGCGCGGCGGGCGACGGCGACAACATCCTGGCAACTCGACGGGTACGGCAACGCCGCGATTCTGCGCAGCGCTTACCGTACCCCGTTAGGGACTTCCCCTGTCCACCGAAATCGGCCACCCCGTGTCCCGGGGGGGGGGCCGCCGCCGGCCCCGCCGGCGCCGCGCATTCTGGGGATGGCGGCGCCACGCCGGCATCGCGACGATGCGAGCCGATGTCGCCCCCGCATGTGCTCGTCGTCGGCGCCACCGGCGCACTCGGCCGCCCGGTCGTGCGGCTGCTGCGCGAGCGTGACGTGCCGGTGCGGGCACTCTCCCGGCACCCGGCGCAGGCCGCCGACCTGGCGGCGCTGGGCGCCGAGGTCGTCGCCGGCGACCTGACGGACGCGGCCTCGCTGCAGCGCGCCTGCACCGGCGTGCAGCGCGTGCTGGCGGCGGCACACGGGCTGCTGGGCCGCGGCCGCTGGCGCTCGGAGGCGGTGGACGACGCCGGGCACCGCGCGCTGTTTGCGGCCGCGAAGGCGGCCGGGGTCGAGCGGCTGGTCTACACCTCGGCCCACGGCGCCGCGCCCGAGCACCCGGTGGACTTTTTCCGCACCAAGCACGCCGTGGAGCAGGCCCTGGCCGCCAGCGGCCTGCCGCACGTGATCCTGCGCCCGACCGCGTTCATGGAGCAGCACGTGCACCTGTTCAACGGCAAGGGCCTGCTGGACAAGGGCAAGGCGCAGCTGATCGGCCCGGGCACCAAGCCGCGCAACTTCGTCGCCGCGGGCGACGTCGCGCAGTTCGCAGTGCGCGCGCTGCTGGAGGACCCGCCGCCCTTCCAGGTGCTGGCCATCGGCGGCCCTGGCCACTTCAGCAATACGCAGGTGGCCGAGCTCTACGCGCGCGAGGCCGGCATCCCGGCGCGCATCTTCCGCCTGCCCGTCGGCGCGGCGCGCTTCATCGCCGCGCTGGCCGCGCCTCTGCACCCCGGCATGGCGCGTGTGCTGCGCCTGTCGTCGCTGCCGGACGAGGCCTACAGCGAGCGCTTCGACGGCGCCGCCGAACTGGAGCGCCGCTGGGGCATCACGCTCACGAGGCTGGAGCAGTTCGTGCGCGAACGGGTGTCCGAGTCGCGCGCGGGCGGCTGAGCACGGAGCGCTGCCCGGCTCAGGCCGCCTGCTGCTGCGCGGCCTGCGCCGCGATGACCTCGCTGCGCACCTGCTCGGTCAGCTCGGCCTTCAGCTCGGTGAAGGCGGGCGTCGTCTTCATCGCATAGTGACGCGGGTGCGGCAGGTCGACGACGCGGTCGAGCTTGATGCGCCCAGGGCGCGCACTCATCACCACCACGCGGCTGCCCATGAAGACGGCCTCGTCGATGTCGTGGGTGACGAAGAGCACCGTCTTGCGCTCGGCCTCCCAGATGCCCAGCAGCAGCTCCTGCATCAGCTCGCGCGTCTGGTGGTCCAGCGCGCCGAAGGGTTCGTCCATCAGCAGCATGCGCGGGCCGTTGGCCAGCGCACGCGCCAGCGCCGTGCGCTGCTGCATGCCGCCGCTGAGCTGCTTGGGATAGTGGCGCTCGAAGCCCCTCAGCCCCACCTTGCCGATGAAGTCCTGCGCCACCTCGAGCTGCCGCGCCCGCGGCAGGCCGCGTTCGCGCAGACCGAAGCACACGTTGTCCAGCACCGTCAGCCAGGGGAACAGCGTGTAGCTCTGGAAGACCATGCCGCGGTCGGCACCGGGGCCGTCGATGCGCGCGCCGTCCAGCCGCACCTCGCCGGCGGTCGGGTGGTCCAGCCCGGCGACGATGCGCAGCAGCGTGCTCTTGCCGCAGCCGCTGGGGCCGAGGATGGTGATGAAGTCGTTCTCGGCCACCGTCAGGTCGGTGGCCTGCAGCGCCAGGGTGGCGCCGGGCCCGCTGCCGAAGCGGCGCTCGACGCCGCGCACGTGGAGGATGTCGGCCATGTCCGCTCCGCTCAGCGCCCCAGCTGCGCCCACGGGAACAGGCGCCGGTTGACCCACTTGAACGCGAAGTCGCTGACCAGGCCGATGAGCCCGATGACGATGATGCCGAAGATGATCTGGTCGGTGGCCAGCAGCGCCTGGCTGTCGGTGATCATGTGGCCGATGCCGGAGCTGGCGCCGATCAGCTCCGCGACGATGACGTAGGTCCAGGCCCAGCCCAGCACCATGCGCAGCGTCTCGGCGATCTCCGGCGCGGCGCCGGGGATCAGCACCCGCCGTATCAGGCCGGCGTCCCGCACGCCCAGGGTGTACGCGGCCTCGACGAGGTCGCGCCGCGTATTGCCCACAGTCACGGCGATCATCAGCACCAGCTGGAAGAAGCTGCCGATGAAGATGACGGCCAGCTTCTGCGCCTCGCCGATGCCGGCCCACAGGATCAGCAGCGGGATGAAGGCGCTCGCCGGCAGGTAGCGCGCGAAGCTGACGAAGGGTTCGAAGAAGGCCTCCACCGGCTTGTAGGCGCCCATCGCCACGCCCAGGGGCAGCGCGATGGCCGCCGCGATGACGAAGCCGCCGACCACGCGCCACACCGTCATGCCGATGTCGTGCGCGAAGCCGTGTTCCGTCAGCAGCGTCCAGCCGCTGACCAGCATCTTCAGCGGGTCGGCCAGGAAGATCGGGTTGACGAAGCCGCCGAAGGTGGCCACCGCCCAGACGGCCACGAACAGCACGAAGAAGGACACGCCGAGCACGACGCGCGTGCCCGGCGCGACCGGAACCAGCGGCCTCATCGGGGCCGCACCTGCACCAGTGCCGACATGTCGCGACGACTACTTGATGAACGAGGTGTCGGCCAGCTTCGACAGGTCCGGGATCTGCCGGATGATGCCCGCGGCCAGCAGCAGCTCGGCGGCCTCCTTGCTGAACTGCGCGTGCTCGCCGGCGAAGAACTTCTGGTTCGCGGCGCGGTCCTGCCAGCGCAGGTAGGCCTGGCTCTTCTCGAACTGCTCGGCACTTTGCTTGACGTCCGCGCCCATGATCGTGAACGCCTTCTGCGGCTCGGCCTTGATCATCGCGAGCGCGTCGAAGTAACCGTCGGCCAGCGCCTTGGCGGCCTTCGGGTTGTCGGCCAGGAACTTGGGCGTGCAGCCGAAGGTGTCCATCACCATCGGGTAGTCCAGCGTGGTGGCGATGATCTTCCCGGCCTCGGGCTTGGCGCGCACCGCGCTGAGGTAGGGCTCGTAGGTCATCGCGGCGTCCAGGTTGGCGGTGCCGGCGATCATCGCGTTGGCCGCGGCCTGCGGCTCCAGGTTGACGACGTTGACGTCCTTGACCGACAGGCCGTTCTTGGCCAGGAACCAGGCCAGCGTGAAGTACGGCGCCGTGCCCGGCGCGCTGGCGGCCACGGTCTTGCCCTTCAGGTCGCTGATCTTCGTGATGCTCGGCTTGACGACCATGCCGTCGGCACCGTAGCTCTTGTCGAGCTGGAAGATCTGCGTCGTCGCCACGCCGTTTGCGTTCCAGACGATCCAGGTCTCCACCGTGGTCGCCGCGCACTGGATGTCGCCGCTGGCGATGGCCAGGTGGCGGTCCTTCTGCGGGATCTTGCGGATCGTCACGTCCAGTCCGTGCTTCTTGAACAGCCCGGCCTCCTTGGCCAGGGTCAGCGGCGCCAAGCCGGTCCAGCCGGAGATGCCGATGGCGACCTTGGTCTCCTGCGCCTGCGCGACAGCGACGAGGGCGCACGATAGGATGGACAGGGTCAGGAGGCGCTTCATGGATGCAATCCTCGGGGGAGTGGTGGTGGAGGCAACTTCACGACAAACGCGGTGCGCCGGCCAGTCGGGCAAGCCCGCAGCCGGCCGGCGCCGATTGCTGTGGACCCTGGTGCTGGCCGGCCTGGCGCCGGCGGCCGCTGCCGCGCCGATGCCGCGCGACGCGCTGGAGCAGCGCTGCTGGCTGGAGCACACCCGCGAGCGCACGCGCGTCAACCTGCGCGAGCCGACGGCGGTGGAATTCGCGAACCTGCGCGACGGCTGGAAGCTGCGCTCGCCCTTCGCGGTGGACTTCGCGATCCGCGGCATGGGCGTGGCGCCGGCCGGGGTGCGGCTGGACGGCACCGGCCACCATCACATCCTGGTCAACCGCGCGCTGCCGATCAACATCGGCGCCTCGCTGCCCTTCGACGACTCGCACCGCCACTTCGGCAAGGGCCAGACCGGGACGGTGCTCGACCTGCCGGCCGGGCGGCACCGGCTGCGGCTGCTCTTCGCCGACCACGAGCACCGGCCCTACTTCGTCTACAGCCGCGAGATCGTGGTCGAGGTGCGCGGCGCGCGCAGCAGCACCGAGCGCCCCCGCATCGACCCGGCGCGCTTCGATGCGACCTGCGCCGCCTGGCATCAGGACGAGATCTCCGCGCCGCCGCCGCCCGACGAGCCGCTGCGTTTCCTGAACGTGCGCGCCGGCGAGCCGCTGACCAGCCCGTTCAACCTGCGGCTGGGCGTGGACGGCTGGGGCGTGTGCGCCACGCCGGTGCCCGACGGCAAGGCGCCGGAGAAGACCGGCCGCTTCGTGCTGGACGTGCTCGACGCCGAGGGCCGCCGCGTGCAGGGCCACGACCTGGTCAACGGCGCCACGCAGGTCAACCTGTTCCTGCCGGTGGGCGACTACCGGATGCGGCTGCGCTTCGTCAGCCCGGGCAACACCGACCTGCTGCCGCCGCACGAGCTGCCGCTGCGCGTCGTGCGCCAGGAGTCGATCTGAGGCCGGCATCCGGGAGGTCCAGGGCATTTGCGGGGGGCGTCGCCGTTCAGGCCGGCGTCCACAGCGCCGGCAGTCCGGGCAGGCTTCGCAAGATCCGCGCCAGCGAACCGTCCACGACGGCGGCGTTCGCCGCCTCGATATCGGGCGCGAGGTAGCGGTCCTGCATCATCGCGGGGCAGCGTGCACGCAGCAGGGCATGCGCCTGCTCCAGCGGCGCCGAGCTGCGCAGCGGGCGCAGGAACTCGATGCCCTGCGCCGCGGCCAGCCACTCGATGGCCAGGATGTGGGCCACGTTGGCAATCATCGGCTGCAGCCGGCGCGCCGCGAAGGTGGCCATGCTGACGTGGTCCTCCTGGTTGGCGCTGGTCGGCAGGCTGTCCACGCTGGCCGGGTGCGCGTAGGTCTTGTTCTCGCTGGCCAGCGCCGCGGCGGTGACATGCGCGATCATGAAGCCGCTGTTGAGCCCGGCGTTGGCGGTCAGGAAGGGCGGCAACCGCGAGACGTTGCTGTCGATCAGCATCGCGATGCGCCGCTCGGCGATCGCCCCGACCTCGGCGATGGCATTGGCCATCGCGTCGGCGGCCAGGGCCACCGGCTCGGCGTGGAAGTTGCCGCCGCTGATGAGCTCGCCGCCGCCCGCTCCGGACTGCCCGAAGCCCTGCTGCCCACCGTTCGGGCTGAGCTTGTCGAAGCCCGGTTGCCGATCGCGCGCTTCGACAGGCTCAGCGCGAACGGCCGTTGCTCCCGCCCAGAACACCAGCGGGTTGTCGGTGACGGCATTGGCCTCGCGAAGCAGCACCAGCGCGGCGTGGCGCAGCTGGTCCAGGCAGGCGCCGACAACCTGGGGCTGGCAGCGCAGGCAGTACGGGTCCTGCACTCGATCGTCGCCCTCCGCGTGCGAGGCGCGGATGGCACTGCCCTCCAGCAGGCTGCGGTAGTACCGGGCCACGTCGATCTGCCCCGGCTGGCCGCGCAGCGCGTGGATGCGCGGGTCGAAGGGGCCGTCGCTGCCGCGCGCCGCGTCCACCGTCAGCGCGCCGACGACGAGCGCACTCTCCAGCACCGGCTCGAAGGTGAACAGCGCGTGCAGCGCCAGCGCGGTGCTGGTCTGGGTGCCGTTGATCAGCGCCAGCCCTTCCTTGGCCGCCAGCACCAGCGGCGCGATGCCGTGCGCGCGCAGTGCCTCGGCGGCGCTCACGCGGGTGCCGCCTTCGGCGAGCATCTCGCCGTCGCCCATCAGCGCCAGCGTCATGTGGGCCAGCGGCGCCAGGTCGCCCGAGGCGC
>CAZUPH010000035.1:24097-25454 GCA_964621995.1 uncultured Rubrivivax sp. | reverse complement strand
GATCATGTGGCCGCCGGTCTCGGTCTGCCAGAAGGTGTCGACGATCGGGCAGCGCCCGCAGCCCACATGCTTGTGATACCACTCCCAGGCGGCCGGGTTGATCGGCTCGCCGACCGAGCCGAGGATGCGCAGGCTCGACAGATCGCTGTGCTTGGGGTGCACCGTGTCGTTGGTCTCGGCGGCCTTGATCAGCGAGCGGATCGCCGTCGGCGCGGTGTAGAAGATGGTGACCTTGTGCTTCTCGATCATCTTCCAGAAGCGGTCGGCGGCCGGGTAGGTGGGCACGCCCTCGAAGACGACCTCGGTGCCGCCCAGCGCCAGCGGGCCGTAGGCGATGTAGCTGTGGCCGGTGACCCAGCCGATGTCGGCGGTGCACCAGAAGATGTCCTCGGCCTTGAGGTCGAAGGTCCAGGCCGTCGTCAGCGCCGCATGCAGCAGGTAGCCGCCGCTGCTGTGCTGCACGCCCTTGGGCTTGCCGGTGGAGCCGCTGGTGTACAGCAGGAACAGCGGGTGCTCGGCCCCCACCCACTCGGGCTCGCAGGTGCCGGCCTGCGCGGCCATCTCCTCGTGCAGCCAGCGGTCGCGCGCGGCGTCCCAGGCCACCTTGCCGCCGGTGCGGCGGTACACCAGCACGTCGCGGATGGTCTCGCAGCCGGGCATCGCCAGCGCCTCGTCGACGATGGCCTTCAGCGGCAGGTGCTTGCCGCCGCGCGCCTGCTCGTCGGCGGTGATGACCATCACCGCGCCGGCGTCCTGGATGCGGTCGCGCAGGCTCTGCGCAGAGAAGCCGCCGAAGACCACCGAGTGCGTGGCGCCGATGCGCGCGCAGGCCTGCATCGCGGCCACGCCCTCCACGCTCATCGGCATGTAGATGACGACGCGGTCGCCCTTGCTCACGCCGCGCGCCTTCAGCACGTTGGCCAGCCGCGAGACGCGGTCCAGCAGCTCGCGGTAGCTGACGCGCGTGACGGCGCCGTCGTCGGCCTCGAAGATGATGGCCGTCTTGTCGCCCAGGCCGCGCTCGACGTTGCGGTCCAGGCAGTTGTACGAGACGTTGAGCGTGCCGTCCTCGAACCACTTGAAGAACGGCGCCTGGCTGCTGTCCAGCACCTTGGTGAACGGCGTCTTCCAGCTCACGAATTCGCGCGCCAGGCGGGCCCAGTAGCCCTCGTAGTCGCGCTCGGCCTCGTCGGCCAGCGCGCGGTACGCGGCCATGCCGCTGACGCGGGCCGCGGCGACCAGCGCCGCCGGGGGTTCGTAGAGCTTCGTCTCGACCTTCTCGCTCATCGATGTCTCCTGGGGTACCGAAGGGGGCCGGGCTGCGGCCGCGATGCCGCCGGCAGCGCCGCCGACCGAC
>CAZUPH010000035.1:0-23997 GCA_964621995.1 uncultured Rubrivivax sp. | reverse complement strand
CGCACTGCCGACCGCACTGCCGACCGCACTGCCGACCGCACTGCCGACCGCACTGCCGACCGCACTGTCGCGGCCGGCGCTGACGAAGCCCTTACTCTACGGCGCGCCGGCGGGGCTGCGCATCCGGGCTTCGCCGCAGCGCCCGCCGGCGCCGCCGCAGCGGCCTCAGCCGCGCAGCATGCCCGGCGGGATGTCGCCGCGCTTGCGGCCGACCAGCACGTAGTAGAAGAGCGGCCGGCCGTCGATCGACAGCCGGTGGCGGTAGCGTTCCAGGTGGTGCACCTCCAGGATGTCGCTGACCAGCAGGCCCTTGACCAGGCGCGAGAAGCCGCTGCGGTCGCTCTCGTGCAGGAAGGTCTCCTTCAGGTTGAAGACCGCCCAGCCCCCATCCTGCACCAGGTTGAAGGCCTGCCCGAAGGCCGGCACCGGGATGTCGCCGAAGCCCAGCGCCGCGATGCAGGTCAGGCAGTCGATCTGCCAGCGCTTCATCTCGGCGGCGGTGGCGGCGTCCAGCCGGCTCATGTCGGTCACGTAGTAGGCGTCGTAGGCGTGCGGGCGGTCGCGCTCGCAGGCCTCGCGCGCGGCCTCGGCGATGTCCACGCCGATCACGCGCGCGGCGTCCAGCAGCTCGCCGACCATGCCGTTGCCGGCGCCCAGGTCCAGCACGCGCAGGCTGCTGAGCTCGACGTGGTTGTCCCGCAGCACCTTCTCCAGCACGTCGCGCGCCTTGCGAGGCGACACGCAGCGCAGCCGCTGGTAGAACAGCTGCTCGTACAGGCCGGGCCGGCGGTAGATCTGCGCGTAGTCGTGAAAGCGCAGGCGCACCTCCTCGCCGTTCTCGCGCAGGTGGAAGTAGGCCTCGTCCTGGTCCAGCGTGCCGGGTTCGGTGACCGGAAAGCTGATGTTGTGGATCTGGGGGGTCATGCGGGTCCTCCTCGGTGAGCGGGGCGTCGTCGGCCCCGGTCTTCGAAAGACCGCCACACGCAGGCTGCCCGGTCGGGTGCCGGGGCTGCCGATCACGGAACACCTGAAGGCGAGCGCGTCGACCGGCCTGCGAGGGCCGTCGGCGGGCGCTGCCGTCGCGGCCGCACGACAAGGGCGCGGCCGGACCACGACAACCGGGCGACCTTACCCCAGATCCGCGACGGGCTGCCCGCGGCCTTGGCAGAATCCCCCACCGCTGCTCCGCCCTCGCCCCCCCGCGCCGTGAATCCCGCGACCGCCCCGAACGTCCCGAATGCCCCCCGCGACCTGCGCGCCCGCCTGACCGCCCTGCTCGCGCGCCCGACGTTCCAGCACGCCATCCTGGCGCTGATCATCGTCAATGCGGTGATCCTCGGCCTGGAGACCTCCCCCACGCTGCGCGCCAGCCACGGCGAGCTGCTGGCGGCGCTGGACCGCAGCATCCTGGCCGTCTTCGTGGCCGAGATCGCGCTGCGCCTGTACGCGCACCGCGCCGCGTTCTGGCGCGACCCGTGGAGCCTGTTCGACTTCGCGGTGGTGGCCATCGCGCTGGCGCCGGCCACCGGGCAGTTCGCGGTGCTGCGCGCGCTGCGCGTGCTGCGCGTGCTGCGCATCCTGACCATCGTGCCTTCGATGCGCCGCGTGGTCGGCGGGCTGCTGGCGGCGATCCCGGGGCTGAGCTCGATCGCGATGGTGCTGGCGCTGGTGTTCTACGTCTTCGCGGTCATCACGACCAACCTCTTCGGCGCCAGCTTTCCCGACTGGTTCGGGACGCTGGGGCGCAGCCTGTACACGCTGTTCCAGGTCATGACGCTGGAGAGCTGGAGCATGGGCATCGTGCGCCCGGTGATGGACGTCTACCCCTACGCCTGGGGCTTCTTCATCCCCTTCATCCTGATCGCCACCTTCACGATGCTGAACCTGTTCATCGGCATCATCGTCAGCGCCATGCAGAGCTTCACCGACGCCGAAAAGGCCGAGACCATCGCCGCCGTGGAGGGCGCGCGCGAGCACATCGAGGCCGACCTGCACGCCGAGGTGCGCGCGCTGCGCGGCGAGATCGCCGAGCTGCGCCTGCTGCTGCGCCAGGGCGCAGGCCACACCGGCATGGGCGCGGGGGGCCGGTCGTGATCGCCCAGATCGGTCTGTTCGTCGCCGGCCTGGTGGCGCTGGTCGCCGGCGCCGAGCTGCTGGTGCGCGGGGCCTCGAAGCTGGCGCTGGCCTTCGGCATCTCGCCGCTGGTCGTCGGCCTCACGGTGGTGGCCTTCGGCACCAGCGCGCCGGAGATGGCGGTGTCCGTCGGCGCGGTGCTCGGCGGCAAGACCGACCTGGCGCTGGGCAATGCGGTCGGCAGCAACAGCTTCAACGTGCTGTTCATCCTGGGCCTGGCGGCGCTGATCACGCCGCTGGCGGTGCACGTGCAGGTCATCCGCCAGGAGGCGCCCATCCTCATCGGCAGCGCCGTGCTGCTGCTGGTGCTGGCGATGGACGGGCGCATTACGCTGTTCGACAGCGCGCTGCTGTTTGGCCTGCTGATCGCCTACACGGTGTTCCTGGTCGTGCAGTCGCGCGCCCAGAATGCCGCCGCCGGCGCCGGCGCCGGCGCGGCGGCGGGCGCCTACACGGACGAGCTGAAGCCGCCCGAGCCCGGGCGCTGGGACAGCCGGCCGCTCGTGCAGGTGCTGCTGGTGCTGGCGGGGCTCGTGCTGCTGGTCGGCGGCTCGCAGGCGCTGGTCGGCGCCGCGGTGACCTTCGCGAAGGCGCTGGGCGTCAGCGACGTGGTCATCGGGCTGACCATCGTCGCCGCCGGCACCTCGCTGCCCGAGGTCGCGGCCTCGGTCACCGCGGCGATCAAGGGCGAGCGCGACATCGCCGTCGGCAACGTCGTCGGCAGCTGCGTCTTCAACGTCTTCGGCGTCATCGGTCTGGCCGGGCTGACGGCCGCCGGCATCGGGCTGGACGGCCTGGCCGTGCCCGACGCGGTGCGCCACTTCGATCTCTGGGTCATGCTGGCAGCCATGGTGGCCTGCCTGCCGGTCTTCCTGTCCGGGCGCGAGATCGCGCGCTGGGAAGGCGCGCTGTTCCTGCTGTACTACATCGCCTACACCGCCTACCTGGTGCTCAGCGCGCAGCAGCATGCGGTGCTGCCGGCCTTCTCCAACGCGATGATGGGCTTCGTGATCCCGCTGACCATCGTGACCCTGGTCGCCGCGATGCTGCGTCGCGCCTGAACGACGCCTGAACGACGCCGGAGCGGCGCTCAGGCCGGCGGCAGCGGCGCGCCGGCGAACAGGCCGCGCAGCAGCTCGCTGGCGCCGTCCCACATGATCTGCACGCCCACGCACAGCAGGATGAAGGCCGACAGCCGCAGGAAGACCACCGTGCCCGCCTCGCCCAGCGGGCGCAGCAGCCTCGGCGCGTAGCGGAAGGCCAGGTACATCACCAGCGCGATGACCAGCAGCGCGAGCAGCGCGCCGCCCATGCGCGCGACCGACACCGCCAGCGTCGGGTCGTTCAGCGCCACGCCGACCGTGATCGCCGCGGTGATCGAGCCGGGGCCGCAGCTGATCGGGAAGGTCAGCGGGTAGAAGGCCTGCCGGCTGGCGTGCTCGGGCGTGAAGGCCTCGGCCAGCTTCGTGCGGCTGTCCATCGTGGCCGGCGTCGCGTTCAGCAGCCGCCAGGCGGCGGCGACGACGATCAGCCCGCCGCCGACGCGCACGATGGGCAGCGAGATGCCGAAGAAGTCCAGCACATAGGAGCCGATCAGCATCGAGCCGGCCATCAGCCCGAACATGTTGCGCGCGATGCGGCGCGCCAGCAGCGCTCGCGTGTCGGCGCTGGCGCCCTCGGTCAGCCCGAGGAAGATCGGTGCCGTCGCCGCCGGGTTCAGGATCGGCAGCAGCGTCGCGAGCACGAACAGGAAGCTCTTGCCCAGCGCCAGCGCCAGCGTCGCGAGGTCGGCCGCCATCGTCCCGCGGGCGGGCGCCTAGCGGCGGGCCACCAGGTCGCGCACCTGGCGCCGCAGCTCGCGCTCGCGGCGCTGCTCCTCGCGCCAGTCCTCGCGCACCGCGCGCGCGAGCGCCACCGTCATCAGCACGATGACCAGCGTGAACGGCAGCGCGAACACGATGGTCGCCGTCTGCACCGCGCGGATGCCGCCCGAGAGCAGCAGGCTGGCCGCGATGCCGGCCACCAGCAGGCCCCAGACGACCTTCACGCGCGCCTTCGGGTCCGGGGCGCCGCCGGTGCTCATCATGCCCAGCACCAGCGTCGCCGAGTCGCCCGAGGTGACGAAGAAGACCAGCACCAGCACGGTCGCGACGACCGACATCAGCCAGCCCATGGGCAGCGCCTCGAACATCGCGAACAGCGCGGTCGAGACATCGGCCTTCACGGCCTCGGCGATGGGCACGTCCTGCCAGATCTCCAGGTGCAGCGCGGTGCCGCCGAAGACCGCGAACCACGCGAAGCCGGCCAGCGTGGGCGCCAGCACGGTGCCCAGGATGAACTCGCGGATCGTGCGCCCGCGCGAGACGCGCGCGATGAACAGCCCGACGAAGGGCGACCACGCGATCCACCAGGCCCAGTAGAAGACCGTCCAGCCGCCGACCCAGCCGCTGTCGCGGAACGGCGTCGTGCGCAGGCTCATGCGCACGAACTCGCTGGCGTAGGCGCCCAGCGTGTTGGTGAAGGTGTCGATGATGGCCACCGTGGGGCCGACGACGAAGATCGCCAGCATCAGCAGCGCGGCCAGGCCGAGGTTGATCGTCGACAGCCACTTGATGCCGCGCGTGACGCCGGTCACCGCGGAGGCCAGGAACAGCGCCGTCGTCACCGCGATGATCGCCAGCTGCGACGCCGCCCCCACCGGCAGGCCGAAGACCGCGTGCAGCCCGCTGTTGATCTGCAGCGCGCCGATGCCCAGCGAGGCCGCGACACCGAAGGCGGTGGCCACCACCGCCAGCACGTTGACCAGCGGCGAGAGGCGGCGCGCCGCGGCCCAGGGCAGCGACTCGGTGGCCGAACTGATCAGCGCCGCCTTGCCGCGCCGGAAGCTGAAGAATGCGATGGCCAGCGCGACCACGCTGTATACCGCCCAGGGATGCAGGCCCCAGTGGAAGAAGCTGTAGCGCATCGCGGCATTGGCCGCCTCGGGCGTATTCGCCGCGATGCCCGGCGGCGGCGCGCCGTAGTGCGAGATCGGCTCGGCCACGCCCCAGAAGACGAGGCCGATGCCCATGCCGGCGGCGAACAGCATCGCGAACCACGACCCGAGCGCGAACTCGGGCTCGTCGTCCTCGCCGCCGAGCTTGAGATCGCCGTAGCGGCTGAAGGCCAGCACCAGCGACACCAGCACCAGGCCCAGCACCACCCACAGGTAGAGCCAGCCGAAGTGCACCGTGATGAAGGCCAGGGCCTGGTCGAAGACCGCGGCCAGCGAGGCCGGTGCCAGCAGACCCCAGACCACGATCGCGAGGATTCCCCCCGCGGACAGGACGAGCTGCATCGCACGCTCCGTGTGGTTCACAGAACGGCCGATGGTGACACATCGCGCGGCGGCCGCCGCGCGAGGCGCCGTCGCGGGCCCGGCTCAGCGCTGCGGCTGGTCGTCCGGCACCGGCGCGCGGCTGCCCACGCGCAGGTGCAGCGCGGCCTTGGCCATCAGGTTGGCGCTGACCGGTGCGGTGACGAACAGGAACAGCGTGATCAGCAGCTCGTGCAGGCCCCAGCCGCCCTGCGCCCAGGTCGCCGCCAGGCTGGCCAGCAGCACGCCGCCCACGCCCAGCGTGGTGGCCTTGGTCGGCGCGTGCAGACGCATGTAGAAGTCCGGGAAGCGCAGCATGCCGACCGCGCCGACGAGCGCGAAGACCCCGCCCACCACGAGCATCGCGGCGATGATGGCCTGCCAGGCCCAGTGCAGTTCGTTCAGGCCCATGTGCGCGCCTCCTATTCGATGACGTCGCCGCGGCTGAGGTAGCGCGACAGCGCCACCGTCGACGCGAAGCCCAGCAGCGCGATCAGCAACGCGGCCTCGAACAGCAGCGGCGTGCCGTAGCGGATGCCCAGCAGGATGACCAGCGCGACGACGTTGATGTACATCGTGTCCAGCGCCAGCACGCGGTCGGTGGCCTCGGGGCCGCGCAGCAGCCGCCACGCGGCCAGCACCAGCGCGGCACCCACCGCGACGGTGGCGAAGTTCAATGCCCAGACGACGATCGGCAGGTCGTTCATCCGAAGATCTCCATCAGCGGCCGTTCGTAGCGCTGCTTGATCTGCGCCGTCATCGCGGCGGCGTCGTCGCAGTCCAGCGCGTGCACGAGGATCTCCCAGCGCCGGTCGTCCACGACGCAGGACACGGTGCCCGGCGTCGTGGTGATGATGGTCGCCAGCAGCGTCACCGCGGTCGGGTGGCGGGTGTCCAGCGGCACGCGCACCCAGGCCGGGCGCGGCCTGGACCAGGGGCTCAGCACGATGCGCGCCACCGTCAGGTTGGACACCACGATGTCCCACAGCACGACGAAGGTGAAGCGCAGCGCGGTGCCCAGCGCGCGCGGATGCGTCGCCGGTCCCAGGAAGCCGTGCAGCAGCCGCGGCACGACGAGGCCGATCACCACGGCCGAGATCAGGTCCGCCGGCGCCAGGCTCTCGCGCAGCAGCAGCCACACGCCGGCCAGCAGCACGCTCAGCGCCGGGTGCGCGAACCAGCCGCGCTCGGGGAGGGGCGGCGGCCGGTTCATTTCGGTGCCTCCTGCGCGGCGGTGGCGGGCGTGGCCGCGCCGCCGCGCTCGAAGCGGTAGGGCCGCGTCGTGTCGAGCACGCCCTCGCCGAGCACCGCGCGCGCATAGGCCGCGCGGTCGGCCAGCTGCAGCGCCGCGGCGTCGGTGTAGCGCTGCAACGGCGCGGCGAAGACGCTCATCAGCACCGTGGCGCCCAGCAGCGCCACGGTGGCGCCCACGAGCTTGGGGCTCGCGCCGGCATCGCCGCAGGGCGCCAGCTCCGGGCGCATGTGCCAGAACAGCACGCTGCCGGCGCGCGCCAGTCCCACCAGCGTGAGGAAGCCCACGCCGAGTACGACGCTCCACACCGCCACCTGCCAGGGATGCGGGCTCGCGGACTCCAGGATCATCAGCTTGCCGATGAAGCCCGGCAGCGGCGGCAGCGCCGCGGCCGAGGCCGCGGCCAGCAGCATCAGCAGGCCCAGCAGCGCCGGCTGCGCGACCGGGCTCGCCGGCTCGAGCCGGTCGGCAACGTCGCCGCGCTGCGCCGCCACCAGCTCGGCCAGCAGGAACAGGCCGGCCACGACCAGCGTGCTGTTGGCCAGGTAGTACAGCGCGGCCGACCACGAGGCCGGGCTGAACAGCCCCAGCGCCGCCATCACGGTGCCGACCGAGGACACGGTCAGCCAGGCCACCAGCCGCGACAGCGTGTGCGCGGCCAGTGCGCCGAGGACGCCGACCACGCTGGTGGCCAGCGCCAGCGGCAGCAGCAGCGGCTGCACCGTCAGCGCGGAGGCGCCGGCGTCGGCACCGAAGATGACGCCGTGCACGCGGATGATCGCGTACACGCCGACCTTGGTCATGATCGCGAACAGCGCCGCCACCGGCGCGCTGGCCGCCGAGTAGGTGGCCGGCAGCCACATCGCCAGCGGCACCAGCGCGGCCTTGAAGCCGAACACCACCAGCAGCACCAGCCCGGCCGCCTGCACCACGGCCGACTCCGGCGCCGGGACCATCGGCACGCGCAGCGCCAGGTCGGCCAGGTTCAGCGTGCCGGTCTTCGCATACAGCAGCGCGACACCGACCAGGAACAGTGCCGAGGCCACCAGGTTGAGCACCACGTAGTGCAGACCGGCGCGGAAGCGCTCGCGGCACTGGCCGTGCACCATCAGCACGTAGCTGGCGATCAGCAGCACCTCGAAGAAGACGAACAGGTTGAACAGGTCGCCGGTGACGAAGGCCCCGGCCAGGCCCATCAGCTGGAACTGGAACAGCGCGTGGAAGTGGCGCCCGTGCGCGTCCCAGCCGCCGGTGGCGTACCACAGCACCGGCAGCGCGACGACCGCGGTCAGCGTCAGCATCAGCGCGCCCAGGCGGTCGATGACCACGGCGATGCCGTAGGGCGCCGGCCAGTCGCCCACGCGGTAGGCGCGGATCTCGCCGCCCGCGGCCTCGGTGGCCAGCCGCGCGCAGATGATCAGGAACAGCAGCGTCGAGGCCAGCGCGATGCGCCTGGCCCACAGCAGCTTGTGGTGGCCGTGGCCGCCATGCGCGTCGCCACCATGGTCGCCCAGGATCAGCAGCGCGATGGCGGTCGCCGCCGGCAGCAGTACCGGCAGGATGGGCAGGTGCTCGGCGAACCAGTTCATGCCCGGTCGCCCTCGTTCGAGCCCGCATCGGCGGCGTCCGCGGCCGACGGGCCGCCCGGCCGGTCGGCCTTGCCGTCCACCTGGTCGCTGCCGTTCTCGTGGCGGCTGCGCAGCGCCATCTCGATCACGAAGCCGGTGGTCGCGAAGCCGATCACGATGGCCGTCAGCACCAGGGCCTGCGGCAGCGGATCGGCGTAGGCCGTCGCCCCCTCGACCAGGATGGGCGGCGCGGCGGCCCACAGCCGCCCCATCGAGAAGATGAAGACGTTGACCGCGTAGCCGATCAGCGTCAGCCCGAGCACGACCGGGAAGCTGCGCCCGCGCAGCAGCAGATAGATGCCGATCGCGACCGTCCAGCCGATGCCGGTGGCCATCAGGAACTCCATCGTGATCACGGCGCCACCCCCCCGGCCGCGGGCCGCGCGCTCTCCTTGCTGGCGGCGCCCAGCACCGACAGCATCAGCAGCGTGGCACCGACCACCGTGATGTAGACGCCCAGGTCGAACAGCGCCGCGGTGGCCAGCGGCAGCTCGCCCAGCACCGGCACGCTGGGGTGGCCGTGCGCGCTGGTCAGGAAGGGCTTGCCGAAGACGAAGGCGCCGACGCCGGTGAGCCAGGCGATGCCCAGACCGATGCCGATCCAGCGCGTGAAGCGGCGCCCGGCCTGGCCGTGCAGCAGGCTCTCGGCGCGCTGCTGGCCCAGCGCCATGTACTGCAGCACCAGCGCCACGGCGGTCACCAGCCCGGCGATGAAGCCGCCGCCGGGCAGGTTGTGGCCACGCCAGAAGATGTAGGCGGTGACGACCAGCGCCATCGGCAGCACCAGCCGCGCGGCCATGCGCAGCATCAGCGGCTCCTGGCTGTAGCTCCAGGCGCGGCCGGCGGGGTCCAGCCCGGGCTTGCGCACGCGCAGGCCGTCCAGCAGCGCCAGCACGCCGACGCCGGCGATGCCCAGCACGGTGATCTCGCCGAAGGTGTCGTAGCCGCGGAAGTCCACCAGGATCACGTTGACCATGTTGGTGCCGCCGCCGGCCGGCGCCGACTGCTCCAGGAAGTACCAGCTGATCGAGTCGTGGTCGCGCGTGAGCATCAGCCAGGTCAGCCATGCGATGCCTATGCCGCCGGCGGCGGCGATGCCGGCGTCGCGCCAGCGCCGCAAGGGGCTGCTTTCCCTGGGCGAGAACTGCGGCAGCAGCGCCAGCCCCATCAGCAGCAGCACGGTGGAGACGACGTCCACCGAGAGCTGCGTCATCGCCAGGTCCGGTGCCGACAGCGACACGAAGGCGAGTGAGGCGACCAGCCCCACGCCGCCGGTCAGCAGCACCGCGGTGAAGCGCTGCCGGTGCTGCACCAGCAGCAGCGCGCCGACGACCAGCAGCACGAGCCACACGCCGATGGCCACCGGCGGTGCCGGCAGCAGTGCGCGCGACTGCGCGGCGAGCGCGCTACCCGGCCCGGCGACGAAGGGCAGCGCCGCGGCGGCCACCGCGGCGGCCACCATCCAGGCCGCGTAGCGCTGCAGCGAGCCGTTCTCCAGCAGCCGCGTGAAGCGCCCTGCGAAGCCGAAGAGCCCGGCGACCGCCGCCAGGAAGATCGCCTTGCCGCCGCGCCCGCTGGGTTCGTAGCGGTGCCAGAAGCTCGCCCCCGGGCCGCCCTGGGCGAGCGCGAAATACATCACCGCGCCGCCGGCCACCGCCACCGCGCTCATCGCCAGCGGCAGGTTGATGCCGTGCCACAGCGCGAGGTGGAAGGCCGGCGCCGGTGCGCCGAGCACCGCGGAGGCCGTGGCGCGCACCAGGGGCTCCACGAGGCCTGGGAACAGCCCGACGACGACGCACACCGCCACCAGCAGCACCACCGGCGCCTTCATGCCCCAGGGCGGCTCGTGCGGGTGGGCGTTGGGCAGGTCCTTGGGCGGGCCGTTGAAGAAGGTGTCGTGCACCAGGCGCAGCGAATAGGCCATCGAGAACAGCCCGCCGGCGGTGGCCAGCACCGGCACCAGCCAGCCCCAGCTGCCCCACAGGCCGCCGCCCTTGACGGCCTCGTCGAGCATCATCTCCTTGCTGATGAAGCCGTTGAAGGGCGGGATGCCGGCCATCGCGGCGGCGGCCAGCAGCACCAGCGTGCCCATCACCGGCATCAGCGCCATCAGGCCGCCCAGCCTGCGCATGTCGCGCGTGTGCGTCTCGTGGTCGACGATGCCGGCGCTCATGAACAGGGCCGCCTTGAACGCCGCGTGGTTGAGGA
Source organism: uncultured Rubrivivax sp. (assembly GCA_964621995.1). Classification (GTDB taxonomy): domain Bacteria; phylum Pseudomonadota; class Gammaproteobacteria; order Burkholderiales; family Burkholderiaceae_C; genus Rubrivivax. Next base: position 13,421 of record CAZUPH010000035.1, on the reverse strand, counting down.
TGTGGAAGACCGCGACCACCGCCGACATCGGCGAGCCCAGGCCGATCAGGAAGGTGATCAGCCCGAGGTGGCTGACCGTGCTGTAGGCCAGCAGCCCCTTCAGGTCGTGCTTGAACATCGCCACGAAGGCGGCGAAGACCATCGTCGCCAGGCCGACGCTGGCGACCACGCCCTCGAACAGCGCCGTGCCGCCCAGCACCGGGTACAGCCGCATCATCATGAACAGGCCGGCCTTGACCATGGTCGCCGAGTGCAGGTAGGCCGACACCGGCGTCGGGGCGGCCATCGCCTCGGGCAGCCAGAAGTGGAACGGCAGCTGCGCGCTCTTCGTGAAGCAGCCGACCAGGATCAGCCCCAGCGCCACCGGGTACAGCGGGTGGGCCTGGATCTCCGGCCCCTTGGTCAGCAGCACCGAAAGGTCGAAGCTGCCGCCGATCTGCCCCAGCACCACGATGCCGGCCAGCATCACGAGGCCGCCGCCGCCGGTGATGGCCAGCGCCATGCGCGCGCCGGTGCGGCTTTCCTCCCGCCCGCCCCAGTAGCCGATGAGCAGGAAGGAGCTGATGCTGGTGAGCTCCCAGAACACCAGCAGCAGGATCAGGTTGTCCGACAGCACGATGCCCAGCATCGCGGCCATGAACAGCATCAGCGTGGCGAAGAACTTGCCGGCCGGGTCGTCGTGATGCAGGTAGTAGGCGGCGTACAGGATGATCAGCAGGCCGATGCCCGAGATCAGCGAGGCGAACATCCAGGCCAGCGCGTCGAGCCGGAAGTTGGCGTTCAGCCCGATCGCCGGCACCCACTCGGCCTGGTGCAGCAGCGTCTGCCCGGCGAAGACGCCCGGCGCCAGCGACATCAGCAGCGCGAACGAGCTGCCGGCCACCAGGGCGGCGACCCAGGCCGATGCTCGGCGCCGCGCCGGCGTGTCCGGGCGGCCCACCGCGTAGCACAGCGTGGTGCCCGCGACGAGCGGCAGCAGGACGATCAGGGCAAGCAGGTTCATCGGCGAGGCGGTGCGCTGCAGGCGCCGGCGCGCAGGCGGTGCGCGCCGACGGCAAAAAAACCGCGCGATTGTAGAGACCCTGTCCATGGACCCTCGCGCGGCGGGCCCTCGGCCGTGCCGATCGCGCGCCGCCGCCGCCCGGCACGCCGGTGCCGGCGACAGCGCCGCGCAAGGCCCCTTCGCTACACTCTTCGCCCTGCCGAACCTGCCGGCCCACCGGACGCCGCCATGAGCATCACCATCCGCCACGCCGACTTCGTCGAGACCGTCGCCGCCGCGCTGCAGTACATCAGCTACTACCACCCGGCCGACTACATCGCGCACCTGGCACGCGCCTACGCTGCCGAGCAGGGCCCGGCGGCCAAGGACGCGATCGCGCAGATCCTGACCAACAGCCGCATGTGCGCCGAGGGCCACCGGCCGATCTGCCAGGACACCGGCATCGTCAACGTCTTCCTGAAGATCGGCATGGGCGTGCGCTTCGAGGGCTTTGCCGGCACGATCGAGGACGCGGTCAACGAAGGCGTGCGCCGCGCCTACCTGGACCCGGACAACAAGCTGCGCGCCTCGGTCGTCGAGGACCCGCTGTTCACGCGCCGCAACACCAAGGACAACACGCCGGCCGTGGTGGCGATGCAGGTCGTGCCCGGCGACAGGCTCGACATCACGGTGGCGGCCAAGGGCGGCGGCTCGGAGATGAAGAGCAACTTCGCGATGCTCAAGGCCAGCGACTCGCTGGTGGACTGGGTGCTGGCCACCGTGCCGACCATGGGTGCCGGCTGGTGCCCGCCGGGCATGCTGGGCATCGGCGTCGGCGGCACGGCCGAGAAGGCGGTGGCGCTGGCCAAGGAAGCGCTGATGGACGACATCGACATGTTCGAGCTGCTGCAGCGCGGCCCGAAGGACAAGCTCGAGGAGCTGCGCATCGAGCTGTACGAGAAGGTCAATGCGCTGGGCATCGGCGCGCAGGGCCTGGGCGGCCTGAGCACGGTGCTGGACGTCAAGATCAAGACCTTCCCGACCCATGCCGTCGGCAAGCCGGTGGCGATGATCCCCAACTGCGCCGCCACGCGCCACGCGCACGTGGTGATGGACGGCAGCGGGCCGGCCTTCCTGGACCCGCCCAGCCTGGACCTGTGGCCCGACGTGCACTGGCAGCCCGACTACCAGCGCAGCAAGCGCGTGGACCTGGATGCGCTGACGCCGGCCGAGGTCGCGAGCTGGAAGCCCGGCGACACGCTGCTGCTGTCCGGCAAGATGCTGACCGGCCGCGACGCCGCGCACAAGCGCATCCAGGAACTGCTGGACAAGGGCGAACCGCTGCCGGTGGACTTCACCAACCGCGTCATCTACTACGTCGGCCCGGTGGACCCGGTGCGCGACGAGGTCGTCGGCCCGGCCGGCCCGACCACCGCCACGCGCATGGACAAGTTCACCGAGATGATGCTGGCGCAGACCGGGCTGATCGCGATGATCGGCAAGGCCGAGCGCGGGCCGACCGGCATCGAGGCCATCCGCAGGCACCGCAGCGCCTACCTGATGGCGGTGGGTGGCGCCGCCTACCTGGTCTCCAAGGCGATCAAGTCGGCGAAGGTCGTCGGCTTCCCCGACCTGGGCATGGAGGCGATCTACGAGTTCGAGGTGCGCGACATGCCGGTCACGGTGGCGGTGGACGCCGGCGGCACCAGCGTGCACCGCACCGGCCCGCGCGAGTGGCAGGCGCGCATCGGCAAGATCCCGCTGGTGCCGGCCTGAGCCCGCACGCATGACCGGGACGCGCTGACCCGGGCGCGCCGGCGCGGCGTTCTCGCCGCGATCACCCTGCCATCACCGATCGATCACCGATCCATCACCTCCGTGTGCTGGCGCGCCGGCGCGCCCTGGCGCAGGCTGCACACACGTGACGGCCCTCCGGCCCGCCCCAGGCCGGGCGCCGCGCGCCACCCTTGGAGGACGACGATGATGAAGCACCTGCCCGGAGGGATCACCCGCGGCTGCATCCGGCACCACCCGCTGCGCCACGCACTGGCGGTGGCGGCGCTGGCCGCAGCCACGGCGACACCGGCCCTCGCGATCGACTACACCGCGGCGGTCTGGGCCAGCGGCCTGAACAACCCGCGCGGCATGGCCTTCGGGCCCGACGGCGCGCTGTGGATCGCCGAGACCGGCACGCTGGGCGGCCCGGGGCCGTCCACGGTGGTGCGCGGCGCCACGCTGACCTACAGCCCCACCGGCTCGGTCACGCGCGCCGACGGCAGCTCGCAGCTGCGCGTGCTGGAAGGCCTGCCGTCGCTGTGGAACAACCAGTTCCAGACCGCCGAGATCGGCCCCACGGACCTCGGCTGGGACGCCAGCGGCCGGCTGCACGTGATGGTCGGCGCCGGCATCAACCCGAACGTGCGCTTCACCGACCTGGCGCCTGTGGGCTACCAGTTCGGCCGCGTCAGCTGGCTCGGCGGCGCGGTGGACATCTCGGCGCACGAGGCGGCCTTCAACCCCGACGGGCTGGCCCTCGACAGCAACCCCTGGCGGCTGGCCATGCTGCCCGGCGGCGGCATGCTGGTCAGCGACGCCGGGGCCAATGCGCTGCTGCGCGTGGACGCGGCCGGCGCGGTGTCGACCCTGGCCGTCCTGCCGGCACGCAACTTCGGCTTCGTGCGCCCCACCGAGGCGGTGCCCACCGGCCTGGCCGTGGGCCCGGACGGCGCCTACTACGTGGCCGAGGCCACCGGCGCCCCCTTCCCGCCAGGTGCGGCGCGCGTGCATCGCGTGGAGTCCGACGGCAGCAGCAGCGTCTTCGCCAGCGGCTTCACGATGATCGTGGACATCGATTTCGACCACGACGGCAGCCTGCTCGTGCTGGAGCACGACACCAACGGCCTGTTCATCCCGGGCAGCGTCGGGCGCCTGTCGCGCGTGGCCGGCGACGGCAGCGTGTCGGTGGTCTGGGACGGCCTGGTCGGCACGACCGCGCTGGCGGTGGGCTCAGATGGCGCCTACTACGTGACGCAGTTCGCCGCCGGCGACGGCCTGGGCGAGGTGCTGCGCATCAGCCCGATCCCCGAGCCCGGCGCGGCGCTGCTGATGCTGGCCGGGCTGGCGGCACTGGGCGCCCGGCTGCGCCGGCGCTGAGCCCTCGCGCCGCGCCCGGCCGGCGCGCGACCCGCGCCCGCCCTCAGGTGGGCTCCGGGCCGCCGCGGATCGACTCGCGCCCGCGTGCATCTCGCTCGCGGCCGAGCGTGGTGTCCAGTGCACGCAGCAGCTTGTCACAGGCGCCGCAGACGGCGTCGGCGACCTTGGCCGCGACATGGCTCACGGCCACCGGCGGGCGGCCGGCCAGGCGCGCCTCGAGCAGGCAGCGCTTGTCGGCCTCGCCGCCGCGGCCGCCGTTGACGTCGCTCAGGTGCACCTCGACGCGGGTGATGTGGTCGCGGTGGCGCGCCAGGCGCTCGCCCAGTTCGCGCTGCGTCCACGCGATCATCGCCTCGCTGCCCTGCACGGTGGTGTCGGTGTTGAGCTGGATCTGCATCGTCTCTCCTTCGGGCGGTGGTCCCAAGTTCCGCGCATGGTGCCCGCAACGGCAGTCACACCGGCCGCAATGACCCCAGCGCCCATCGGGCGGTGCGGCCCGCATGGGGTGGCGCCCGGGTCAGAATCGGTCCCCCGTCTGCACGAGAAGAAGGAGCCCCCCCGATGGCCTACAACCGTATCCAGGCGGCACGGCTGCTCGGCGCCAGCGAGCTGCCGGTCTTCGAGGCCAGCCTGGGCAGCGCGCTCGGCGGGCTGACCGCGGCCCGACTGCGCGCGCTGATCAAGCGCGCGCGCACGATGCGCGACAAGGCGCAGGACCTGCACCGCCGCCAGCGCGTGGCCACGCGCACGCGCACCGGCAGCAAGGCCGGCACCAGCGGCACCGCCAACCAGCGCACGGCCCAGAAGCGGCAGGCGCTGGACGAGGCACTGAAGCGCTTCGAGCAGCGCCTGGCGCAGCTGGAGGCCGCGGCCGAGCGCGCGGCGGCGCAGTCCGCGCGAGCCCGCGAGCGCCTGGCCGCGGCCAAGCCGGCGGCGAAGGCCAAGAAGTCCGCCGCGAAGTCCGCCGCCAAGCCGGCCGCCAAGACCGCCAAGGCCGAGAACGCGGCGGACAACGGCGCCCCGGCCGGCACGAAGCCGCCACGCAGCGCGAAGGCCCCCTCGAAGGGCCCGGCGCCGAAGGGCTCCGGCCTGCCGCCCGCGAGCCCGGGTGCCCGCGCCCAGGGCATGCTGCAAAAGCGCAAGTTCACCGGCAGCCAGGCCATCCAGGCCCATGTCGGCGCCCGCACGAGGCGCCAGCAGGCCCGGCGCGACGCCAAGGGCTGAGCCCGGCGCGCCGCGGCGCCCCTCGCCGGGGCCCGCACCGGACCCGTGACCCGCCGGCATGGCCCGCCGATGGCTCCTGCGGGCGATGCCGGCGGCCGGCGCGCCGAGCAGACTGGCGGGCATGAACCACTCCGCCCTCGCCTTCTCGCCCGCCAGCGCCGACAGGCTGCCGCCGCTGGACCTCGGCATCGACGAACGCGCCGTCGACGACGCGGCCGCAGCCCGCCGCGGCTGGCGCCCGCTCAGCATCCCCTGGCAGCCGAAGCCGCTGCACAGCGCGAAGAGCCGCATCGAGGTGCTGCCCGACGGCCGGCTGCACTGCTGGATCGAGCACGAGGTGCTGCGCGGCGTCACGCCGCGCATGCTGGCCTGGTGGTTCGCGCACCTGGAGGGGCCGGTGGTCCATGCCGGTCGCCGCCTGCCGCGCTACCGCGTCGCGCACCCGCTGGACCACGTGCAGGTGCGCTATGCACGCCGCCGGCCGGACGGCACGGTGGGCGTCGGCGCGGTGATCCACCTGACCGCGATGCTGGGCGGCCGCCCCGAGCGGCTCGTCGACGTGCACACGAGCATCGTGCGGCTGGACGACGGCGGCTTCGCGCACCGCCCGCGCTGGTTCGGCCTGCGCGCCGCGGCGATCGACCACAGGTTCGAGGCCGCGCCCGGCGGCACGCGCTTGCACAGCCGCCTGACGATCGGCTTCGCCGGGCGCTGGGCGCGGCCGCTCAATGCGCTCGTCCGCCGCTTCGTCTTCGACCTCGCACGCGGCCATGCCTGGGTGCGCCACAGCGTCGAGGAGGTCGGCCAGCTCGAGGCCTTCCTGCCGGCGCTGCATGCCGCCGAGGTGGGGGCCGCCGCCGAAGGGGCCCCGCGATGAGCCGCCCGCACCGCCGTCTGCAGGCCCTGCGCCCGGTGCTGCCGCTGGCCGCGCTGGCCGCCGTGGCGCTGGCAGGCGCGCTGGCGGGTGCGCCGGCGGCGCCGGGCACCGAGGGCACGGCGCTGCTCGACGACGCGACCGACGCCGCTCAGCTGGTGCAGCGCTACGACCGCTGGGCCGCCGGCCTGGACGGCGGCGCCTCGCTGGCCGGCCGCCAGCGCGCCGCCGCACCCGCCTTGCCGCCCGTCCCCGCGGACCGGTGGGCGGCCCCCGCCGCGGCTGGGCCGACAATGACGGGGTGTCCCAGCTCTTCGAAGTCCACCCCCAGAACCCCCAGCCCCGGCTGCTGAAGCAGGCGGCGCAGATCCTGCACGACGGGGGCATCGCCGCGGTGCCCACCGACAGCAGCTATGCGCTGGTCTGCCACCTGGACGACAAGGCCGCGGCCGAGCGGCTGCGGCGCATCCGCGGCGTGGACGACAAGCACCACCTGACGCTGCTGTGCCGCGACCTGAGCGAGCTGGCCAGCTACGCGCGCGTGGACAACCGACAGTACCGGCTGCTCAAGCTGGGCACGCCCGGCCCCTACACCTTCATCCTGGAGGCCACGAAGGAGGTGCCGCGGCGCGTGTCGCACCCGTCGCGGCGCACGATCGGCCTGCGCGTGCCGGCGCACCACGTGGCGCAGGAACTGCTGGCGCTGTTCGGCCAGCCGCTGCTGGCGACGACGCTGATCCCGCCCGGCGAGACGGAGCCGCTGAACGACGCGCGGGAGATCCGCGAGCGCTTCCAGAAGCAGCTGCAAGCCGTGGTGGATGCGGGCGCCTGCCCGATGCAGCCGACGACCGTGGTGGACTTCAGCGGCGACGAGCCGGTGCTCGTGCGCGTGGGCCGCGGCGACCCGGCGCGGCTGGGTCTGTGAGTGCCCCCGGGGCCGGGCTGCGCCCGGCCCGCCCCCCGAGGGGGCTCGAGGTGCCCGGCAGAGCCGGTTCACCTCGAGAATCTCAGCCGCGCGGCTGCCGGGCCAGCGCCGCCTGCAGCCGCTGCGGGCTGAAGCCCACCTGCGGCTGCCCGCGCACCACGATCACCGGGGTGCCCGGCGTGCCGAAGGCCTCGTAGTCGCGGCGGCAGCGCTCGTCGCGCTCGACCAGGCACTCGTCGAAGGCGATGCGGTGCTCGGTGAACCACTGGCGCGCCAGCGCGCAGATCGCGCAGGTCTCCGACGAGATCATGCGGATGTCGCCGGGCTGCACCTGGGCCGCCACGTCGCGGCCGAGCGCCTGCTCGTGGCGCCGCCCCCACCACTGGCTGGCGGCCCCGGCGGCCAGCACGAGCAGCAGCACCGTCCACAGCGTGCGCGGCGAGGCCTTCATGGCGGACGGCGCGCGCAGACGCTCAGAGCGCCGCGGTGACGACGATCTCCACCCGCCACTCGGGCTTGGCCAGCGCGGCCTGCACGGTGGCGCGCGGCGGCGCATGGCCCGGGCTGACCCAGGCGTCCCAGACCGCGTTCATGGCCGCGAACTCGGCCATGTCGGCGATGAAGATCTGGCACATCAGGATGCGCGACTTGTCGGTGCCGGCGCGTGCCAGCAGCGCGTCCACCGCCGCCAGCACCTGCCGGGTCTGGCCGGCGATGTCCTGGCCGGCGTCGGCGGCCACCTGGCCGGCGAGGTAGCACACGCCGTTGTGCACGGCCATCTCGGACAGCCGCGTGCCGACGTCGAAGCGTTGAACCATCAGTGGTGTCCCTTGTGGCGAGTCTTGCCGTGGTGGTGGGAGCGCGCCGCCGCCGGCGGCGCGGCGGCGGCGGCCTTCTGGCCGATCCGGCTCTCGGTGCCGGCCAGCAGCTTGCGGATGTTGCCCTCGTGGCGCCAGACGAGCAGCAGGCTCATTGCGATGAGGGCGACGATGGCCGTGTCCGGCCCCCAGATCAGCGCCTGGTAGAAGGGCGCGAAGACCGCCGCCACCAGCGAGGCCAGCGACGAGTAGCGGAAGAACGCGGCGATGATGAGCCAGCTGGCCAGCGTGGCCACGCCCAGCCAGGGGTTCAGCGCCATCAGCACGCCGGCCGCGGTGGCCACGCCCTTGCCGCCCTGGAAGCGGAAGAAGACCGGCCATAGGTGGCCGACGAAGGCCGCCAGGCCGGTGAAGGCCGCCGCCGTCTCGCCCAGGCCGAAACGCGGGCCCCAGACCAGCACCGCGAGCACCGGCACGTAGCCCTTCAGCGCGTCGAAGGCCAGCGTCAGCACCGCGGCGGCGCGGTTGCCCGAACGCAGCACGTTGGTCGCGCCCGGGTTCCCCGAGCCATAGCTGCGCGGGTCGGCCAGCCCCATCACGCGGCTGATGATGACCGCGAAGGACAGCGAGCCGACCAGGTAGCCGGCCAGCAGCGCCAGCACGAGCGGGAGGTAGGCGGTGGAATCGGCCGGGGCGTTCATGGGGGCCGCAGTGTACGGCGCGGGGCGGCCCTCGCGACCGCGCGGCGACTACGCGTTGACCATGCCGAAGATCGCGTAGTACAGCAGCGCGCCCAGCAGCGCGGCGACCGGCACCGTGACCACCCACGCCGCGGCGATCTTCAGCAGTTCCGAGCGCTTGACGAGCTGCTGGCGGTAGACCTTCTTCAGCCGCTTGCGCTCCCAGCGGCTGAGCAGCACCGGCCCGCTGCGCCCGGCGTTCTGGCGCTTGAGCTCGCGCAGCATCTCGCGCTTGCTCTCCAGCGTGGCGGCCTCGAAGCGCGCCAGGAAGTGCTCGACCACCTCCTGGTCCTCGCCCAGGTGGTGCATGCGGATGGTCTGCAGGTCGCCGGCCTGGCGGCGCTTGAGCCACTCGCGCAGGAAGCCCACGCCGAACACCCCGCCCACGGCGATGTGCGTGCTGCTCACCGGCAGCCCCAGCTGCGAGGCGACGATCACCGTCACCGCCGCCGACATCGCGATGCAGAAGGCGCGCATCTGGTCCATCTCGGTGATCTCGCTGCCCACCTTGCGGATCAGCCGCGGCCCGTACAGCAGCAGCCCGAGCGAGATGCCGATCGCGCCGATGAGCATCACCCAGGTCGGGATCGCCGCGCGCGTGCCCACGGCGCCGCTCTTCAGCGCCTCGGCCACCGCGGCCAGCGGGCCCACGGCATTGGCCACGTCGTTGGCACCGTGCGCGAAGCTCAGCAGCGCCGCCGAACACACCAGCGGCAGCGTGAACAGCGTGTTGACGCTGGCCTTGGTGTTGAACAGCGCGGCCGCACGCGCCGCGACCCAGGCGCGCGCCAGCCACCAGGCCAGCAGACCGATCGCCGCGCCGATCGCCAGCGCCGGCCCGAAGCCCACCTTCCACACCTTGCCCAGGCCCTTGAGCACGAGGTAGGTCGCGAAGGCGAAAGCCATCAGCCCGATCAGGCGCGGCACCTGCGCGCGCGCCGCACCGACCATGTCGCCCTGCCAGGTGATGCCGCGCTTGATCCAGTACAGGAAGCCGGCCGCGATGCCGCCGCCGAGCAGCGGCGAAACGACCCAGCTGGCGGCGATCTCGCCGAGCTGGCCCCAGTTGGCCGCCGCCGTGCCGCCGGCGGCCAGCCCGGCGCCGAGGACCGCGCCGATGATCGAGTGCGTGGTCGACACCGGCGCGCCCACCGCGGTGGCGATGTTCAGCCACAGCGCGGCGGCCAGCAGCGCCGCCGTCATCAGCCAGACGAAGCGGTCGGTGCCGGCGATGGCATCGGCGCGGATGACGCCCTTCTGGATCGTCGCGACGACGTCGCCGCCGGCGATCAGCGCCCCGGCCGCCTCGAAGACAGCGGCGATCATGATCGCGCCGACCATCGAGATGGCCTTCGCACCGACCGCCGGCCCGACGTTGTTGGCCACGTCGTTGGCGCCGATGTTCATCGCCATGTAGCCGCCGATCATCGCGGCGGCCACCAGCAGCACGGCGTTCTGCCCGGTCAGCCCCTGGGTGGCCGAGGTCCACAGCATGATGCCGACGACGAAGACCAGGCCCACCCCCAGGCGCAGCGAGTCGTTGCGCCCGCGCCGTGCGGCCTTGTCGATCTTGGCGATGCTGCTCAGTTCCATCGGGCGGTTTGCTGCGGGGCCGGCGAAGTGGCGCAGGGCGGGCCCGGGGTCGCCGCCCCGCGACGGCTGCGCGGGCGCGATTGTGACGGTTTCGTGACAGCGCGATGAAGGCGCGCGTGGGTTCGGCGCCACGCGCCGGCCGGCCTGCGGGGCGTGCTGCCGGCCTCAGCCGGTGATCGCGCAGTGCACCGGCTTCGCGCCGAGCGGCCCGGTCAGCACGGCCGGGTCCAGCCCGACCAGGAAGCCGCGCCGCCCGCCATTGATCCAGATGCGCGGCAGCGCCAGCACCGAGGCCTCGACGAAGACCGGCATGGCCTTGCGCAGCCCGAAGGGCGAGGTGCCGCCGACCAGGTAGCCGCTGTGGCGCTGCGCCACGTCGGGCCGGCAGGGCTCCACGCCCTTGACGCCGATCTCGCGCGCCAGCGCCTTGGTGCTGACCTGGCGGTCGCCGTGCATCAGCACGACCAGCGGCTGCGCACGCTCGTCCTGCATCACCAGGGTCTTGACCACCGCGTGCTCGGGCACGCCGAGCTGGCGCGCGCTCTCCGCGGTGCCGCCGTGCTCGACGTAGTCGTAGGGATGCTCGCCGTAGGCCACGCCCTGGGCCTTCAGCCAGGCGGTAGCCGGCGTCTCGCTGACGTGGCGGTCCTTCTTCGCCATGGCCGCTCAGCCCTGCGGGCCGCCGTGGGCGTAGGCATAGGCCGCCACCACGTGGCAGGCGCTGCCCAGCAGCACCAGAAGGTGGAAGGCGAAGTGCAGGTAGCGCACGCGGCCGTCGAACAGGAACAGCGCCGCGCCCAGCGTGTAGCTCAGGCCGCCGGCCAGCAGCCAGGCCAGCGCGGGCCAGGGCAGCCGCTGCACCAGCGGCACCGCGGCCACCACCGCCAGCCAGCCCATGGCCACGTACAGCCCCGTGGACAGCGCCGGCCCGCGCAGGCGATCCAGCAGCTTGACCGTGACGCCCAGCGCGGCCGCCGCCCAGACCAGCCCGAACAGCGTCCAGCCCCAGGCCCCCTGCAGCACGCCCAGCGTGAACGGCGTGTAGCTGCCGGCGATCAGCACGTAGATCGCGGCGTGGTCGAGCCGGTTGAACCAGCGCTTGGCGGCGCCGACCGGCAGCGCGTGGTACAGGGTGGAGACACCGTACAGCAGGATCAGCGAGGCGGCGAAGACCGCGGCAGCCACCACGTCCACCGCGCTGCCCACGCGCAGCGCCTGCCATACCAGCAGCGGCAGCGCCGCCACCGCCAGCAGGAAGCCCAGGCCGTGGCTCAGCGCGTTGGCCAGTTCCTCGCCGCCGCTTTGCAGGCGGTCGTCGACGGCCAGCCGGGTCAGCAGGCCCACGGCCTCAGTCGCCCTCCACCCACTCGATCTGCGCGCCCAGCGCGCGGATGTTCTCCGCGAAGCGCGGGTGCGCACGCTTCACCGGCGCGGCATTGCGGATGACGCTGCGCCCGGGGATGCTGGCCGCCACCATCAGCAGCGCGATCGCCACGCGGATGATGTAGGGGCTCTCGACCTCGGCCGCCGCCAGCGGCTTGCCGCCGAAGACGACGATGCGGTGCGGGTCGGCCATGAAGGCATGGGCGCCGAACTTGGACAGCTCGCTGGTCCAGCCCATCGCGCCGTCGTAGACCTTGTTCCAGAACATCGTGCTGCCCTCGGCGCGCACGCCCAGCGCCACGAAGATCGGCAGCAGGTCCACCGGCAGGTAGGGCCAGGGCGCGGCCTCGACCTTCTGCAGGATGTTCTTCGTGAACGGCTCCTTCACGCGCAGCGGGCCGTCCACCTGCGCGCGGCTCCATCCGCCCTCGTGCACGACCTGCACGCCGAATTTCGCGAAGGTGCGGTCGATCAGCGGAAACTGCTCGGGCGCCGAGTTCTTCACGACGATCTCGCCGCCGGTGATGGCGCCCAGCGCGAGGAAGGTGGTGGCCTCGTGGAAGTCCTCGGTGAAGCGGAATTCGCCGCCGCGCAGCCTGGCCACGCCGTGCACCGTGAGCCGCGAGGTGCCCAGGCCCTCGATGTGCGCGCCCAGCAGCGTCATGAAGGCGCAGAACTCCTGCACGTGGGGCTCGCTGGCGGCGTTCATCAGCGTGCTCGTGCCGCTGGCCAGCGCGGCGCAGAGCACGAAGTTCTCGGTCGTCGTGACGCTGGCGTAGTCCAGCCAGTGGTGGTTGGCCTTGAGCCCGCCGTCGGCGCGCACGATCAGCGCGCCGGCGCTGCGCTCGACCGTGCAGCCGAAGCGCTCCATGACCTCCACGTGCGGGTCGATCTCGCGCACGCCGAGCGTGCAGCCCTTGACGTCGTTCTCGATGCGCGCCACGCCGAAGCGCGCCAGCAACGGCGGCACCAGCATGATGGAGCTGCGCATCTCCTCGGGCAGGTGGTGCACCTGGGGATCGAAGCGCGTGTGCTCGTGGTGCAGGTCGAGCACGCCGGCGGCGTAGTCCACCTCGACCCGGCTGCCCAGCGTGCGGAAGATCTCGAGGATCTTCTTGACGTCGGTGATCTCGGGGATGCCCACCAGGCGCACCGGCTCGCTGCTCAGCAGGGTGGCGCACAGGATGGGCAGCACGGCATTCTTGTTCGCCGAGGGAACGATGCGGCCCGCGAGCGGCGTGCCGCCGTGGACGATGAGGTGCGACATGGATGGGATTGCGATGGGGTCGGCCGGCGCCGATTGTCGCTCCATCGTTGCCCGCGCTGCGTCGCCGCGGCGCGGGCGCCGGGTGCCGCCGCTTATGCTGCCGGCCGATGCACCGCCCGCACGCGCACCGACGCATGGCCGCCGGCGCCGCCCTGGTGCTGGCGCTGCACGCGCTGCTGCTGCTGGCGCTGCCTGCCCCGCGGCCGCCGGCGCCGCAGGTGCAGCCGGCGCAGCCGCCGCTCGTCTGGCTGCTGCCGCCGCGGCGCGCCGAGCCGCCGCCCGCGCCCCGGCCGGCACCACCGGCACCACCGACCACGGTGCCGCGCCGCAGCCCGCCGGCGCCCGCAGCGGCCGGGCCCGAGCCGCAGGCAATCACGCTGCCGGCGCCCGCCGCACCGCCCACCGCCTTGCCCGCTGCGCCAGCCACGACCACCCCGCCGGCCGCCTCGGCACCGCCCGACG
>CAZUPH010000034.1:0-25760 GCA_964621995.1 uncultured Rubrivivax sp. | reverse complement strand
GCCGGCGGCGCTGCTGGCGCAGCGGCCCGACCTCGTCGAGGCCGTGCGTGCGGTGATCGCCGCCGCCGGCGACCGCGCCGCGGCGGCCGCCGACGAGCGGCCGCGCGTCAGCCTGGCCGGCAGCCTGGGCGGCCTGAGCCTGCGCAGCGGCGGCGAGACGCGCTCCGGCGCGACCTGGACGCTGGGCCCGCTGGTCGTGGACTTCCCGCTCTTCGACGGCGGCCGCCGCGCCGCCGCCAGCGCCGCGGCGCGCGCCGGCTACGACGAGGCCGTGGCGCTGTACCAGGCGCGCGTGCGCCACGCCGTGCGCGAGGTCGAGACGGCGCTCGTCGCACTCGCCGCGAGCGCCGAGCGCGAGGCCGATGCGCTTCGCGCGGTGCAGGACTTCGAGGCCGTCGTGCGCGCCGCCGAGGCCCGCCAGCGCGGCGGCCTGGGCAGCCTGTTCGACCTCGAGAACGCCCGCCTCTCGGCGCTGGCGGCGCAGTCGGCGCTGACCGAGCTGCAGCGCGAGCGCGCCGTCGCCTGGACCGACCTCGTGCGTGCGCTCGGCGGCGGCTGGAGCGAGCCGCAGCTGACGCTGGCCGGCGCGCGCTGAACCCGCCGCCCGCGTCCGACCAGACCGACACCCGACACGACTACGCCTCCTGGGAGATTCCTCCGCCATGAACGCCCGAACGATCCCGACCTGGACCTGGGCCGCTGCCGTGCTGCTGCTGGCCGGCGGTGCCGCGACCGCGCTGGTCGTGCGCGCCGCCGACGGCAAGGCCGCCGACGCGGCCGCCACCGCACCCGCCAAGCCGGCGCTGAGCGTGGCCATCGCCACCCCCGAGCGCGTCGCGCTGCCCACCACCGTGGCCGCCACCGGCAACGTCGCCGCCTGGCAGGAGGCGGTGATCGGCTCGGAGGCCAACGGTTGGCGCCTGGCCGAGGTGCGCGTCAACGTCGGCGACCGCGTGCGCCGCGGCCAGGTGCTGGCCAGCTTCGCGGCCGCGCTGCCGCAGGCCGACCTGGCGGCGGTGCGCGCGCAGGTCGCCGAGGCCGAGGCGCTGCTGGCCGATGCACGCGCCAATGCCGAGCGGGCGCGTGGCCTGGCCGCCAGCGGCGCGCTGTCGGCCCAGCAGATCAACCAGTACCTCACCGCCGAGAGCACGGCCGCGGCGCGGCTGGACGCGCTGCGCGCCAGCGCGAAGGTGCAGGAGCTGCGCCTGGCGAAGGCCCAGGTGCTGGCCCCCGACGACGGCGTCATCTCGTCGCGCAGCGCCACGGTGGGCGCGGTGGTCGGTGCCGGGCAGGAGCTGTTCCGTTTGATCCGCGGCGGCCGCCTGGAGTGGCGCGCCGAGGTCGCGGCCGACGACCTGGCGAGGCTGGCGCCCGGCCAGCGCGTGCGCGTGCAGCCTTCCGGCGGCGAGCCGGTGGAGGGCCGCGTGCGCATGGTCGGCCCGACGGTGGACGCGGCCACGCGCAACGGCCTCGTCTACGTGGACCTGCCGCGGCCCGGCAGCGCGCGCGCCGGCATGTTCGCGCGCGGCGAGTTCGAACTCGGCTCGACCCCGGCGCTGACGCTGCCGGCCGGCGCGGTGCTGCTGCGCGACGGTTTTGCCTGGGTCTTCAAGGTCGGCGCCGACGGCCGCGTCGAGCAGGCCAAGGTGACGGTCGGCCGCCGCAGCGGCGAGCGCATCGAGATCACCGGCGGCCTCGACGCCGCGGCGCGTGTCGTCGCCAGCGGCGGCAGCTTCCTCGCCGACGGCGACCTCGTGCGCGTGGTCGAGGCGCCGCCGGTGCAGCGCGCCGCCGCCGGCGTGCCGGCCACGAGCGTGACGCGCTGAGCCCCGACCCGCGCAGGAGCCCGCCATGAACGTCTCGGCCTGGTCGATCCGCAACCCCATCCCCGCGGTGATGCTCTTCGTGATGCTCACGCTGGCGGGCCTGATGGGCTTCCACTCGATGAAGGTGCAGCAGTTCCCCGACATCGACCTGCCCACCGTCACCGTCAGCGCCAGCCTGCCCGGCGCCAGCCCGGCGCAGCTGGAGACCGAGGTCGCGCGCAAGATCGAGAACTCGGTCGCCACGCTGACCGGCGTCAAGCACATCTACACCAAGGTGCAGGACGGCACGGCCACCGTGACCGTCGAGTTCCGCCTCGAGAAGCCCACGCAGGAGGCGCTGGACGACGTGCGCGACGCGGTGCAGCGCATCCGCTCGGACCTGCCCGGCGACCTGCGCGAGCCGGTGGTCTCGAAGATGAACCTGGCCGGCTCGCCGATCCTGACCTACACCGTGGCCTCGCCGCGCATGGACGACGAGGCGCTGTCCTGGTTCGTCGACAACGAGGTCGCCAAGGCCGTGCTCAGCGTGCCCGGCGTCGGCGCGGTCTCGCGCGTGGGCGGCGCGGCGCGCGAGGTGCGCGTGGAGCTGGACCCGGCGCGCCTGCTGGCGCTGAACGCCACCGCGGCCGACATCTCGCGCCAGCTGCGCCAGATCCAGCAGGAGGCCAGCGGCGGCCGTGCCGACGTCGGCGGCGTCGAGCAGAGCGTGCGCACCATCGCCACCGTCGGCAGCGCCGAGGAGCTGGCGCGCATGCCCATCACGCTGGCCGACGGCCGCCAGGTGCGGCTGGACCAGATCGCGCAGGTCGCCGACACGGTGGCCGAGCCACGCAGCGCCGCGCTGCTCAACGGCAAGCCGGTGGTCGGCTTCGAGATCGTGCGCTCGCTCGGCGCCGGCGAGGTGGAGGTGCACCAGGCCGTGCTCGGTGCGCTGGAGAAGCTGCGCGCCGCGCACCCGGACGTGGAGATCGTCGAGGCCTTCAACTTCGTCGACCCGGTGCAGGAGAACTACAAGGGCTCGATGTACCTGCTGTACGAGGGCGCCATCCTGGCCATCATCGTGGTCTGGTTCTTCCTGCGCGACTGGCGCGCCACGCTGGTCGCGGCGACCGCGCTGCCGCTGTCCATCATCCCCGCCTTCGCGGTGATGCACTATGTCTTCGGCTTCACGATCAACGTCGTGACGCTGCTGGCGATGTCGCTGGTGGTGGGCATCCTGGTCGACGACGCGATCGTCGAGATCGAGAACATCATGCGCCACCTGCGCATGGGCAAGAAGCCGCTGGAGGCGGCGCGCGAGGCCGCCGACGAGATCGGGCTGGCGGTCATCGCGACCACCTTCACGCTGATCGCGGTGTTCCTGCCGACCGCCTTCATGAGCGGCGTGCCGGGCAAGTTCTTCGTGCAGTTCGGCTGGACGGCGGCGATCGCGGTCTTCTTCAGCCTGGTCGTCGCGCGCATGCTCACGCCGATGATGGCGGCCTACCTGCTGAAGCCGCCGAAGCGGATGCACGACCAGCCGCGCTGGCTGCAGGTCTACGGCCGCTGGGCGGCCTGGTGCCTGAGGCACCGCATCGTCACCACGCTGGCGGCGCTGGTCTTCTTCGTCGGCTCCTTCGGCCTGGCCGGGCTGCTGCCCACCGGCTTCATCCCGCCCGACGACCTGAACCAGACCCAGGTGCAGATCACCGCGCCGCCGGGCAGCAGCCTGCGCCAGACGCTGGCGCTGGCCGAGCAGGCGCGCGAGGTCGTGCAGCGGCATCCGCACGTGAAGCTCGTCTACACCGCGGTCGGCGGCGGCGCCACCGGCGCCGACCCCTTCGCGCCGGCCGGCGCCGGCGAGGTCACCAAGGCCACGCTGACGATCAACATGACGCCGCGCAGCGAGCGCGGCGGCGTCTCCAAGCAGGACATCGAGGCCGAGCTGCGCGACGCGCTGGCCGTGCTGCCCGGCGCGCGCGTGAAGGTCGGCTTCGGCGGCAGCTCGGAGAAATACGTGCTGGTGCTGGCCGGCGAGGACGGCCGCGTGCTGAGCGAGCATGCGCGCCAGGTCGAGCGCGAGCTGCGCACGATCCCC
This sequence comes from uncultured Rubrivivax sp., assembly GCA_964621995.1. GTDB lineage: Bacteria > Pseudomonadota > Gammaproteobacteria > Burkholderiales > Burkholderiaceae_C > Rubrivivax. The sequence continues at coordinate 21,857 of CAZUPH010000034.1, read as the reverse complement.
GGCATCGGCAACGTCACCAGCAGCTCCAGCCTGGTGCGGCCGGAGCTGGTGGTGCGGCCGGACTTCGCGCGCGCCGCGGACCTGGGCGTGACCTCGGCGGCGATCGCCGACACGCTGCGCATCGCCACCGCCGGCGACTACGACCAGGCGCTGGCCAAGCTGAACCTGGCGCAGCGCCAGGTGCCCATCGTCGTGCGGCTGCCGGCCGAGGCGCGCACCGACCTCGAGCTGCTGCGCCGGCTGCCGGTGCCCGGCGCGCGCGGCCCGGTGCCGCTGGGCAACGTGGCGACGATCAGCGTCGAGAGCGGCCCGGCGCAGATCGACCGCTACGACCGCCTGCGCAACGTCAACATCGAGGTCGAGCTCAACCAGCAGCCGCTGGGCGAGGTCGAGGCGCGTGCGCTGGCGCTGCCCAGCCTGAAGAGCCTGCCGCCGGGCGTGATCCAGACGACGGTGGGCGACGCCGAGGCGATGAAGGAGCTGTTCCAGAGCTTCGGCCTGGCCATGCTGACCGGCGTGCTGTGCATCTACATCGTGCTGGTGCTGCTGTTCAAGGACTTCGTGCAGCCGGTGACGATCCTGGGCGCGCTGGTGCTGTCGGTCCCGGGCGCCTTCCTGGCCCTGTTCGTCACGCAGACCGCGCTGTCGATGCCCAGCATGATCGGGCTCATCATGCTCATGGGCATCGCGACGAAGAACTCGATCCTGCTCGTGGACTACATCGTGATCGCGCGCCGCGACCACGGACTGCCGCGCCTGGAGGCGGTGCTGGACGCGGCGTCCAAGCGCGCGCGCCCCATCGTGATGACGACCATCGCGATGGGCGCCGGCATGATGCCGATCGCGCTGGGCATCGGCGTGGACCCCAGCTTCCGCAGCCCGATGGCCATCGTGGTGATCGGCGGGCTCATCACCAGCACCTTTCTGAGCCTGCTCGTGATCCCGGTGCTGTACACCTACGTGGACGACGGCATCGAGCTGCTGCGGCGGCTGCGCCGGCGGCTGGCCCGGCGCGGCGAGCCGACGGCGCCGCCGGCACTGCCGACCGGCGCGGCGGACTGAAGCTGCGCCACGGAACCTGCCACGCGCCCGGCGATCGCAACGCGCTCGACGACGACCGACCCGCGATGACGACGACGCTGCTCACCCGCCGCCGCTGCCTGCAGGCCCTCGGCGCCGCCGCCTTCGTGGCGGCCGCGCCGGCGCTGCGCGCGCAGGAGACCGAAGGCCGCTACACGACGCTGGACTTCGACTGGGCCGACGTGGCGCGCCAGCGCCCGGTGCCGGTGCGCCTGTACCTGCCGGAGCAGGCGCGGCCGGCGCAGCGTGCGCCGGTGCTCGTCTTCTCGCACGGCATCGGCGGCTCGCGCCGCGGCTACACCTGGCTGGGCCGGCACCTGGCGGGCAGCGGCGTGGCGAGCCTGCACCTGCAGCACGTGGGCAGCGACCGCCAGGTCTGGAGCGGCAGCCTGTTCGGCATCCTCGGCCGGCTGCAGGACGCGGCCACCGACCGCGAGGCGGTGGCGCGCGCCGAGGACCTGCGCTTCGCGCTGGACATGCTGCTGACCAGCGGGCTGGCGCCGCGGCTGGACGCCGGGCGCATCGCCGCCGCCGGCCACAGCTACGGCGCCAACACCACGCTGCTGGCTGCCGGCGCGCGCGTGGAACGCGAGGGCCGCGTCGTGCCGCTGCACGACGAGCGCGTGCGCGCCGCGATCGCGATCTCGGCGCCGCCGTTCTACGGCGAGGGCGACCCGGCGCGCATCCTGGGCGGCGTCATGGTGCCCAGCCTGCACGTCACGGCCACCGAGGACGTGATCCGCATCCCCGGCTACTTCAGCGGCGTCGAGGACCGGCTGGCCGTGTTCGAGGCCGTCGGCAGCCCGCGCAAGTGGCTGGCCGTCTACGAGGGCGGCTCGCACAGCATGTTCACCGACCGCGCCGGCACCGGCGGCGCGCTGCTCAACCCGCAGGTCAAGGCGGCGACGCAGGCGCTGGCCAGCGCCTTTTTGCGCGGCGTCTTCGACGGCGACGACGCCGAACTGCGCCGCTGGCCGCAGCAGCACACCGAGATCCTGGCGCGGTTCACGGCGCGGGCGGCCTGAGGCCCGGCGTCTCCTCCAGCACCGGCGCGAGCAGCGGCCAGGTGCGCTCCAGGTCGTCGTGGAATAGCAGGTGCCCGGCCCCGGGCACCACCACGCAGCGCGCGTCGCGCAGGCCCGACCAGCGCAGGAACCAGCGCGTGGCCCAGGCCGGGATCGCCGGGTCGCGGCTGCCGGTCAGCACGACCAGCGGCGAGGTGGGCCCGCGCGGCTTCGGCGGGTCGTGGCGGAACAGGCTGCCCACCAGGCGCGGCGTCAGCGTCCAGGCGGCCTGCGGGTCGCGCCCGGCGGCCAGGTAGGCTTGCAGCGCGGGCACGCGGCTCAGCCGCGCCAGGCCGCGCACCAGCTCGTGCAGCCGGTAGGGGCGCCGGCGCCAGCGCTCGACGAGGCGTCCGCGCAGGCGCAGCGAGACGAGCCGCCCCGGGATCAGGAAGTTGTGCGCGACCGCCAGGTCCGGCCGCTGCCCGGCCAGCACCGCGAAGCCGCAGAGCAGCCCGCCCAGGCTGGACCCCATCAGCACCACCGGCAGGCCGAAGCGTGCGCGTGCCAGGGCGACCACCTGTGCGGTGAGGGCCAGCGCCTCGTCGATGCTGCCGTCGCCGCGCGCGCCGTCGGACCAGCCGTGGCCCGGGCGGTCGATGCCCAGCAGGTGGTACCCGCTCGCGGCCAGCCGCTGTCCGAGCCCGCAGTAGAAGCGTGCGTACGAGCCGCTGCCGGGGTGGAAGACCACCACCGCCCGCGGCGCGGCGGCGCGGTGCAGGTCCAGGTGCACGCGGGCACCCTGGAAGTCCAGCCAGACGTCCTCGACCAGGCGGTCGTCGTGGCCCAGCGCCCTCAGCACCGCCGCCAGTTCGGGCGAGGTGCGCGTGCGTGGCCGTGCCGGGAGGGGCAGCTCCATGGTGCGCGCAGCGTAAGCCTGCGCGCCGGCCGCCGCCTATGCCGCCGCTCGGCGCGCGGTTCAGCCGGCGGCGGCCCGGCGGCGCCGAGCGCCGGCCGCCCCCAGCGCCGAGGCGCCGGCCAGCATCAGCAGCCAGGAGGCGGGCTCGGGCACCGGTTGCGCAGCGACCTGGATGAACAGGTTGTCGGGCGAAGCGACGACCGAGCGCGCGAAGGTGATCGTCAGCGTGGAGATCGTGCCGGCGAACTCGATCGTGCCGTTGGCGTCGTTCGGCGTCGGCCCGTCGAGCCCGCCGCCGGTCACGGTGTTGCCGGAGACGACCAGGGTGTCCTGCCCGGACAGCTTGGTCGGGGTCGCGTCGAAGACCAGCTCGGACGCCACCGAGGCGAGGTGCAGGCGCAGCCCCTGCACCGGCATGCTGAAGCTGAGCACGAACTGCTCGTAGCAGCAGAACGGCGAGGGCGTGATCAGGCTGACCGCCTGCTCGAGCGACACCGGTGCCGTGAAGTGGGGGGCCGAGAAGATGCCCGCGACGAAGCCACCGGTGTACAGGCCGTCGATCCCGTTGCCCGCCAGAGTGACCGTCGCAGGCCCCAGCGTGCCACTGGTCGCGGACGACCACTGGACCAGCTCGATCGCGTGGGCCGATGCCGCGACAGACAGCGCCGCCAGGACTGCGGCCAGGGGTCGAATGCGCATGACTCCTCCTCCGGTGCGTGTTTCCGGTCGCCTTCGCGCAAGGACAGCGGACGCCGGGCCGGGCACCTCTCGTGCGTGGATTCTGGTGATCGACCCGGGGGGCTGACAATCGGTCCCCCCGCAAGCTGGGGGGTGGCCGCAGCGTGGGCTGACTTCGCGCTTCTAGCGGCCGGCCTTGACGACGGCATAGCGCGCCAGCGTCTTCTCGCGCGCCTGAGCATGGTCGACGACCGGGTGCGGGTAGTCCCGCCCCAGCTCGACGCCGGCAGCGGCCAGATCCACCGGCCGCGCCAGCCAGGGGGCATGGATCAGTTCGTCGGGCAGCCGGGCCAGCTGCGGCAGGTAGCGGCGGATGAAGCGGCCCTCGGGGTCGAACTTGCGGCTCTGGCTGACCGGGTTGAAGATGCGGAAGTAGGGCTGCGCATCGCAGCCGCTGCTGGCCGCCCACTGCCAGCCGCCGTTGTTGGCCGCGAGGTCGAAGTCGTTGAGGTGCAGCGCGAAATAGGCCTCGCCGCGCCGCCAGTCCAGCCCCAGGTCCTTGGTCAGGAAGCTCGCCACCACCATGCGCAGCCGGTTGTGCATGTAGCCGCTGCGGTTGATCTGCGCCATCGCGGCGTCCACCAGCGGGTAGCCGGTGCGGCCCTCGCACCAGGCCGCGAACAGCTCGTCGGCCTGCTTGCCGTGTTCCCAGCGGATGCGGTCGTACTCGGGCTTGAACGCATGGCCGGCGACGCGCGGGTGGTGGTGCAGCACCTGGTGGTAGAAGTCGCGCCAGATCAGCTCCGAGAGCCAGACCTCGGCGCCGCGGCTGCCTTCGGCGGCGCGCCGGTGCGCTTCGCGCGCCAGGCGGCGGATGCTGACGGTGCCGAAGCGCAGGTGCGTGCTCAGGTAGCTGGGGCCCTTGACCGCGGGGAAGTCGCGCGCCTCGTGGTAGCGGTCGATGCGCGCCAGGAAGTCCTCCAGCAGCGCCTGCGCGCCGGCCGGGCCGCTGGGCAGCGGCAGCTCGTGCAGGTTGGTGCGCGCGAAGCCGATCGCCTCCAGCGCCGGCACCCCGGGTTCGCCGGCCGGCCGCGGCGCCAGCACCGCGGCGTGCTTGGCCACCGGGTAGGCGCGCAGGTAGTAGGGGTCCAGCTTCTTGAGCCAGGCATTCTTGTACGGCGTGAAGACCGAGAACGGGCTGCCGGCCTGCGTCAGCACCTCGTCGCGCTCGAAGATCACGTGGTCCTTGGACAGGTGCAGCGCGCAGCCGATCTCGGCCAGGCGGCCGCGCACCTGCGCGTCGCGCTCCACCGCCGCCGGGTCGTCGTCGTGGTTGGCATAGACGGCCTGCACGCCCAGGGCGGCGGCCAGCGCCGCGATCTCGTCGACCGCGAAGCCGTGGCGCACGATCAGCCCGGCGCCCTCGGTGCCGTGGCTGGCGGCCAGCGCGCGCAGCTCGGCGTCCACGCCGACCAGGCTGTCGCGGATGAATTCGACGCGCCGGTCCTGCCGCGGCAGCGGGTCCAGGATGGCGCGGTCGAAGACGAAGGCGCACCAGACCTGCCGCGCGCCGCGCAGCGCGTGGTACAGCGCCGCGTGGTCGTCGGCACGCAGGTCGCGGCGCAGCCAGACCAGGGCGCGGTCCAGCGGCGGCGGGGTGGACGGCAGGGTGGGCGGCACGTGGGGCGGGGCGGGGGTTTTGTGCACCTGCGCGAGTGTGCGCCGGGAATAGAATCCCGCGCATGGCCTCCGGCTCCCGCATCGACCTGACGAACCAGTTTCTGATCGCCATGCCCGGCATGGCCGACGAGACCTTCGCCGGCTCGGTGGTCTACCTGTGCGAGCACACCGAGAAGGGTGCGCTCGGCCTGGTCATCAACAAGCCGATCGACATCAAGCTCAAGAACCTGTTCGAGAAGGTCGAGCTCAACCTCGACCGCGCGGAGCTCGCCGAACAGCCGGTCTATTTCGGCGGCCCGGTGCAGACCGAGCGCGGCTTCGTGCTGCACGAGAAGCTGGGCGACGACACCGGGTACAACAGCACGCTGTCCATTCCCGGCGGGCTGGCGATGACGACCAGCAAGGACGTGCTGGAGGCGCTGGCAGACGGTGCCGGTCCGCGCAAGGTGCTGGTCACGCTGGGCTACAGCGGCTGGCAGGCCGGCCAGCTGGAGGACGAGCTGGCGCGCAACGGCTGGCTCACCGTGGACGCCGACCCGGCGGTGATCTTCGACACGCCGATCGAGCAGCGCTACCAGCGCGCGCTGTCGCTGCTGGGCTTCGACCCGCGCATGCTGTCGCAGGAAGCGGGGCACGCGTGACGGTGGCGGTGGCCCGGCCGGCGGCGACGACCCCGGCGCACCGTTTTCTGGCCTTCGACTTCGGCACCCGGCGCACCGGCGTGGCCAGCGGCAACCGGCTGCTGGCGCAGGCCACGCCGCTGAAGACCGTCGTCGCCGAGGGCGAAGCGCGCTTCGAGGCCATCGCCGCGCTGGTCCGCGAATGGCAGCCCGAGGCGTTGGTGGTCGGCGTGCCGCGCCATCCCGACGGCGCCGAGCACGACATGACGCGCCGCGCGCGCCGATTCGCGCGCCAGCTGCACGGCCGCTTCGGGCTGCCGGTGCACGAGGTGGACGAGCGCTACAGCACCACCGAGGCGCTGGCCGGCGGCGCACGCGACGCCGATGCCGCGGCCGCGGCGATCCTGCTCGAGCAGTTCCTGCGGGAGTCCGGGGCGTGAACCTGGAGCTCGACGCCGAGGCCTTGTACGGCGAACTGCGGGCCGGCGTGCGCAGCCTGCTCAGGCCCGGCGGCGTGCTGGTCGGCATCTGGTCTGGCGGCGCCTGGCTGGCCGAGCGGCTGCAGCAGGACCTGGGCCTGGCGGGCCGGCCCGGCGTCATCTCGAGCACGCTGCACCGCGACGACTTCGGCTCGCGCGGCCTCGCCGCCGGGGCCGATGCGACGCAGCTGCCCTTCGCGGTGGAGGGTGCGCACATCGTGCTCGTGGACGACGTGCTGTACACCGGCCGCACGATCCGCGCCGTCATCAACGAGCTGTTCGACTTCGGCCGCCCGGCCAGCGTGCAGCTGGCGGTGCTGGTGGACCGCGGCGGGCGCGAGCTGCCGGTCGCCGCGGCGTACGCGGCCGCGCGCATCGCGCTGCCGGCCAACCGGCGGCTGTCGCTGGCGCGCGACCCGGCCGGCCTGTTCACCTTCGCCGTCGAGGAACTGGAATAGTGCTGTCCCGGCGCAACCCCCAGCTCAACAAGCATGGCGAGCTGATCCACCTGCTGTCCATCGAGGGCCTGCCGCGCGCGGTGCTGACGCAGATCCTGGACACCGCCGGCACCTTCCTCAGCGTCAACGACCGCGAGGTCAAGAAGGTGCCGCTGCTGCGCGGCAAGAGCGTGTTCAACCTGTTCTTCGAGAATTCCACGAGGACGCGCACGACATTCGAGATCGCCGCCAAGCGGCTGTCGGCCGACGTCATCAACCTGGACATCGCGCGCAGCAGCACCGCCAAGGGCGAGAGCCTGCTGGACACCATCGCCAACCTCAGCGCGATGCACGCCGACATGTTCATCGTGCGCCACGCCGAGAGCGGCGCCCCCTACCTGATCGCGCAGCACGTGGCGCCGCACGTTCACGTGGTCAATGCCGGCGACGGGCGCCACGCCCACCCCACGCAGGGGCTGCTGGACATGTACACGATCCGCCACTACAAGCGCGACTTCACGAACCTGACGGTGGCCATCGTCGGCGACATCGTGCACTCGCGCGTGGCGCGCAGCGACATCCACGCGCTGGCCACGCTGGGCGTGCCCGAGATCCGCGCCGTCGGGCCCAAGACCCTGGTGCCCGGCGACCTGGCGGCGATGGGCGTGCGCGTGTGCCACGACATGCGCGAGGGCATCCGCGATGCCGACGTGATCATCATGCTGCGGCTGCAGAACGAGCGCATGAGCGGCGCGCTGCTGCCGTCGGCCGGCGAATTCTTCAAGAGCTTCGGGCTCACGCCCGAGAAGCTGGCGCTGGCCAGGCCCGACGCCATCGTGATGCACCCGGGGCCGATCAATCGCGGCGTCGAGATCGACTCCGCGGTGGCCGACGGCAGCCACAGCGTGATCCTGCCGCAGGTGACCTTCGGCATCGCGGTGCGCATGGCGGTGATGTCGACGATTGCCGGGAATCAGGCATGAAGATCCTGATCCGTGCCGGCCGCGTGATCGACCCCGCGTCGGGCCGCGACGAGGTGACCGACCTGGCCATCGCCTCCGGCCGCATCGTGGCCCTCGGTCGCGCGCCGGACTTCGACGCCGACCGCGTGATCGACGCCGCCGGGCTGGTCGTGATGCCGGGCCTGGTGGACCTCGCGGCGCGGCTGCGCGAACCCGGCCAGGAGCACGAGGGCATGCTCGAGAGCGAGCTCGCCGCGGCCGCCGCCGGCGGCGTGACCAGCCTCGTGTGCCCGCCCGACACCGACCCGGTGCTCGACGAGCCGGGCCTGGTGGAGATGCTCAAGTTCCGCGCCCGCAAGCTCAGCCGCTGCCGGCTGTTCCCGCTGGGGGCGCTGACGCGCGGGCTGCAGGGCACGACGCTGACCGAGATGGCCGAGCTCACCGAGGCCGGCTGCGTGGGCTTCTCGCAGGCCGACGTGTCGGTGCGCGACACGCAGGTGCTGCTGCGTGCGCTGCAGTACGCGGCCACCTACGGCTACACGGTCTGGCTGCGCCCGCTGGACGCCTGGCTGGGCGGCGGCGTGGCGGCCAGCGGCGCGGTCGCCACGCGGCTGGGCCTGTCGGGCGTGCCGGTGCAGGCCGAGACGGTGGCGCTGGCGACCATCTTCGAGCTCGTGCGCGCGACGAAGGCGCGTGTGCACCTGTGCCGCCTGTCCAGCGCGGCCGGGGTGGCGATGCTGCGCGCCGCGAAGGCCGAGGGCCTGCCGGTCACGGCCGACGTCAGCATCAACAGCCTGCACCTGACCGACGTGGACATCGGCTTCTTCAATGCCGACATGCGGCTCGTGCCGCCGCTGCGCCAGGGCGCGGACCGCGACGCGCTGCGGCTGGCGCTGGCCGACGGCACCATCGATGCGCTGGTCTCCGACCACAACCCGGTGGCCGACGACATGAAGCAGCTGCCCTTCGGCGAGGCCGAGCCCGGCGCCACCGGGCTCGAGCTGCTGCTGAGCCTGGCGCTGCGCTGGGGCGCCGACAGCGCGCTGCCGCTGCCGGCGACGCTGGCGCGCGTGACATTGCACCCGGTGCAGGTGCTCGGCGAGGCGATCGGCTCGCTGGCCAGCAGCGCCGGCCGGCTGGTCGAGGGTGGGGTGGCCGACGTCTGCGTCTACGACCCGGCGGCCGACTGGGCGGTGGCGCCCGGGCAGCTGGCCAGCCAGGGCAAGCACACGCCCTTCTCGTTCGGCTCCACCGGCATGGCGCTGCCGGGCCGCGTGCGCGTGACGCTGGTGGCCGGCACGATCGCGTACGAGGCGCCGGCCGCAGCCTCGTCGTGATGCGGCGCCTGCGCGCCGGGCTTGCATGATGCGGCGCCTTCGCGCCGCTTGGCGTCTGTCGCGCGCCGTGCTGCACGGCGTGCACGGGCTGCTCGTCGTGCTGCTGCGCTTTCCCACGCTGGACCAGCGCGGGCGCGAGCAGCGCATCGCCTGGTGGTCGGCGAAGATGTTCCGCATGCTGGGCATGCGGCTCGTGGTGCAGGGCCGCTTCCGGCCGGGGGCCAAGCTGGTCGTCGCCAACCATGTCTCGTGGCTGGACATCATGGCCGTGCACGCGGTGTGCCCCGAGGCGCGCTTCGTCTCCAAGGCCGAGGTGCGGCACTGGCCGCTGGTGGCGCGGCTGGTGGATTCGGCGCGCACGCTGTACCTGGAGCGCGGCCGCGCGCGCGACGCGCTGCGTGTCGTGCACCAGATGGCCGAGGCGCTGCAGCAGGGCGACACGGTGGCCGTCTTCCCCGAGGGCACGGTGGGCGACGGCCGCGCGCTGCTGCCCTTCCACGCCAACCTGCTGCAGGCCGCGATCTCGACGCAGACCCCGGTGCAGCCGGTGGCGCTGCGTTATGCCGACGCCGCGCACGCGGTCAGCCCGGCGGTGCTGTTCACCGGCGAGATCACGCTCAAGCAGAGCCTGTGGTGGCTGGCCTGCGGCGAGGGCCTGGTGGTGCACGTGCAGGTGCTGGACGCGCTGGGCAGCCGCCACGCCGACCGCCGTGCGCTGGCCGCGCATGTGCAGCAGCTCGTCGCGCAGGCGCTGGAGGTGCCGGACACGCCGGACACGCCGCAGGCGGCGCGCACCGGGTCCGCGTCGCAGGGCGCCGTGTAGAGTCGCGCGATGAACGGCGCCTCGCTGTCCATCCGCCGCGTCGGCATCGACACCTGGCGCGAGAACGTCGCCTACCTGCACCGCGACTGCCCGGTCGTGCGCGCCGCCGGCTTCCAGGCGCTGTCCAAGGTGGCGGTGCGCGCCAACGGCGCGACCATCATGGCCGTGCTCAACGTGGTCGACGACGACCGCATCGTGCAGGCCTGCGAGCTGGGGCTGTCGGAGGACGCCTTCGCGCGGCTGGGCATCCCCGAGGGCCACCCGGCGCAGATCGACCACGCCGAGCCGCCGGACTCGATCGCCGCGCTGCACCGCAAGATCGCCGGCGAGCGGCTCACGCGCGCCGACCTGCTGGCGCTGATGCGCGACGTCGCCGCGGCGCGCTACTCGAAGGTGGAGCTCGCGGCCTTCGTCGTGGCGACGCACCAGAACGAGCTCGACCGCGACGAGGTGCTGCACCTGACCGAGGCGATGATCGCGGTGGGCGAGCGCATCGACTGGCGCCACGAGCGCGGCGGCGGCCCGGTCGTGGACAAGCACTGCATCGGCGGCATCCCGGGCAACCGCAGCTCGATGATCGTGGTGCCCATCGTCACCGCGCACGGCATGTGCTGTCCGAAGACCAGCTCGCGCGCGATCACCTCGCCGGCCGGCACCGCCGACACGATGGAGGTGCTGGCCGACGTGGAGCTGCCGCTGGCGCGGCTGAAGCAGATCGTGCGCGACACCGGCGGCTGCCTGGCCTGGGGCGGCACGGCGGCGCTCTCGCCGGCCGACGACATCCTGATCTCGGTGGAGCGCCCGCTGGCCATCGACTCGCCGGGGCAGATGGTGGCCTCGATCCTGAGCAAGAAGGTCGCCGCGGGCTCCACGCACCTGGTGCTGGACATCCCGGTCGGCCCCAGCGCCAAGGTGCGCAGCCTGCCCGAGGCGCAACGCCTGAAGCGGCTGTTCGAGTATGTCGCCTCGCGCCTGGGCCTGCAGCTCGACGCGGTCATCACCGACGGCCGCCAGCCCATCGGCCGCGGCATTGGCCCGGTGCTGGAGGCGCGCGACGTGATGCAGGTGCTGGCGGGTGACCCGGGCGCGCCCCAGGACCTGCGCCAGAAGGCGCTGCGCCTGGCCGGCCGCATGATCGAGTTCGACCCCGACGTGCGCGGCGGCGACGGCTGGCGCATCGCACGCGACATCCTCGAGTCGGGCCGTGCGCTCGCGCAGATGAACCGCATCATCGACGCCCAGGGCCGGCGCCCCGGCGCGATGGCGCCCGGCGCGCTGACGCTGGCGGTGGCGGCGCCGGCCGACGGCGTGGTGGTCGGCATCGACAACCTGCGCCTGGCGCGCATCGCGCGGCTGTCGGGCGCCCCGCAGGTGCCGGGGGCGGGCGTGCTGCTGCAACACGCGCTGGGCGACACCGTGCGCCAGGGCGAGCCGCTCTACACGCTGCACGCCGAGCATGCCGCCGACCTGGAGTTTGCGCGCCGCATGGCCGGCGCCGACAGCGGCTTCGAGATCGGGCCGCCGGAGCGGCTGCCGCGCGACATCGTGCCCGGTGCGGCGGGGCTGGCATGACGATGGTGCTGGCCTTCGACGACGACGCCGCGCAGGCGCAGGCGCTGGCCGCCGCGCTGGGCTGGCCGGCCGCGCGCATCGACCGCCATGCCTTCCCCGACGGCGAGACGCGGCTGCGCCTGCCGCCGCGGCTGCCGCCGCGCGTGGTGCTGCTGCGCGGCCTGCAGCGGCCCAACGAACGCCTGGCCGAGCTGCTGCTGGCCGCCGCCGGCGCGCGCGAGCTGGGCGCCGAGCGGCTGACCCTGGTGGCGCCCTACCTGGGCTACATGCGCCAGGACATGGCCTTCGTGCCCGGCGAGGTGGTCAGCCAGCGCCACCTCGGCCGGCTGCTCGCCGCGGTCTTCGACGAGGTCGTCACCGTCGATCCCCATCTGCACCGTGTCGCCACGCTGGACGAGGTGCTGCCCGGCCGGCGCGGGGTCGCGCTGAGCGCGGCGCCGCTGCTCGGTGCCTGGATCGCCGCGCAGCGCCCCGGCGCGTTGCTCGTCGGCCCCGACGAGGAGGCGGCACAGTGGGTGCGGGCCGCCGCCGAGCCGCAGGGCCTGGACCATGCGGTGTGCCTGAAGCAGCGCCACGGCGACCACGACGTGGAGGTCGCGCTGCCGGCGGTGCCGGTGACCGGCCGCCACGTCGTGCTGCTCGACGACGTCGCCAGCACCGGTCGCACGCTGGTGCAGGCGGCGCGCGGCGTGCTCGCCGGCGGCGCCAGCGGGGTGGACGTGGCGGTGACGCATGCCCTCTTCGTGGGCGACGCCCTGGCGCAGGTGCGTGCCGCGGGCGTGGGCGCGGTCTGGAGCAGCGACTGCGTGCCGCACCCGAGCAACGTCGTCGGCATCGTGCCGCTGCTGGCCCGGGCCCTGGCGGCCTGAGGCGCGCCCCGCGCGCACACGCTGCCGAGCGGGGTTTATCCTCCCCATCGCCGGGGGTGGCGGCCCTACATTGCGCGCATGCCGGGCTCACCGTCGCGCGTGCCCCTGCCCGAGGTGGTGGACCTGATCGCCATCGGGCAGCCGCTGCCCTTCAAGGTGCTGGACGCGGTGGGCCGGCTGCTGCTCAATGCCGGCCATGTCGTGCAGGACGAGCGCCAGCTCGAACTGCTGCTCGAGCGCGGCGCCTGTGTCGAGCATGCGGACGCCCAGGCCGTGCGCGCGGCGCGCGCGCCGGTCGCCGGCGTGGCCGCCGCGCTGCCGAAGGCCACGCGCACGCTGAGCTGGTTCGACCACTGGGAGCGCCGCCTCTGGGTGCTGGACGCCCTGCTCAAGGCGCTGGGCCGCGACGCCGGGCTCGCGCCGCAGCTGGAGGCCTACGCCGACGAGCAGGTCGCGCTGGTCGACCGCCACCCGGACGCCGCGCTGTTCCTGTGCACGCGTCAGGACGACCGCCGCTTCGCGCTGTACCCGCTGACCCACGCGCTGCACTGCGCCACGGTGGCGCTGCTCACCGCGCGCCAGCTCGGCTGGCCGGCCCAGCGCCAGCGCACCGTGGTGCGTGCGGCGCTGACGATGAACGCCTCGGTGGCCGAGCTGCAGGCGCGCATGGCCGAGCAGTCGGACCCGCCGACGAAGCGGCAGATCGAGCAGATCCGCGGCCACCCCGAGGCCTCGGTCGCGCTGCTGCGAGCCAGCGGCGTGGCCGACGAGGAGTGGCTCGCGGCCGTCGCCGACCACCACGAACGCGTGAACGGCAGCGGCTACCCGCGCGGCACGAAGGAGGTCGGCGAGACGGCGCGTGTGCTGCGCGCCGCCGACCAGTTCAGCGCCAAGCTCAGCCCGCGCGCGCTGCGCAGCGCGGTGCCGCCGCAGTTGGCGGCGCGCCAGCTGTTCCAGGAGGACGCCGGCGGGCCGGTCGCCGCTGCGCTGATCAAGGCCGTGGGCATCTACCCGCCCGGCGACTTCGTGCGGCTGAAGAACGGCGAGGGCGGCGTCGTCGTGCAGCGCGCTGCGGCCGGCGCGGCCTCGGTCGTGGCGGTGCTGGACTCCGCCGCCGGCAAGCCGGTGGGCGGCGCGCCTCGGCGCGACACCGCGCAGGCCGAGTTCGGCATCGCCGGGCCGTGGCCCGAGCGTGCCGGGCAGTCGAGGCTGCTGCCCGAGGTGGTGTTCGGGCTGCTCGAGCCCTGAAGCCCGTCGCCGCCGCGCTCAGCCGCGGCCCTGCGCCGCGACCGCCGCCGCCGCGCGCGCGGCGGCCTCGGGGTCGCCGAGGTAGCGGCTGCGGATGGGCCTGAGCTCGGCGTCGAGCTCGTAGACCAGCGGGATGCCGTTGGGGATGTTGACGCCGACGATGTCCTGGTCGGAGACGCCGTCGAGCATCTTGACCAGCGCGCGCATGCTGTTGCCGTGCGCCGCGATCACGAGGCGCTGGCCGCTGCGGATGGCCGGGGCCAGGCGTTCGTGCCAGCAGGGCAGCACACGCGCGACGGTGTCCTTCAGGCACTCGGTCAGCGGCATCTGGTCCGGGGTCAGCGCGGCGTAGCGGCGGTCGGCGCGCTCCCAGCGCGGGTCGTCGGCGGCCAGCGGCGGCGGCGGCACGTCGTAGCTGCGGCGCCAGACGAGCACCTGCTCGTCGCCGTACTGGCGCGCCATGTCGGCCTTGTTCAGACCCTGCAGCGCGCCGTAGTGGCGCTCGTTGAGCCGCCAGTCGTTGACCACCGGCAGCCAGGTGCGGTCCATCTCGTCCAGGCAGTGCCACAGGGTCCAGATCGCGCGCTTGAGCACCGAGGTGTAGGCCACGTCGAATTCGAAGCCGGCCTCGCGCAGCAGCCGGCCGGCCTCGCGCGCCTGCGCCACGCCGGTGGCGGTGAGCGGCACGTCGGTCCAGCCGGTGAAGCGGTTCTCCAGGTTCCAGGTCGATTCGCCGTGGCGGATCAGGACGAGCTTGTGCATGGACGTGGATTCTATAATTCGCGGTTTTGCACGCCGGGGCAGACCCGCGTGCAGCGGCCGCGCAGCGGAGCAACGGCATCGCGGACAGAGCAAAGAGGGCAGCGCGTGGACTTCTTCGTCGAGAACTGGATCCTGATCGTCGTCGCCTTCGTGTCCGGGGCCATGCTCGTATGGCCGATGGTGCGCGGCGGTGGCGGCGGCGGTGCCGTCGGCATCGCCGAGGCGGTGCGCCTGATCAACCGCGAGAAGGGCACGCTGGTCGACGTGAGCGAGCCCAACGAATACGCCGCGATGCATGCCGCCGGGGCGCGCAGCGTGCCGTTCGGCCAGGTGGAGGGCAGCAAGGACCTGCCCACGAACAAGGCGCTGCCGCTGATCCTGATGTGCCCCACCGGCGCGCGCGCCGGCCGCGCCGCCGCGCTGCTGCGCCGCGCCGGCTACGAGAAGGCGGTCTCGCTGGCCGGCGGCACCAACGCCTGGCGCGAGGCCGGGCTGCCGGTGGAGAAGGGCGCGGGCGAGAAGGGCACCAAGGCAGACAAGGCCGAGAAGGCGGACAAGGCCGAGAAGGCCGAGAAGGCGGACAAGCCCGGCAAGCCCGTGAAGGGTTGATCACCGCGCGCCCTGCACGGCGCGCCGCGGCTGCGCAGAATGCCGCTCTGTCACCGTTCCGGCCAGCGAGCAGCCCGATGACCACCCCGGTCCGCATGTACACCACCGAATACTGCCCCTACTGCGTGCGCGCCAAGGCGCTGCTGCAGCAGCGCGGCGTCGCCGCCATCGAGGAGATCCGCATCGACCTCGACCCCGCGCAGCGCGGCCGCATGGTGGAGCTGACCGGGCGCCGCACGGTGCCGCAGATCTTCATCGGCGAGACCCACGTCGGCGGCTGCGACGACCTCATCGCGCTGGACCGCCGCGGCGGCCTGCTGCCGCTGCTCGGCGCGGCCTGAGCGCGCGGCATCTTCCACCTCCCCCCGCGCCCGCGGGGCAAACCGTCATCGCCGCTGGCAGATAATGCCCGGCTGCCGCCCGACGCCCCCCGGCGCCGGGCACCGACCCCCACCGGAACCCCACCATGGCCGACGAGACCCCCGTTTTCCAGATCCAGCGCATGTACCTGAAGGACCTGTCGCTGGAGCAGCCCAACTCGCCGCAGATCCTGCTGGAGCAGGCGCAGCCCCAGGTGGACATCAACCTCGGCATGGCGGCCGCGCAGGTCGTCGAAGGCATCTTCGAGGTCACCGTCACCGCCACTGTCACGACCAAGGTCAAGGACAAGCTGCTGTTCCTGGTGGAGGCCAAGCAGGCCGGCATCTTCGAGATCCGCAACCTGCCCGACGACCAGAAGCAGGGCATCCTGAGCATCGTCTGCCCGCAGATGATCTACCCCTACCTGCGTGCCATCGTCAGCGACGTCTGCACGCGTGCCGGCTTCCCGCCCATCCTGCTGACCGAGGTCAACTTCCAGGCCATGTTCGAGGCCCAGCAGGCCCAGGCCGCGGCCCAGCAGGGCAACGGCGGCTCGCGCATCATCACCGGCGCGAACTGAGACCGGCGGCGCCGCGCGCGCCGCCAGGGCCGCCGCGATGAGGATCACGATGCTCGGCGCCGGTGCCTGGGGCACCGCGCTGGCCGTCGCCGCGGCGGCGCGCCACGAGGTGCTGCTGTGGGCGCGCGACGCGGCGCAGGCCGCCGCGATGTCGGCCCTGCGCCGCAACGAGCGCTACCTGCCCGAGGTGGCGCTGCCCGCCGCGCTGCGCGTCACCGCGGACCATGCCGCGGCGCTGGCCCACGCCGGCACGCAGGGCCTGACGGTCGTCGCCACGCCGATGGCCGGGCTGCGCGGCCAGCTTGCCGCGTTCACCGACGCGCGGCCGGCGCTGTGGCTCAGCAAGGGCCTGGAGGCCGGCAGCGGCGCGCTCGGCCACGAGATCGCGCGCGAGCTGCGTCCGCGCAGCGGCTGCGGCGTGCTGTCGGGTCCGAGCTTCGCGCTGGAGGTGGCGCGCGGCCAGCCCACCGCGCTGGTGGCCGCGAGCACCGAGCCCGCGCTCGCCGCTGCCGCGGTCGAGGCCTTCCACGGCGACGCGCTGCGCATCTACACGGCCGACGACGTGATCGGCGTGGAGGTCGGCGGCGCGGTGAAGAACGTGCTCGCGATCGCCACCGGCATCCTCGACGGCCTGCCCGGCGGCGGCCTCAATGCGCGCGCCGCGCTGATCACGCGCGGGCTGGCCGAGATCACGCGGCTGGGCGTGGCGATGGGTGCACGCGCCGAGACCTTCATGGGCCTGTCGGGGCTGGGCGACCTGGTGCTCACCGCCACCGGCGACCTCTCGCGCAACCGGCGCGTCGGGCTGCGGCTGGCGGCCGGCCAGCGGCTGCCGCAGGTGCTGGCCGAACTGGGGCATGTCGCCGAGGGCGTGGCCAGCGCGCCGACGGTGCTGGCGCGGGCCCGCGCGCTGCGCGTGGAGATGCCGGTCACCGAGGCCGTCGTCGAGGTGCTCGAGGGTCGCCTGGCGCCGGCCGGGGCGCTGGCGCGGCTGATGGCGCGCAGCGCGAGGCCGGAGCAGGCGGCGGGCTGATCCGCGGGCCCGCTCAGGCCGCGCCGGCGTAGCCGTTGCAGCGCCAGGCCTCGAAGACCGCCACCGCCACCGCATTGCTCAGGTTCAGGCTGCGCTGGCCCGGCCGCATCGGCAGGCGCACACGCTGCGCCGGCGCGAAGGACGCGAGCACCTCGTCGGCCAGGCCCGCGCTCTCGCTGCCGAAGACCAGCCAGTCGCCCGCGCGCCAGGGCACCTCGTCGAAGCGGCGCGTGGCGCGCGTGGTGAAGGCAAAGCAGCGCGCCGGTTCGGGCGCCTCGGCCTGCAGCAGCGCCGGCCACGATGCGTGGCGGCGCAGCGTCGCGAACTCGTGGTAGTCCAGGCCGGCCCGCCGCAGCAGCCGGTCCTCCATCGAGAAGCCCAAGGGGTCCACCAGGTGCAGCGTGCAGCCGGTGTTGGCCGCCAGGCGGATCACGTTGCCGGTGTTCGGCGGGATCTCCGGCGCGACGAGGACGATGTGGAACACGGTCGATCCGGGGTTCAATCGTCCGGCGTGCGCGCCAGCACCCAGGCCGAGACGGACCCCGCGCCGGCGCGCAGCAGCGTGCCGGCGGCCTCGTGCAGCGTGGCGCCGGTGGTCATCACGTCGTCGACCAGCGCGACATGGCGGCCGGCGAGTTCGCCGCGCCGCAGCGGGTCCACCATGAAGGCAGCACGCAGGTTGCGTCGCCGCTCGGCGCGCGTGAGCTGCGCCTGGTGAGCACCGTCGGCAGGCCGCTGCAGCAGCGCCGCGTCTGCCGGCAGCGCGAGCGTGCGCGCCAGCTCGCGTGCCAGCTCCCAGGCCTGGTTGTAGCCGCGCTCGGCCAGCCGGGCCGGCGCCAGCGGCACCGGCAGCAGCAGGTCCGGGTGCGGGGTGTTTGCGGCCTGCAGCGCCCGGCACAGCCGCGCAGCCAGCGGGCGCGCCAGCTCGGGGCGCGCATGAAACTTGAACTCGGCGATCAGCCGGTCCCAGGGGAAGGCATAGTCGAAGGCGCAGACCGTCGCGGCCAGCGGGGGCGGCTCGCGCAGGCAGGCGCCACAGGCGTTCGCCGCGACACCGAGCGCCAGGCCGCAGCGTGCGCAGCGCGGGCGCGGCGCGGCGAAGCGCGCGAGGCAGTCCGCGCACAGCGCCACATCCGTCCAGCGCCGGCAGATCTCGCAGGCGCGCAGCGCGCGGCCCGGCGGCGGCGCGGCGACGGAGGCGTCGGTGGACGGCATCGGGTCAATATACTGGCCGCGCCATGGTCACCCGCAGCGCCCGCCGCCCGCTCGACGCGCAGGCGCTGCAGCAGATCCTGCAGCGCCTGCAGCGCGCCGACGCGCCGCCCTGGCTGCACGACGAGGTGGCGCGCCGCATGGCCGAGCGGCTGCTGCTCGTGCGCCAGCGGCCGCGCCGGGTGATCGACTGGGACGCCTTCCTCGGCGCCGGCCGCCGGCACCTGGTGGCGGCCTACCCGCAGGCCACGATCGTCGCGGTCGAGGCCGACGCACCGCGGCGCGAGGCCAGCGCGGCCACGCTGGCCTCGCCCTGGTGGTCGCCGCGGCGCTGGGTCGCCGGCGGCAGCGAGGTGCGGCTCGCCGCCGAGCTGCCGGCCGGCGCCGCCGAGCTGCTGTGGTCCAACATGACGCTGCATTTCGCGGCCGACCCGCAGGCGGTGATGCGCCAGTGGCAGCGCGCCATCGCCACCGACGGCTTCCTGATGTTCTCGACCCTCGGCCCGGGCAGCCTGCCCGAGCTGCGCGCGCTGTACGCCGACGCGGCCTGGGGCGTGCCGCACGCGCCCTTCGTGGACATGCACGACCTCGGCGACATGCTGATCGAGGCCGGCTTCGCCGACCCGGTGATGGACCAGGAGACCATCACGCTGACCTGGGCCGACGGCGCGGCGGCCCTGGCCGAGCTGCGCACGCTGGGCGGCAACGCCGACCCGCAGCGCGGCGCCGGGCTGCGCACGCCGCGCTGGCGGCAGCGGCTGGCCCGGGCGCTGCAGGCGCAGGCCGCGGGCCCGGACGGCCGCGTGCGGCTGAGCTTCGAGGTGGTCTACGGACATGCCTTCCGGCCGCTGGCGCGGCCGCGTGTCGAAGCCGAGACGAGGCTGCCGCTGGACGAGCTTCGTGCGATGGTCCGCACGCGCAGGAGGGACCCGGGCGGCGACCCGGATGTCCCCTGAGCCTGCGCTAGAATCCGCGTCGTTTCGTGGCCTGCGCAGACACCGGTGACCGTATGGTCCTGGACCACCGTCCCGTCGTTGCCGCCCGACCCTTGAAGCGACCCCGACCCGACCCCGGATGACTGCCACGATCGCCACCAGCCCCTGGCCCCTGCGCCCCGGCAACGCGTCGGCGCTGCCCTGGTTGTTCGGTCGCGAGGTGGCGCTGGGCAGCGGGCCGGGCGCGCCGCGCGCGCTGCAGTGGCTGCTCAAGCGCAACTGCTCCATCGCGCCGCGCCAGCTGGGCGCGGTCTACCTCTCGCTGTGCGTGGTCTCGCTGGCTGTCGGCGGCTTTTTCCTGCTGCAGGGCGCGCCGCTGGTGCTGGCCTTCGCCGGGCTGGAGCTGATGGCGGTGGGGCTGGCGCTGCTGGTCTTCGCGCGCCACGCCGGCGACCGCGAGGTGCTCACGCTCAGCGGCCGTTCGCTGCAGGTCGAGCAGCACTGGGGCCAGCGCGTGAAGCGCGCGGACTTCGCCGCCGAGTGGGCGACCGTGGAGCCCTCGGCCGGCCAGGGCTCGCTGGTCGAGATCAGCGGTCGCGGCCAGACCGTGCGCGTCGGCCGTCACCTGCGCCCCGAACTGCGCGCTGCCTTCGCGCGCGAGCTGCGCCATGCGCTGCGCCGGCCGCGCCCGGCAGCCGTCCCCGAATCCGAACCCGATCACCCGAGCTGACGACGACGATGAAGACGATGCATACGCTGCGCCAGGCCTTCTCCCGCCTCGCCCTGGCCACCGGCGCCTGGGCTGCCACCGGCCTGGCCCTGGCGCAGGTGGGCGACCTGCCCGGCGGCCCCGCGGTGCGCCAGCTGAACCTGCACCCGCCGGTGACCAAGATCGCCGAAGAGCAGCACTGGCTGCACTGGTTCATGCTGATCGTGTGCCTGGTGATCTTCGTCGGCGTGTTCGGGGTCATGTTCTATTCGATCCTGAAGCACCGCAAGTCGGTCGGCCACAAGCCGGCCAACTTCCACGAGAGCGTGGCGGTCGAGATCGCGTGGACCGTGGTGCCCTTCATCATCGTCATCGCGATGGGCGCGATGGCCACGCGCACCGTGGTCGCGATGAAGGACACGACCAACGCCGACCTCACGATCAAGGCCACCGGCTACCAGTGGAAGTGGGGCTACGACTACCTCAAGGGCGAGGGCGAGGGCATCGCCTTCCTGTCCACGCTGGACGTCAGCCACCGCGTGATGTCCGACAGCGGCAAGCCCCAGGGCGACAATTACCTGCTCAAGGTGGACAACCCGCTCGTCGTGCCGGTGGACCGCAAGATCCGCATCGTCACCACCGCCAACGACGTGATCCACGCCTGGATGGTGCCCTCGCTGGGCGTCAAGCAGGACGCCATCCCGGGCTTCGTGCGCGACACCTGGTTCCGCGCCGAGAAGACCGGCGACTTCTACGGCCAGTGCGCCGAGCTGTGCGGCAAGGAGCACGCCTACATGCCGATCCACGTCAAGGTGGTCACCCAGGCCGAGTACGCCGCCTGGGTCGACACCAAGACCAAGGAGATGCAGGCCGCCGCCGACGACCCCAGCAAGGTCTGGACGCTGGCCGACCTGGTGGCCCGCGGCGAGCGTGTCTACGCCGCCAACTGCGCCGCCTGCCACCGCGCCGACGGCAAGGGCGCCGGCCCGATCAAGGCGCTGGACGGCAGCGCCCTCGTCACCGGCGACCCGGCGGCGCAGATCGCGATCCTGCTCAACGGCGCGGCCAACGGCGCGATGCCGGCCTGGCGCCAGCTCTCGGACACCGAGATCGCGGCCGTCGTCACCTACACGAAGAATTCCTGGAGCAACCAGACCGGCAAGCTCGTGCAGCCCGCCGAGATCATGGCGGCCCGCAAGTGATCGTTCCCGGCATCCTCCAAGTCATCGCCTCTCCAAGGACACGCCCATGAGTGCAGTGCTCGACCACCACGGTCACGGACACGCCGACGACCACGCCCACGGCCACCCGCACGGCTGGCGGCGCTGGCTGTTCGCGACCAACCACAAGGACATCGGCACGATGTACCTGCTGTTCAGCTTCGCGATGCTGATGGTGGGTGGCGTGCTGGCGCTGGGCATCCGCGCCGAGCTGTTCCAGCCGGGCCTGCAGTACGTGAACCCGGAGCTGTTCAACCAGCTCACGACGATGCACGGGCTGATCATGGTCTTCGGCGCCATCATGCCGGCCTTCGTGGGCTTCGCGAACTGGATGATCCCGCTGCAGGTCGGCGCCGCGGACATGGCCTTCGCGCGCATGAACAACCTCAGCTTCTGGCTGCTGATCCCGGCCGCGGCGATCCTCGCCGGCTCGTTCTTCATGCCCGGCGGCGCCCCGGCCGCGGGCTGGACGCTGTACGCGCCGCTGACGCTGCAGATGGGCCCGTCGATGGACGCCGCGATCTTCGCGATGCACATCATGGGCGCGAGCTCCATCATGGGCTCGATCAACATCATCGTCACGATCCTGAACATGCGCGCGCCCGGCATGACGCTGATGAAGATGCCGCTGTTCTGCTGGACCTGGCTGATCACCGCCTACCTGCTGATCGCGGTGATGCCGGTGCTGGCCGGCGCGATCACGATGACGCTGACCGACCGCCACTTCGGCAC
>CAZUPH010000033.1:1083-25819 GCA_964621995.1 uncultured Rubrivivax sp. | reverse complement strand
GCTGCTCTGCTCAGCATCGAAGATGGTCGTGCCGGGGATGTCCAGGTACGGCTTGTCGAGTGCCATCGTCAGCCCTTCCACTGTTCAGGCCAGTACAGGCGCATCGGGTTGTCCACCAGCAGCCTGCGCTGCAGTTCCGGCGTGGTCGCGATGTGCGGGATGAAGTCCACCAGCAGGCCGTCGTCGGGCATGTGGTCCTTCAGGTTGGGGTGCGGCCAGTCGGTGCCCCACAGCACACGGTCGGGGAAGGTCTCGACGACGCGGCGCGCGAAGGGCACGACATCGCGGTAGGCCGCCTGCTCGCCGTTCAAGGCCTTCGGCCCGGACACGCTCAGCCGCTCGGGGCAGCTGACCTTGCTCCAGACGTTGCCGTGCTCGTGCATGAACTTCAGGAACAGGCCGAACTCGGGCCCGTCGACCGGCTTCGTGACGTCGGGCCGGCCCATGTGGTCGACGACCACGGTGGTCGGCAGCGCGGTGAAGAAGTCCCACAGCTCCGGCAGGTCCTGCGCCTCGAAATAGATCACCACGTGCCAGCCCAGCGGCTTGATGCGCGCGGCGATCTCCAGCAGCTCGTCCTTGGGCGTGAAGTCCACCAGCCGCCTGACGAAATTGAAGCGCACGCCACGCACGCCGGCGGCGTGCATCTGTTCGAGCTCGGCGTCGCTCACGCTGCGCCGCACCGTGGCCACGCCGCGTGCGCGGCCGCCGCTGGCGATGCAGGCATCGACCAGCGCGCGGTTGTCCGCGCCGTGGCAGGTGGCCTGCACGATGACGTTGCGCGCGAAACCGAGGTGGTCGCGCAGCGCGAACAGCTGCGCCTTGCTCGCGTCGCAGGGCGTGTACTTGCGCTCGGGTGCGTAGGGGAACTGCGCGCCGGGGCCGAAGACATGGCAGTGCGCGTCCACGCTGCCCGGCGGCAGCACGAAGCGGGGCTTGCTGGGTCCCTCGACCCAGTCCAGCCAGCCGGCGGTCTTCTCGAAGCCGCCCGTGGTCGGCTTGCTCATGCCTCGTCCTTGGAATGCAGGTGGGCCAGGATGCGGTCGGCCTCGGTGCGCCAGTCGGCGCTGCGCGCGAAGCCGCCTTCGCCGCGCGTGCCGAAGATCCCCTCGTCGGCCAGGTCGGCCACCCAGGCCTGGCGCTCGGCGGTGCCGGCGGCGCTGAACGGCGCGAGGCCGGCTTCGCGCACCGTGACCGCCACCTCGCGCACCTCCTCGCTGCGGCGCCGGCCATGCTCGATGACACGCTGGAAGAAGTAGGCCGCCTGCCTCTCCCAGTCGATGCCCGGGAAGGTCTCGCGCAGGCTGGCGATGACCGCGTCCTCGACGCCATAGTGGCGCGCCGTCGTGAAGCTCTCGACGAGCATCGCCTCCAGGCCCTTGATCACCACGCTGCGGCACATCTTGGTGGCGCTGGCCACGCCCAGCCGCGCGTCGTGCACCTTCGCGTCGAAGCCCAGTTCGGCCAGCAGCGGCTGGATGGCCGCGGCATGCGGCCCGCCCAGCAGCAGCGGCACGCGGATGCGGTGGGGCGGCAGGCTGGTCATCACCGCGCCTTCCACATAGCGCCCGCCCGCGGCGTCGACGATGCCGCCGGCGTGGATCTTGGCTCCGGGCGAGGCGCTGTTGAAGTCCAGGAAGAAGGCGCCGCGGTCCAGCGCCGGCGCGCAGGCCGCGGCCACCGGCACCGCCTGCGACGCGGTGACCGCGGAGATCACGAGCCCCGCGCCGCGCACCGCCTCGCCGTGCGACGCCGCCAGCGCCACGCCATGCTGCCGCGCGTGGGCGCGCATCGGCTCGCCCTGCGCGCCCTGAGCACCCTCGAGCTTCAGGTCGAAGGCGCTCAGCGCGAGGTCCTGCGCCCGCAGGTCCTCGGCCAGGATGCGGCCGACCTCGCCGTAGCCGATCAGCGCGATGCGCGGCGCGGGCATGGTCAGTCGATGTAGCGCAGCCCGGCCTGGGCCAGCGGCTCGCGCATGTTGTACATGTCCAGGCCCAGCACGCCGGCGGCCAGCCTGGCGCGCTTCTCGCCTTCGTTGGCCTCGCGCTTCGTCGCGGCCTCCAGCGTGGCCGCGGCCCGCGCGCGCGGCACGCAGACGACGCCGTCGTCGTCGGCGACGATCACGTCGCCCGGGTGCACCAGCGCGCCGGCGCAGACCACCGGGATGTTGACCGAGCCCAGCGTGGCCTTGATCGTGCCCTTGGCGCTGATCGCGCGGCTCCACACCGGGAAGCGCATCTCGGTGAGCGTCTTCACGTCGCGCACGCCGGCGTCGATGACCAGCGCCCGCGCGCCGCGGGCCTGGAAGGAAGTCGCCAGCAGGTCGCCGAAATAGCCGTCGGTGCAGGGCGCGCTGATCGCCGCGACGACGACGTCGCCGGGGCGGATCTGCTCGGCCACCACGTGCATCATCCAGTTGTCGCCCGGGTGCAGCAGCACCGTCACCGCGGTGCCGCCGACCTGCGCGCCAGCGTAGATGGGGCGCATGCAGGGCTGCATCAGGCCCACGCGGCCCATCGCCTCGTGCACGGTGGCGCTGCCGAAATGCGCCAGCTGGTCGGCCAGGTGCGCGGGCGTGCGCTCGATGTTGCGGTAGACGACGCCGAGTTCGTACATGGGGCTACCTGCCTTTCGCCTTCAGTGCCGCATCCAGCCGCGGATAGACGCGCCGCGCATTGCCTTCGTAGATGGCGTGCTTGTCCGCCGCGCTCAGCGCCGAGGCCTCGATGTAGCGCTTGGTGTCGTCGTAGTTGAAGCCGGTCTCCGGATCCACGCCGCGCACCGCGCCGATCATCTCGCTGGCAAAGAGGATGTTCTTGACCGGGATCACGCGCGTGAGCAGGTCGATGCCCGGCTGGTGGTAGACGCAGGTGTCGAAGTACACGTTGTTCAGCAGGTGCTCGGCGAGCAGCGGCTTCTTCAGCTCCTGCGCGAGGCCGCGGTAGCGGCCCCAGTGGTAGGGCGCGGCACCGCCGCCGTGCGGGACGACGAACTTCAGCGTCGGGAAGTCCTTGAACAGGTCGCCCTGTATCAGCTGCATCACCGCCGTCGTGTCGGCGTTGATGTAGTGCGCGCCGGTGGTGTGGAAGCAGGCGTTGCAGCTGGTGCTGACGTGCACCATCGCCGGGATGTCGTACTCGACCATCTTCTCGTAGATCGGGTACCAGTGGCGGTCGGTCAGCGGCGGGCTCGTCCAGTGGCCGCCGGAGGGGTCCGGGTTCAGATTGATCGCCACGTTGCCGTACTGCTCGACGCACCGGGCCAGCTCGGGCAGGCAGGTCGCGGGGTCCACGCCCGGGCTCTGCGGCAGCATCGCAGCGGGCACGAAGTGGTCCGGGAAGAGCTGGCTGACGCGGTAGCAGAGCTCGTTGCAGATCGCGGCCCAGGTGCTGCTGACCGCGAAGTCGCCGATGTGGTGCGCCATGAAGCTGGCGCGCGGGCTGAAGATCGTGAGGTCGCTGCCGCGCTCCTTCATCTTCGCGAGCTGGTTCGTCTCTATCGTCTCGCGGATCTCGTCGTCGCTGATGCGCAGGTCGGCGGCACGCGGCATCACGGTCGGGTCGGCGATGCCGGCGATCTGCGCGTTGCGCCAGGTCTCCAGCGCCTTCGGCGCGGTGGTGTAGTGGCCGTGGATGTCGATGATCACGAAGCGGTCTCCTCGCCCGGTCAGGCCGGCGTCATGCCGTGCCGGTGCTTGATCTCGGCGGTGGCGGGCGAGGCCGCCCAGTGCAGCCAGTCGGCCACCGCCGAGCGCCGCGCGGACACGCTGCAGGCCGCGCCGGTGAAGGTGGTCACGAACCCGGCACCCGGCGGCAGCAGGCCGGCGACCTCGACGCCCTCGACACCGGCGAGCTCGCTGAGCTGCTGGAAGCCGAGCTCGACCTCGCCGCGCCGCACCAGCGTGGCCACCGGCACGCCGGGCGGCGCCTGCACCAGGCGCGTGCCCAGGCTCTCGCGCAGGCCCCAGCGGTCCAGCAGCGCCAGCAGGTGGTTGCCGCTCGGCCCGGTGGAATAGCCGACGGCGCGCGCGGCCGCCACGGCCTGGCGCAGCGTGGCCTCGCTGCGCAGGTCCGGGCGCGGCTCGCCTTCGAGCACGGCCACCGCCATCGCCGAGCGCACCAGCGGCACGCACAGGTCGGCGACCACGGCGCCCTCGGTGGCCAGGCGGCGGATGGCGTCGTCGGCCAGCACGACCAGGTCCAGGTCCTCGCCGGCGGCGACGCGCCTGGCGGCATCGACGCCGCCGACCGACTCGAAGGCCACCGAGACGCCGCTGGCCAGCGCGCCCTCGTGCGCCAGCTCGGCCAGCAGCGCACGCGTGGCCATCGACGACAGCCCGCGCAGGCGGTGGATGACGGACGATACGGAGGCCATCGGCCGATTCTGCGACCGCAGGGCCCATGCATCAACGCTCAGGGCGGTCTAGCAGCTAGAACACTTCGGCATGGCTGTCTGCCAGAATCCGGGCATGGACCTGCGCCAGCTGGCGACCTTCGTGCACGTGGCCGAGCTCGGCAGCTTCACCCGTGCCGCGCGCGTGCTGCAGGTCGCGCAGCCGGCGCTGAGCCGCCAGGTGCGCGCGCTGGAGATCGAGCTGCGGCAGAACCTCTTCGCGCGCACCGGCCGCGGCGTCGTGCCCACCGAAGCCGGCCAGCGCCTGCTGGCGCATGGCCGCGGCATCCTGCAGCAGGTCGAGCGCGCGCAGCAGGACCTGGAGGAACACCGCGGCGCACCGGTCGGGCACGTGGCGCTGGGGCTGCCGCCCAGCGTCTCGCGCCTGGTCACGGCGCCGGTGGTCGAGGCCTTCCGCGAGCGCTTCCCGAAGGCCACGCTGACCGTCGTCGAGGGCCTGTCGGCCTATGTGCTGGAGTGGCTGGTGCTGGGCCGCGTGGATCTCGCGGTGGTGTACCAGGCGCCGCCCGACCCGGCGATCGAGCTGCAGCCGGTGGCCCGCGAGCTGCTGCACCTGGTCGGCCCGCGCCCGGGCCGCAGCGCGCCGCCGATCGGCCCGCCGGTCACGCTGGCCGAGCTGACGACGCTGGACCTGGTGATCCCGAGCCGCCCGCATTCGCTGCGCATGCTGCTGGAGACGGCGCTCGCCACCGCCGGCCTCAAGCCGCGCATCGCGGCCCAGATCGAGAGCGTGCCGGCGATGCTGGAGCTGGTGGAGCGCTCCCCCGCCGGCGCGCCGCTGCATGCGCTGCTGTCGCTGACCGCGCTGATCGGCCGCCAGCCGGTGCACCAGGCGCGGCCGGTGGTGCTGGACGGCCGCCGGCGGCCGCTGACCGCGCAGGTGTCGCTGGCCACCTCGGCGCAGCGGCCGCGCGGCGTGCTGCTGGAGCAGACCGCCGCGCTGCTGCGCGAGCGCATGCTGGTGCACTGGACGGATGCGGGCGTGCAGCGATGAGCCCCCCCCCGGACGACGGCTTCGAGCGTGCCAAGGCCGCCTTCCTGGCCGGACTGCAGGCGCTGCAGGCCGGCCACGACGCCGAGGCCGAGGCCGCCTTCGTGCAGTCGCTGGCCCTGCTGCCCGGCCGGCCCTCGACGCTGATGAACCTGGGCGTGGCCCGCCTGCGCCAGGGCCGTGCGGATGCGGCGCTGCAGGCGCTGGACGAGGCGCTCGCCGCCGACCCGCGCCTGGCCGATGCCTGGGGCCACCGCGGCGTCGCGCTCGCCGCGCTGGCGCGCCACGGCGACGCGCTGGCCGCCTACGAACGCGCGCTGGCGCTGGGCGCCGCGCCCGACACCGTGGCGCTGCACCGCCTGCTGGCGCTGGGCAACCTGCGCCGCTACGACGAGGCGCTGGCGGTGGCCGACGAGCTGCTCGCGCGCCACCCCGGCGACGCCGAGGCCTGGCTGCATCACGGCCGCACGCTGCAGTGCCTGGGCCGAGCGCGCGACGCGGTGGATTCCTACCGCCACGCGGTGACGCTGGCGCCGACGCTGGCCGAGGGCTGGAGCCTGTACGGCCAGCTGCTGAAGGAACTGGGCCGGCGCGAGGATGCCGCCTGGGCCTTCGAGCAGGCGCTGGCCCAGGGCGCCGAGCCCGAGCTGCACCGCTGGTTCCTGGCCGCGGTGCGCGGCACCGCCGGTGGCGACACCCCGCCGCAGCCGCCGGCGGCCTACGTGGAGCGCCTGTTCGACGGCTATGCCGAGGACTTCGACGAACACCTGCAGCAGCGGCTGCACTACCGCACGCCGCAGGTGCTGGCCGAGATGGTCGGCGCCGCGGCGGCCGGCCGCGCGGGCACGCCGCCCTTCGCATCGGCGCTGGACCTGGGCTGCGGCACCGGGCTCGTCGCGCCGCTGCTGGCGCCGCTGGCAGGGGCACTGGACGGCGTGGACCTGTCCTCGGCGATGCTGGCCAAGGCGCGCGCGCTGGGGCTGTACCGCGAGCTGGTGCATGGCGACATCGTCGCCCACCTGCAGGCCACGCCACAGCGCTACGAGCTCGTCGTCGCCGCCGATGTCTTCGTCTACCTGGGCGCACTGGAGGCGGTCTTCGCCGGCGTGCGGCGGGTGCTGCAGCCCGGCGGGCTGTTCGCCTTCTCGGTGGAGGCCACCGACGAGCCGCGCCCCGTGCTGCGCGACAGCCTGCGCTACGCGCATGGCGAGCCCTACCTGCGTGCGCTGGCCGCCGCGCACGGGCTGCAGTGGCTGGCACAGCGCGGCGGCACGCTGCGCGAGGACCAGGGGCGGCCGGTCGCGGGCCTGTGCGTGCTGCTGCGTGCGCCGCCCGAGCCGTTGCGCTAGCCTGGCTTCGCGCCGAAGCCGCGCACAAACCCGCGCACCAGCCCGCGCACGATCTCCGCGGCCGGCGCCTCGCGGCAGCCGCTGCGGTTCTGGCCCGCCCACAGCGGCGTGAAGTCGCTGCGGCCGGCGGCCTCGGCGGCGGCGCGCAGCGGCGCCAGCGCCGCGGTGGCCAGTGGGAAGGCCGGCGTCAGGTCGCTCATCGGTCCCAGCTCGTGCATCAGCCGGTTGACCAGGCCGCGCGCCGGCCGGCCGGTGAAGAGGTTGGTGAGCGCGGTCGGCGGCGCATCGGCGGCGAGCAGCGCGCGGCGGTGCAGCGGCGAGGTCGTCGCCTCCGGCGTGCACAGGAAGGCGGTGCCGACCTGCACGCCGGCCGCGCCCAGGGCCATCGCGGCGGCCACGCCGCGTGCATCGGCGATGCCGCCGGCGGCGAGCACCGGCACGTCCACCGCGCGCACCACCTGCGGCAGCAGCGCGAACAGGCCGCCCTGCTCCGAGAGATCGTCGGCGAGGAAATGACCGCGGTGGCCGCCGGCCTCGAGCCCCTGCGCGATCACGATGTCGGCGCCGTGGCCGGCCAGCCAGCGCGCCTCGGCCACCGTCGTCGCCGACGACATCACGAGCGCACCGAGCGCCTTCACGCGCGCGAGCAGCGCCGGCGGCGGCAGCCCGAAGTGGAAGCTGAGGACACGCGGCCGCACCGCCTCGACGAGGGCCGCAGCCTCGTCGTCGAAGGGCCGGCGGCCGGCGCCTGCGGGTATGGCCGCCGCATCGATGCCGTATTCGCGGTGGTAGGGCGCCAGCGCCGCGCGCCAGCGCGCCTCGGCCGCCGGGTCGGGCACCGGCGGCTGATGGCAGAAGAAGTTGAGGTTGAAGGGCCGGTCGGTCGCGGCGCGGATCGCCGCGAGTTCGTCGCGCAGCGCCTGCGGCGACAGCATCGCCGCCGGCAGCGAACCCAGCGCGCCGGCGCGGCAGGCGGCAATGGCCAGCGCGCTGCCCTGCACGCCGGCCATCGGCGCCTGGACGAGCGGCCAGTCGGTTCCCAGCAGGGCGGCGAGCGACATGTCGGTGCGGGTTCGGGCCGTGGCGGTGCCGGGATGCTACGCCCGGCGTGGCGCCGCGGCCGCGTCACCGGCGGTCGCCGACGCACACGCTTCTTTGCATGCGTGCAACACCGGCGGTGGGCCGCCGCCGCGCCGCCCGTGCGAAGCTGTCCGCCACTGCCACACGATGCCGCCCCCACGATGCACCGCAGCCCGCCCTGCCCCGCCCGCCGCCGCCTGCTGCTGCAGGCCAGCGCCGCCTTCGTTGTCGCGCCCGGGCTCTTGCGCGCGCAGGGCCTGAATGCCCGGGCCGATGAGACGGCGGGTGCAGGCGTTCACGCGCTGGAATGGACCGACACCGCGCGCCGGCGCCCGCTGCCGCTGCGCCTGCGCCTGCCGCCCGGCGACGCCGCGGTGCCGCTGGTGCTGTTCTCGCACGGCCTGGGCGGCGATCTCGACGCGGGCACCTGGTGGGCCGAGGGCTGGGCGCGCGCCGGCATCGCGACGCTGCACCTGCAGCACCCGGGCAGCGACGCCGTGGTCGCGCGCCAGGGCCTGCGCGCGCTGGTCGCGGCGGCGGACGGCACGCAGCTGCGTGCGCGGGCCGCCGACGTGGCCTTCGTGCTGGACGAGCTGGCGCGGCGCCGGGCACGCGGCGACGAGCTGCTGCGCCGGCTGCAGCCGGACGCGGTGGGCCTGGCCGGGCATTCGTTCGGCGCCCACACCACGCTGGCGGTGGCCGGGCAGCGGCTGGCCGGCCGTGTGCTGCTGGCCGATGCGCGCGTGCGGGCCTTCGCGGCCTTCAGCCCCTCGCCGGGCCAGCGCAACGATCCGGGTGACGCCTTCGCGGCGGTCACGCGGCCGGTGCTGTGCCTGAGCGGCACCGGCGACGCCGACCCGCTGGGCCTGACCGCCTTCAATGCCGGCGAGGACCGCAGCGCCGACGGCCGCTGGCGCCGCGCCGTCTACGACGCGCTGCCCGCCGGCGACAAGGCCGAGCTGTGGCTGGACGGTGCCGACCATGCCAGCTTCGCCGGCACCGAACCGGGCGGCGGCCGCTGGCGCGCACGCCGGCGCGACGCCGCGGCGCGCGAGCAGGCGCCCCGGCACCGGGCGCTGATCGAGGACACGAGCACGCGCTGGTGGCGTGCGCAGCTGCTCGGCGACGCCGAGGCGCGCGCCGCGCTGGCGCACCCGCCCCCGGGCCTGGGCGCCGCCGACGAGTGGCGGCGCGGGTAAGTCCGGCGGCCGGCTGCGCCGGGATCGGTCAGCCCGCCGGCTTCGCCGGAATCTGCAGCCCGCGCTGCACCGCCGGCCGCGCCAGGAAGGCGCGCAGCACGCGCTCGACCTGCGCGAAGTCGCCGTAGCCGACCAGCTCGCCCGCGCCGTAGAAGCCGACCAGGTTGTTGACCCAGGGGAAGACCGCGATGTCGGCCACCGTGAACTCGTCGCCCATGATCCATGCGCGCCCGGCCAGCCGGCCGTCGAGCACGCCGAGCAGGCGCCGCGCCTCGGCCGCGTAGCGGTCGCGCGGGCGCTTGTCCTCGTACTCGCGCCCGGCAAACTTGTGGAAGAAGCCGAGCTGGCCGAACATCGGCCCGAGGCCGCCCATCTGCCACATCAGCCACTGCAGCGTCTCGTAGCGCGCGGCCGGGTCGGCGGGCAGGCAGCGGCCGGTCTTCTCGGCCAGGTACCACAGGATGGCGCCGGACTCGAACAGCGCCAGCGGCCGCCCGCCGGGGCCCTGCGGGTCCAGGATCGCCGGGATCTTGTTGTTCGGGTTGAGCGACAGGAACTCGGCCGAGAACTGCTCGTTGCTGTCGAAGGCCACGCGGTGCGCTTCGTAGGGCAGCCCGGTCTCTTCCAGCATGATCGAGGCCTTCACGCCGTTGGGCGTGGTCAGCGAATACAGCTGCAGGCGTTCGGGGTGGCGCGGCGGCCACTTGCGGGTGATCGGGAAGGAGCTGAGGTCGTTCATGCGGCGCAACCGGGTGGCAGGGAATGGCGTGATTGTGGTCGGCGACGCCAGCGCGCGCCCGGCTGGAGTCTTCGCATGATCCCCGCGGTGCTCGCGGTGGCCACCGGGGCCGCGCTCGGCGCGCTGCTGCGCTGGGCGCTGGCGCTCGCGCTGGACCCGCTGTTCCCGCTGCTGGCGCCGGGTACGCTGGTGGCCAACCTCGCGGGCGGCTACGCGGTCGGGCTGGCGGTGGCCTGGTTCGCGGCGCGCCCGGAGCTGCCGGCGACCTGGCGGCTGTTCGTGATCACCGGCGCGCTGGGCGGGCTGACCACCTTCAGCGGCTTCTCGGTGGAGGTCGTCGGCCTGCTGCAGCAGCAGCACTGGGCCTGGGCCGGCGCGACGGTTGCCGCGCATGTCGCCGGCTCGCTGCTGGCCACGGCGGCCGGCTTCGCGACCTGGGCCGCGCTGCGGCACCGCCGCGCCGCACGCCCGGGGTGAATCAGCCGGCCAGGCGCTCGGCGTGCCAGCGCAAGTGGTCCTCGACGAAGCTCTGGATGAACCAGTAGCCGTGGTCGTAGCCGGCGTGGCGGCGCAGCGTCAGCGGCTGCACGGCGGCGGCGCAGGCCTGCTCGAACTGCTCGGGCATCAGCTGCGTGGCCAGGAACTGGTCGGCCAGGCCCTGGTCCACGAGGATGCCGTCCGGGTAGGGGCAGCGGCGCGTGGCCATCAGCGCGCTGGCGTCGTGCGCGGCCCAGGCGGCGCGGTCCTCGCCGAGGTAGCGGCCGAAGGCCTTGTGCCCCCAGGGCACGAGGCGCGGCGCGGCGATGGGCGCGAAGGCCGAGACGCTGCGGAAGACACCCGCGTGGCGCAGCGCCAGCGTCAGCGCGCCATGGCCGCCCATCGAGTGCCCGGCGATCCCGATGCGCCGCGCATCCAGCCCCAGCGCGGCCACCAGCATCGGCAGCCATTCGCCGACGATCCAGCTCTCCATGCGGAAGTGGCGGCGCCAGGGTTCCTGCGTCGCGTCCAGGTAGAAGCCGGCGCCGGCACCGAAGTCCCATTCGGCGTCCTCGCCCGCGATGCCGGTGGCTCGCGGGCTGGTGTCGGGCACCAGCAGCGTCAGCCCGAGCTGCGCGGCCACGCGCTGCGCGCCGGCCTTGAGGGTGAAGGTCTCCTCGGTGCAGGTCAGCCCGGCCAGGAAAACGAGCGCGCTGCCGTTCGGCGACGGCGGCACGTAGACCGCGAAGCGCATCGGCAGCCCGATGGCCTGCGAGGCGTGGCGATGGAAGCGCTGCGGGCCGCCGAAACAGGCATGTTCGGCCAGGGTCTCGAAGCCACCGTTCACCTCAGCGGCTCCACGGCACGGGGAGCGCCTTGCGACGCCTGGGTGGGCTCGGGTGGGTCGATGGCGGTCTGCGGCGCGTTGCGGGCCTTGCATGCCTGGCCACGCAGACCACCGTTCGCGCTGAGCCTGTCGAAGCGCTCGCTCGAACCGTTCGGGCTGAGCCTGTCGAAGCCCTGAGGACCACGGGCGCTTCGACAGGCTCAGCGCGAACGGTTCGTTGCGGCGCCTCCAGCGCCCGCAACGCGCCGAGAGCCACCGCCGGCCCGCGCTCCATCTCAGTACACCACCACCGAGCGGATCGACTCGCCGCGCTTCATCAGCGCGAAGCCTTCGTTGATCTGCTCCAGCTTCAGCCGGTGCGTGATCAGTTCGTCGATGCGGATGCGGCCGTTCATGTACCAGTCGACGATCTTCGGCACGTCGGTGCGGCCGCGTGCGCCGCCGAAGGCGCTGCCTTCCCACTTGCGCCCGGTGACGAGCTGGAACGGCCGCGTGCTGATCTCGGCTCCCGCCTCGGCCACGCCGATGATGATGCTGCGCCCCCAGCCCTTGTGGCAGCACTCCAGCGCCTGGCGCATCGTCGCCGTGTTGCCGATGCACTCGAAGCTGTAGTCGGCGCCGCCGTCGGTGAGCTGCTGTATCGCCTCCACGACGTTCGGCACCGCCTTCGGGTCGATGAAGTCCGTCATGCCGAAGCGGCGCGCCATCGCCTCGCGCGCCGGGTTGAGGTCGATGCCGATGATGCGGTCCGCGCCCACCAGCTTCGCACCCTGGATCACGTTCAGACCGATGCCGCCGAGCCCGAAGACCACCACGTTGGCCCCGGCCTCGACACCGGCCGTGAAGATCACCGCGCCCACCCCGGTGGTCACGCCGCAGCCGATGTAGCAGACGATGTCGAAGGGTGCGTCCTCGCGGATCTTCGCCAGCGCGATCTCCGGCACCACGATGTGATTCGCGAAGGTGCTGGTGCCCATGTAGTGCAGCAGCGGCTTGCCGTCCAGGCTGAAGCGCGACGTGCCGTCCGGCATCAGGCCCCTGCCCTGCGTGGCGCGGATCTTCTGGCACAGGTTGGTCTTGCGCGACAGGCAGAACTTGCACTGCCGGCATTCGGGCGTATACAGCGGGATCACGTGGTCGCCCGGCTTCAGGCTGGTGACGCCGGCGCCGACCTCCAGCACCACGCCGGCGCCCTCGTGGCCCAGGATGGCCGGGAACAGGCCCTCGGGGTCGGCGCCGGAGAGCGTGTACCAGTCGGTGTGGCAGATGCCGGTGGCCTTGACCTCCACCAGCACCTCGCCGGCGCGCGGGCCTTCCAGCTCCACGGTCTCGATGGTCAGCGGCGAGCCGGCCTTCCAGGCCACGGCGGCGCGGGTCTTCATGGGTCTCGTCTCCTGCGTGCGGAAGGCCCGACCATAGCGCGCGGCGTCGCGCCGCGCCATGTGCCGGTCGCGGCTCAGCCGGCGCCGCGCAGCAGCCGTGCCGGCGACAGCTTCAGCTGCGCCAGCAGCACCTGCGCGCCCACGCCCAGGCTGACCAGGCTCACGCCCAGCGCGGTGACTGTGCCGGTCCAGTACAGGCCGCTGGCGTCCAGCTCCAGCCGCCAGCGCAGCAGCGCCGCGGCCAGCACGCTGCCCAGCAGCACCGCGAAAAGCGCCGTCACCAGCGCCAGCAGCAGGTATTCCCAGCGCAGCACGCGGCGCAGGCTGGCCAGGCGCGCGCCCAGCGCGTGCATCACGCTGGCCTCGTAGACCTGGCGCGCGCGGCTGGCCGCCACCACGCTGGCCAGCACCAGCAGGCTGGCCGCCAGGCAGGCCAGCGCGATGACCGCCAGGCCCGCGCTGGCCCGCGCCATCAGGGTGCGCGTGGCGTCCAGCAGCGCCTGCGTGCGCACGCTGGCGATGTTGGGCGCCAGCGCGGCCAGCCGGTCCTGCACCACGATCGCGTCGTCGGCCGAAAGCCAGGCCGCGCCGACATGCCGGGTGACGAAGGGGTCGAGCACGCCGTCGCTGAAGATGGCCTCCAGCCACAGCCGCGCCTGCACGCGGCGCTGCGCATAGATGGCCGCCAGCTCGGCCTCCACCGGCTGGCCCTGGATCTCGAAGCGCAGCCGGTCGCCGACCTGCAGGCCGAGCTGGTCGGCCTCGCGGTCCTCCATCGCGACCAGCGGCGCGCCGCGGTGCTCGGCCGGCCACCAGGCGCCGCGCGTGACGATGACGTCGTCGATGTTGCCCTCGCGGTGGCTGAGCTTGTGCTCGTCGCGTGCCTCGTCGCGCCGGCGCGGGTCGCTGCTGTCGCGCAGCTCCTCGCCGTTCACGGCGACCATCCGCCCCTGCACCAGCGGCGCCGTCTGCACGCGCTGCAGGCTGCGCGCGCCGGCCAGCGCCTGCGCGAGCAGCTCGCGCTGCTCGTTCTGCACGTCGTAGAAGACGAGTGCCGGCGCCTGCTGCGGCACCGTCTCGTTGACGGTGCGCAGCAGCGTGGCAACGACCAGCGTGCAGGCCACCAGCAGCGTCAGCGCCGAGCCCAGCGACAGCAGCGAGGCGCGCAGCGGCGAGCCCGGCCGCTGCAGCGCCGACAGCGCCACGCGCAGCTCGAACGGCGGCTGCCAGCGCGGCAGCGCGAGCAGCCGCGCCGCGCCCCGGCGCAGGGCACGCAGCACGCCTTCCAGCAGCAGCAGCAGCGCCAGCACCACGGCCGCGAAGGCCAGGCCGAAGCGCGGGTCGGGCAGCGCCAGCAGCAGGGCACCGAGCACCACCGCGCCGGCCAGCGCCGTCAGCACCCAGGCCGTGCGCGGCGTGCGCAGCGCCTGGCCGTCGATGCCGCGGAACAGTGCCGCCGGGCTGACGGTGAGCGCACGGCCCAGCGCCGGCAGCGCGAAGGCCAGCGCGGTCAGCACGCCGAAGCCCACCGCCACGAGCGCGGGCCCGGCCAGCGCCGCGGGCGAGGGCGCCAGCGGCAGCGTGCCGGCCGCGAGCTGCAGCCCGCCCAGGGCCAGCGCCACGCCGGCCAGCGCACCGGCCACGCTGGCCGCCAGTGCCAGCATCAGCACCTGCAGCAGCACCACGGCGGCCAGCCGGGCGTCGCGCAGGCCCAGCGCGCGCAGCGTGGCCAGCGTGCCGAGCTTGCCGTTCAGGTAGGCCTGCACGCTGTTGAAGACGCCCAGCCCGCCGATGAACAGCGCCGAGAAGCCCACCAGCAGCAGCCCGGAGCCGATGCGCCCGAGCAGCGCGGTGACCCAGTCGCTGCGCCCGTCGACCGTGCGCAGCTCGGCCTCGCCGTCCGGAAAGGCGGCGACGAAGGCGGCGCGCCAGGCCTGAGGCGAGACATCCGTGCGCACGCGCCAGCGCCAGGTGACGCGGCTCAGCGGCTGAACCAGCCCGGTGGCGTCGAGCGCGCCGGCGGCCACCAGCACCGGCGCGCCGGCCCAGTCCGCACGCAGGCTGCGGTCGGGCTGGTGCAGGATCAGCGCGCGCACCTCCAGCGTGGCGTCGCCGACCTCGACGCGGTCGCCGGGCGCGAGGCCCATGCGCCGCGCCAGCACCGCGTCCAGCGCGATGCCCCAGGCGCCGTCGCGCAGCGCCAGCGGTTCGGCCAGCGGCGCCGGCGGGTCCAGCTGCAGCGCGCCGACCAGCGGGTAGGCCTCGTCCACGCTCTGCAGCTCGACGAGCTGGGCATGGCCGTCGGGACCGCGCAGCATGGTGCGCAGCTGCACCATCAGCGACACGGTGCCGCGCTCGCGCATCCAGCCCAGCGTCGCGGCGTCCAGCGGCTTGGTC
Organism: uncultured Rubrivivax sp.; assembly: GCA_964621995.1. Taxonomy (GTDB): domain Bacteria; phylum Pseudomonadota; class Gammaproteobacteria; order Burkholderiales; family Burkholderiaceae_C; genus Rubrivivax. The sequence goes on along the minus strand of CAZUPH010000033.1, from coordinate 10,945 downwards.
ATGCGCACCTCGACGTCGCCGCCGAACATCGCGCGCAGGTCGTTCTGCAGCGAGCCCGCGACCTGGCGGTACAGCCCGCCGCCGGCCGCGACCAGCGCCACGCCCAGCAGCAGGCAGGCCGCGAAGACAATCAGCGGCCGGCCGCCGGCGCGCAGGTCGCGCCAGGCCAGGTCAAGCAGGAAGCGCATGTCCGCGGGCCTCGGACGGGGCGTGCGCGGCGGCCCCGCGTTCGTGCAGGCGGCCGTCGTGCAGCTGCAGCACGCGGTCGCAGCGCGCCGCGAAGTCCAGGTCGTGCGTCACCAGCACCATCGTCGAGCCGAATTCCGCATGCAGCTCGAACAGCAGCTCGCGCACCAGCGCGCCGGTGTGGTCGTCCAGGTTGCCGGTCGGCTCGTCGGCCAGCAGGACGGCCGGCCGGTGCACGAGCGCGCGCGCGATCGCCACGCGCTGCTGCTCGCCGCCGGAGAGCTGGCTCGGGTAGTGCGCGAGCCGAGCGCCCAGGCCCACGCGCTGCAGCAGCGCGCGCGCACGCGGCAGCGCATCGCGCGCGCCGGCGATCTGCAGCGGCAGCGCCACGTTGTCCAGCGCGCTCAGGCTGGGCAGCAGGTGGAAGGACTGGAAGACGATGCCGATGCGGTCGCGCCGCAGGTCGGCCAGCGCGTCGCGGTCCAGCGTCGCGAGGTCGGTGCCGTCCAGCAGCACGCGGCCGGCACCCGGGCGCTCCAGCCCGGCCAGCAGCAGCAGCAGCGAACTCTTGCCCGAGCCCGAGGGGCCGGCGACCGCGACACGCTGGCCGGCGGGGATCTCGAGGTCCACGTCGCGCAGCACGTCGATGCGCGTGGCACCCAGCGCATAGTGCATGGCCACGCGCTGCAGCGCGATCATCGCCGGCCTGTCGTCCTTGCTCATGGCCCCGAGTGTGACCGCGCGCGCGGTGGGCCTGCCGGCGCGGGGACTTGGCCGCCGGGACCTGGCCACCGATCAGCGCGGGCGCGGCACGCCCAGCGCGGCCAGCCGCGCGGCAACCTCGGGCTGGCCATGCTTCAGCGCCGCCTGCATGGGCGTCAGGCCGTCGAACTCCGAGCCCAGTGCCGGGTTGGCACCCTGCTCCAGCAGGTACAGCGCCACCTCGCGCTGGCCGGCCATGATGCTGGCCACCAGCGGCGTGGACAGGAATTCCGGGTGCGCGTAGTTCACGTCCACGCCGGCCTTCACGTGGTACTGCACCAGCGCCAGGTCGCCCTCGCAGGCCGCGTTGAACATCTCCTTCCAGTCGCCGCCGGACATCGGCATCTCCTCGATCGACAAGTGAACGACGCGCGATGTTGCCCCATCGCCGGCTCACAGCCGCACGCTGGCCTGGAGCCCCGGCGCCGCGTCGCGCAGCTCCAGCGTGCCGCCATGGGCCTGCGCGACCAGCCGGCACAGGTGCAGGCCCAGGCCCACGCCGCCGGCGGCGCGCGTGCGTGCGCTGTCCGGTCGCCAGAAGGCCTCGCCCAGCCGCGCCAGGTGCTCCGGTGCGATGCCCGGGCCATGGTCGCGCACCGTCAGCCGCACGTGGCCGGGGCCGTCGCCGTGCAGCGCCACGCGCGGCGGCTCGGCGGCGCCGGCACCGTGGCGCAGCGCGTTGTCGATCAGGTTGCGCAGCAGCAGCCGCACGCGTGCCGGGTCCACTCTCACGGGGGCGAGGTCCGTCGGCAGGTCCAGTGTCAGGCGTTGGCCGGCAAACTGCGTCGCGACCAGCTCGCGCACCAGCGCAGCCAGGTCGGTGGGCTCCGCGTGCAGCGCGGCGTGGCCGGACTGCAGGCGCTCGCTCTCCAGCAGGTCGGCCACCAGGTCGCGCATCAGCGCCAGGTCGCGCACCAGCGCGGCCTGCTGCGGGCCCTCGGGCAGCAGCTCGGCGTTGACGCGGGCGCGCGTCAACGGGCTGCGCAGCTCGTGGCTGATCGCCAGCAGCAGCGCGCGCTTGGCCTCCAGCATGCCGTGCAGGCCCTCGGCCATGCCGTTGATGCGGCCGGCGAGCTCGCCGAGCTCGTCGTCGCGGCGCAGGGGAATGGCGGGCACGAACTGGCCGCGGCCATACCGCTCGGCGCCGGCCGCGATGTCCGCCAGCGGCGCGAACATGCGCCGCACATAGGCATAGGCCAGCGCGGTCAGCGCCAGCAGCGCCGCCAGCGTCAGCCAGCCGGCCCAGCGCGGGCGCGCATCCGGCGGCGGCGGCGCGAGGCCGAAGTGGATGCGGTGGCCATCGGCGGTGCGGCGCACGAGGCCGAAGCGTTCGCCGTCGGCGTCGTCCTCGTCGTGGTGGTCGAATCGGTCGAAGCGGTCGCTCCAGCGCCGGGGCGGCCGCGAGTCCCAGTTCAGCACCGGCCCGTCGATGCGCACGCGCACCGGCAGCCGCGCCGCGATGGCCTGCGCGCGCGCCAGGTCCGGCGGGCTGCCGATCTCGGCCGCCAGGCGGTCGGCATAGTCGGCCAGCAGCGGGCGCGCATAGGCCTGCCAGCCGCCCTGCAGCACACGCTGCATGCCGACCAGGAAGACCACCGCGGTGGCCGCCGCGAGCAGCACGAACAGCGTGACGAGCCGCCAGCGCACCGAGCGCCGCCAGCGCTGCAGCCAGCCGCCGCGCTTCATGCCGGAGCGCTCACGGCAGCCGCGGCAACGCGAAGGCGTAGCCGGCGTTGCGCAGCGTGCGGATGCAGTCCAGCGGCTCGAGCTTGCGGCGCAGCCGGCTGACCAGGATGTCCACCGCGCGCGAGTAGAGCTCGGCGTCCTGGCCGCGCAGGCGGTTGAGGATCTCGTCGCGGCCGAAGACCTTCTGCGGCTCGCGCGCCAGCAGCAGCAGCAGCTCGAACTCGGTGCCGGTCAGCGGCAGCGCGGTCGCAGGCCCCGCGCCTTCGGCCACATGGCGCGCCTCGCGCCGCACCGGGTCCACCTCCAGGCCCGGAAAGCGCAGCACGGCGTCGGCGGGGGCGGCGCGGGCACGGCGAAGGATGGTCTGCAGCCGTGCGGCCAGCTCGCGCGGCTCGAAGGGCTTGGGCAGGTAGTCGTCGGCGCCCAGCTCCAGCCCGACGACGCGGTCGCTGAGCTCGCCGCGCGCGGTGAGCATCAGCACCGGCACGCTGCTGGTGGCGCGGATGCGCCGGCAGACCTCGAAGCCGTCCATCTCCGGCAGCATCACGTCCAGGATCACGGCATCGACACCGCCGCGCGCCAGGCGGGCGAGGCCGGCCGAGGGCGTGGCGGCGCAGTCGAGCGCGAAGTCGAAGCGCTGCAGGTAGGCCGCCAGCGGCGGCCCGAGCTGCTCGTCGTCGTCGATCAACAGCACGTTCGGCATGGTCTGGGGTCGCGCCGCCGGGCGGGCCGGCGGCGCGAAGGCAGGACAACGGCTAGTCCGGCGACTGTACTCAGTCGTCGCGTCCGCGGCGATGGTGCTCGCCGCCGCGCGCCATGCGCTCGCGCAGCTGCTGCTGCTGCTCGGGCCGCAGGCTGTCGTAGAAGTCGCCGAAGGCGTTGATGACCGCCGGCGCGCCCTGACGCAGCGCGTCGGTCTTCGCGACCAGCAGCGCTTCGGCGCCGGCACGGTCGAAGCTCGCGCCGGCCACCAGGCCCTGCACCGCGACGCGCGGGTCGCCCCCGGCCAGCAGCGAGGCGCGCTGCTCCAGCAGCCGGTCGCCGAGCACCGCCAGGCGCGCCTTCTGCGCCGCGTCCAGGTCCATGTGCGAGGCCACGCGCTCGACGACGCGCGTCTTGGCCTCGGCCAGGCCGGCGGCGTCCATGGTGCGCCAGCCGTGATGGCTGCGGTGGGCGAAGGCGGCAAAGCCGCCGAGCAGCACGGCGCCGACGACGCCGCCGATCAGGGTGCGCTTGATCCAGGTCTTCATGGGGGTTCCTCGTGGGGGGTGACAGGAGCCTCCATGGTCGCGACGGCGGCGCGCGCAGTCCTTTCGCGCGGGTCGCGGTGCGTAACGTTTCTTGTCGTTGCGGCGCGAGGATTCAGCCCGCCGGCAGGTCCATGCGCAGCCGCACCGCCGCCGTGTCCGAGGCCGTTGCCGTGGCGATGCGCGAGGAGAGCACGCCGCGCGTCATCAGGTGCCGGCGCATCGCGGTGGCGCGCTGCAGTGCCAGCGGCACCGCCGCGTCGGCGTCGGGCGGCGCCGCAACCAGCACCAGCTTCGCCTGCGAGACGCGGCGCAGGCTCTCGGCCACCTTGTCCAGCACGGCTGCCAGCGCCGGCTTGACCGTGCTGCGGCCGGCGTCGAAGCAGAATTCGCGCGGCACCTCCACCGCCAGCGTGCCATCGGCGTCCTGCGCGATGCGCACCGGCGTGCCCTCGAACCACTGCTGCAGCCAGCGCCGCTCGATGGCCAGCGGCGTCGCGGCCGCGGGCGGCGAATCGGGCGGGGCCGGCGGCGGGCTGCCCGCGGGCGGCGTGGCCCGGCCGCCGACGCCAGCGCAGCCGGCCACGCCGAAGGCGGCCAGCGCGAGCAGGCCGGCGAGTTCGCGCCGGCGGGCGGAGGCAGCGAACGGGGCGGCGGCGGCGAAGGGAGCGGGCGAGGGCTTCATCGGGGGCGCATGGTATGCGCCAGGCCGGCGACCGCTCCGCGCGCCGGGGGTATCCATTCGTTTCCGGCAGGTCCGGGGCGCGGGGATTGCCCGACGCCGCGGTCAGTGCAGGCGCAGGCCGTCCTGCAGCATCAGGTGGCGCAGGCGGCCCGCGGCCTCCCAGGCGACGACCACCGTCAGGCCCGGGTAGCGGCGGCTCAGCGCCGAGAGCACGCCCGGCTCGACCTGCCGCTCGTGCAGGCCCTGGGCGCAGGCCGCGCAGGGCCCGCTCGCGTGCGAGAGGAAGATGTACAGCGCCTCGCCTTCGAGCCCCGACGAATGTGTCCGAGAATGTGTCCGAGCCCCCTCGACCGCGTCGATGAAGGCATTGGCCACGTCCTGCTCGGCGTGGTCCAGGAACTGCGCGTTCGAGCGCGGTGCCTGCAGGTGCGGCGCGGGCGTGGGCAACCAGGCCAGCGCGCGCAGCGTTCGCGATGCGCCGACGAAGCGGCGTCCTTCCAGCCCCGGGGCCGTGGTCCAGCCCACGGCCAGGGTGTCGGCGCCCGGGACCAGGCTCCACTCGCGGCGCGCCCACGCCAGCAGGGCGCGGCCGATGGCCAGCCAGTGCGCCGGGTCCCGGGGGCGGGGCACGGGCCGGCCCGCGGGCAGCGAGAGGTCGGGGTCGGTGGTCGGTCGGGGCCGCATGGCATTCAGGTCCACGAGTCGTCGAGCACCGCAGGCTGCCCTGCCCGCCCGCGGCGCGTCAACCTCTCGGCGAGGGAGACCCGGCGGCGTCAGGGTGCCAGCGGGCATCCCGTGCGCCCGCGACGGGCTGGCCTCGCGCACGCTCGGCCAGCCAGCGCCCAGCCCGCCGCCGCGCGGGCGGCGAGGGCGCCGACCTGCTCATGAGCCCCGGCAGCGCCAGCACCAGCAGCGCGGCGCCGAGGGCGAATGCGGCTCGGAACAAGCCCTGGTGCGCGGCAGGCGTGGTGGACGGCGTGTCGGCGGGCATGCGGGCAGCGGCTGGCGCGCCCGCATGCTGGCCGCAGGGCCGGCCACGCCCGCGCTGGGCGTGCCCGGCCGCCGCGGGATCACTTCAGGTCGAAGCGGTCCAGGTTCATGACCTTGTCCCAGGCGGCGACGAAGTCGTGCACCAGCTTCGCCTCGCCGCCGGACTCGGCATAGACCTCGGCCAGCGCACGCAGCTGCGAATTGGAGCCGAAGACCAGGTCCACCGTGGTTGCCGTCCACTTCGGTGCGCCGGTCCGGCGGTCGCGGCCTTCCAGCACGCCGGCGGCGGCCGACTTCTGCCACACCGTGCCCATGTCGAGCAGGTGGACGAAGAAGTCGTTGCTGAGCGTGCCCACGCGCTGCGTGAAGACGCCGTGCGCGCTGCCGCCCGCGTTGGCGCCCAGCACGCGCAGGCCGCCCAGCAGCGCGGTCATCTCCGGCGCGCCCAGCGTGAGCAGCTGCGCACGGTCGATCATCAGCGCGGCGGCCTCGGCCTCCAGCCCCGGGCGCACATGGTTGCGGAAGGCATCGGCCAGCGGCTCCAGCGGCGCGAAGGACTCGACGTCGGTCTGCGCCTGCGACGCGTCCGTGCGGCCCGGCGCGAAGGGCACGATCACCTCGTGCCCGGCCTTCCTCGCCGCCGCCTCCACGGCGGCGCAGCCGCCGAGCACGATGAGGTCGGCGAGCGAGACCTTGCGGCCGCCGGCGGCGCTGGCGTCGAAGTCGCGCTTGATCGCGCCCAGCACCTCCAGCACGCGCGCCAGCTCGGCCGGCTCGTTGACCACCCAGTCCTTCTGCGGCGCGAGCCGGATGCGCGCGCCGTTGGCGCCGCCGCGCTTGTCGCTGCCGCGGAAGACGCTGGCCGAGGCCCAGGCCGTGCGCACCAGCTGCGCGGTACTCAGCCCGCTGTCCAGGAGGCGCGCCTTCAGCGCCGCGATGTCGGTGGCGTCGACCAGCGGGTGGTCCACCGCCGGCACCGGGTCCTGCCAGATCAGCTCTTCCTTCGGCACCAGCTTGCCCAGGTAGCGCGCACGCGGGCCCATGTCGCGGTGCGTCAGCTTGAACCAGGCGCGCGCGAAGGCGTCGGCGAAGGCCGCCGGGTCGGCGTGGAAGCGGCGCGAGATCTTCTCGTAGGCCGGGTCGAAGCGCAGCGAGAGGTCGGCCGTGGTCATCATCGGCGGGTGCGTCTTCGCCGGGTCGTGCGCGTCCGGGATCAGGTGCTCGGGCTTGGGATTCTTCGGCGTCCACTGGTGCGCGCCGGCCGGACTCTTCGTGAGCTCCCACTCGTAGCCGAAGAGCATGTCGAAGTAGCCCATGTCCCAGGTCGTCGGGTTGGGCTTCCAGGCGCCCTCGATGCCGCTGGTGGTGGTGTGCACGCCCTTGCCGCTGCCCAGGCGGTTGATCCAGCCCAGGCCCATCGCCTCCAGCGGTGCGCCCTCGGGCTCGGGGCCGACCAGCTTGGGGTCGCCGGCGCCATGCGCCTTGCCGAAGGTGTGGCCGCCGGCGACCAGCGCGACGGTCTCCTCGTCGTTCATCGCCATGCGCGCGAAGGTCTCGCGCACGTCGCGGCCGCTGGCCACCGGGTCGGGATTGCCGTCCGGGCCCTCGGGGTTGACGTAGATCAGGCCCATCTGCACCGCGGCCAGCGGGTTGGCCAGCTGGCGGTCGCCGGAGTAGCGGCTGTTCGGCTTGTCGCTGGTGGCCAGCCACTCGGCCTCGGGGCCCCAGTCGATCTCCTCCTCGGGCTGCCAGATGTCGGCGCGGCCGCCGGCGAAGCCGAAGGTCCTGAAGCCCATCGACTCCAGCGCCACGTTGCCGGCGAGGATCATCAGGTCGGCCCAGGACAGGTTCGGGCCGTACTTCTGCTTGATCGGCCACAGCAGCCGGCGCGCCTTGTCCAGGTTGCCGTTGTCGGGCCAGCTGTTCAGCGGCGCGAAGCGCTGGTTGCCGGTGCCGGCGCCGCCGCGGCCGTCCGCGATGCGGTAGGTGCCGGCGGCATGCCAGGCCATGCGGATGAACAGGCCGCCGTAGTGGCCCCAGTCGGCGGGCCACCAGTCCTGCGAATCCGTCATCAGCGCATGCAGGTCCTTGACCACGGCGTCCAGGTCCAGCGACTGGAAGGCCTGCGCATAGTCGAAGTCCGCGCCCATCGGGTTGGACTTCGGCGAATGCTGGTGCAGGATCGCCAGGTTGAGCTGGTTCGGCCACCAGTGGGCGTTGCTGCGGCCGGCCACGGTGGCCTTGTGCGCATGGCCGGTGTACGGGCAGCGGGCTTCGTCGGACATCGAGACGTCTCCTTCTGGGGTCTGCGGTGGGGATGCCGATCAGTCTAGGCCGGGGTCGCGCATCGAACAAACAGATTGGACCAATGAGGGCAATAGCGAAACCAGGTGCCGCAGGGCGGTCGCGGGCGCTGGTTTACCCGCAAGGCGCTGGTGTCGATCCGGCGTGGCGCCGATCGTCGTGCCTGTGCCGCCCCGCGCGGGCCGAAGCCCGCAGCGCGACCTCGAGCGCCGGACCCGGCGGCTGCCGGCGGCCGGCCCCCACAGGAGCCCCATGAACGCAAGCACAACCCCCACCCCGGCCCGCGCAAGGCGCGGCTCGAAGCGAGCACCTGCGGCGGCCGCCACGCGCCTCGTGCTGCTGGTGGCCACGCGCAAGGGCGCCTGGCTGCTGCACGGCGACGGCCGGCGCAGGGCCTGGACGGCGGACGGCCCGCACTTCCTGGGCCACGTCGTCAGCCACCTCGTGCTGGACCCGCGCGACGGCCGCACGCTGCTGGCGGCGGTGAAGACCGGGCACCTGGGGCCGACGATCTTCCGCTCCACCAACCAGGGCCGCAGCTGGAAGGAGGCGAAGCAGCCGCCGGCCTTCGCGAAGCCCGCCGAGGGCGGCCTGCCCGGCCGCGCCGTGGACCACACCTTCTGGCTGACCCCGGGCCACGCCAGCGAGCCCGGCCGCTGGTATGCCGGCACCTCGCCGCAGGGGCTGTTCCGCAGCTACGACGGCGGCGACACCTGGGCCCCGCTGCCTGCCGTCAACGACGACCCGCAGTTCCGCGAGTGGATGGGCACGGTGCAGGACGGCACGCCCGACGGGCCCAAGCTGCACAGCATCATCGTCGACCCGCGCGACCCGGCGCACCTGCTGTTCGGCATGTCCGGCGGCGGCGTGCACGAGTCGCGCGACGGCGGGCTGACCTGGGCCACGCTGATCAAGGGCATGCAGGTCGTCGAAGGCTTCGACCCCGGCACCGTGACCTTCCACGACCCGCACTGCGTGCGCCTGTGCCCGTCGCGGCCGGAGCGCCTGTACCAGCAGAACCACTGCGGCATCTACCGGCTGGACCGGCCCGGCGACACCTGGCAGCGCATCGGCGCGAAGATGCCCAGGCGCGTCGGCGACGTCGGCTTTCCGATGGTGGTGCACCCGCGCGATGCGGACACCGCCTGGGTCTTCCCGATGGATGCCGACACGGTATGGCCGCGCACCAGCCCGGCGGGCAAGCCGGCGGCCTACGTCACGCGCAACGCCGGCCGCAGCTGGCAGCGCCTGGACCAGGGCCTGCCGCAGGCGCAGGCCTGGTGGACGGTCAAGCGCCAGGCGATGACGGTGGACACGCAGCCGGTGCCGGCGCTGTACCTGGGCAATACCGGCGGCGAGCTGTGGATCGGCCACGACGAGGGCGCGCGCTGGGTCAACCTGGCGCGCCACCTGCCGGAGATCTTTGCCGTCGAGGTGGCCACCCTGTCCTGAGCCGGCGTCGCGATGCAGGTCCTGATCCCCGCCGCGCTGCACGCGTACACCGGCGGCTCGCCGGTGCAGGCCGAGGGCGCCACGCTGGACGCGATGTTCGACGACCTCGAGCGCCGCTACCCGGGGCTGCGCTTCCGCGTCGTGGACGAGCTCGGCCGGCTGCGGCCCAACATGCGCATCTTCGTCGGCGGCCGGGGCGTGCGCGACCTCGCCCATGCGCTGCGGCCCGACGACCGGGTGGCCGTGGTGCTGGCGCTGAGCGGCGGCTGAGCCGTAACCGGGCTGCGGCTCAGTACAGGCGCACCGCCATGTCGAAGGACCAGGTGCGGCGGATCTCGATCACGTCGAACTGCAGCGCCAGCGCCGGCGGGAACGCCTGGTACGGCGCCTGGCTGAACACGACGCGGCGCACCGCCTCGTCCAGCTCGGGCACGCCGCTGGAGACGACGAAGACGACCGACTCCACCGAGCCGTCGCGCCGCACCGCCACCGTGACCACCGGCCGCCTGTGCGGCCGCGCCGCCGCCTGGCGCACCATCTCGAAGGTCTG